>JAEZZE010000012.1 GCA_023418755.1 Bacillota bacterium | reverse complement strand
GCATTAGGCTGTAGCCTTCCGCGATGAGGATCTGCTCGTCGGTAAGCGAGCCGGATACCATGAGCAGGAAGGGAATCAGGCAGAACGCGGCGAAGAGGGTTATAAACCCCCAGGAGAACGCAATCATCATTCGATCCGATTTCGTGGCTATCATCTGGCGTCTGTCCTCCTTAGAATAGAGCGGAATCTTGCGAATAGCGCTTGACTAGGGCGTTCACCGCCACGACGAAAATAAAGCCCATTACCGATTGGAACAGTCCGACGGCGGCGGCCATCCCGAAGTCGTTCAGCACCCGCATCGAGCGGAACACGTACGTATCGATAACGTCGGTCGTCGGGTACAGCATCGAGTTGTCGCCGACGATCGCGTAGATCATCGCGAAATCCCCGTTGAATATTTTGCCGATGGCCAGAATGGTCAGAATGGAGATCGTCGGCACGAGCAGAGGAACGGTAATTCGCCTCATCATCTGGAACCTAGAAGCTCCGTCGATGCGCGCCGCCTCGTAAATTTCGTCCGGGAAGCTCGTCACGGCGGCCAGGAAGATGATGGACATATAGCCCGCTCCTTGCCAGACGCGGATCAAAGTAAGAATCCAAGGCCATAGGTGAGCCTCGTAATACCAATTGAGCGGAGCGATTCCCAAGCTCTCCAGCCAACCGTCCACCGTCGGATGCATGCCTCCGAGGAACGATTGCACCAGCATACCGATGACGACCCAGGACATGAAGTACGGCAGGAAAATGAGGGACTGCGCGGTTCGCTTGAACCATTTGACCCGAATCTCGTTGAGCAGAAGGGCCAGCAGAACGGCGCAGCAGGTCGTCGCCGCGATGAACAGCAGATTCAGGAAAACGGTATTGCGAAGTACGAGCAGCAATTTGTCGGTCGTGAAGAAAAACTCGAAGTTGCCGAAGCCGACCCATGGACTGCCGAGAACGCCTTTGCGAATGTTGAAGTCCTTGAAGGCGATCAGAATGCCGTACATCGGCACGTAGCTGAACAGAAACACGAACAAGACGCCGGGCAGCGCCAGCAAATATAGAAAAGGGTAACGCCCTAATCCGCGCATGAATGTCTTACCGCCCATAACCGATCCTCCCGCATAGTCGATGATGCTCGCATCGTAACCCGGCCCGGTGCGGCCGGCTAGCCGCCAAAATCCCTAATGACGTCAAAAAACAGCGAAACGGCGGGTTCAAAAAGCAACGAAGCTTTCGAGAAACGCTTTTTGACTTCCCTTGGCCCGCATTGGAATTTATAATTTCGAATAGAATGGATAATGACAACGTTTTCAAAAGGGTTGCGCGCCGAGGACCGGAGAGGAGGAGAAGGATTGAAGCTTCTGGCCAGAGCGAAGATCAACCTGCGAAGGCGCAAAACGTTCGTGCAGATGCTCGTCTATTTTATCGTGGCTAGCGTAGCCGGGCTGACGATCAGCACGTTCTATATGTACTATCAGTCCTCTCGCACGATCGTCAAGGAAATCGGCAGCCATATGGAAGACTCGATGCGCAAAGCCGCCTACAGCACTTCCTATATGATGGAATGGACGCTCAGCTACGCCCAGAACTGGAGCCGGGATTCGGCTCTCGTCGCCTATGCGCTCGGCGGGGAGAAGGATTATTACGAGGATTACAGGATTTGGTCCGCGCTGCGGAAAATCCAAGCGAACAACCCGCTGATCGAATCGATCTACATGGTGAACGATTACACGGATACGGTCGTGGACACCCGGAGCGGCATCTATACGAGGGGCGATTTCTACGACAAGGAAGCGCTCGAGATGGTGACTCCCGCCCGACTGCAGCTGAACCGCAAGTTCGTTCCCCGCAGGGTGGAAGGCCTGCTGAACGACATTCGCCCCTTCCAGGCCAACCTGCTAACCTACGTATTCCCTTACGAGCCGAATCAATCTTCGTCCACGTTGATCATCAATATCGACGAGCGGACGGTATCCGACCTGATCGGCCGCAATTTCTCCCCGTCCGAAGGCTTGTACATGCTCGTCGACGAGACGGGGACGGTCGTCGCGTCTCCGGGACGGGACCTGTTCCGGACTCGGAACGACTATGCGAACCGGATCAAAGCGTCCGATCGTTCCAGCGGATGGCGGGAGATCCAAGGACAAGGCAGTCCGTCTCTGCTCGTATTCGCGGACACGTCGTTCAACGGGCATGAAGGCTGGAAGATCGTCTCGATCATTCCCGAGAAGCAGCTGCTCGGCAACGTTCACGCGCTTCGGAACTGGACGCTGTTGATCTACGTGCCGATCGTGCTGGCGACTTTGTTCATCGTGTGGCTGCTGGCCAAAAAGATCTATTTTCCGATCCAAAGGCTGGTCAGGGACATCGCGGAGGAACAGAGGGAGGAGCGCAAGGATCAGGCGGAGAGCGAGCTCAGTCTGTTGTCGGGCGTCTATCGGGATCAAAAATCGCGCCTCGACCGGCTGTCGAATACGTGGCGGCATTACAGGGGGGACGCAAGGAACGCGTTCCTGCGCGGCCTGATCGAGAAGGATGCGGAATATCCGGAACGGGAGATGGAGAGAAGGTTCGCCGACCTCGGAATGCGGCTGCCGGGCTGGCCGATCCGGCTCGTGCTCGCGAGAATCGACGGATATTGCGATTGGGCTTCGTCGTATACGGAGCAGGAAGTCCGGCTGCTGCGTTACGCGATGGCCAACATCGCCGAAGAGACGATGAAGGGCTACGCGCTGACCGCCGTCGATCTGGACCGCGACAGAGTCGCGCTCATCGTGGAGACGGGAGCCCGGTCCGAAGCCGAACTGCTGGAGGATTTGCGGGTGAGCCAGTCTTCGATCAAGGATTATCTGGAGATACAGGCGAGCTTTACGGTCAGCCCTTCGCTGGAGGATTACGCTGACATGCACGAAGCCTACAAGCTGACTCTGAGGCAGGCGGAGGAACGCTATTTTCGAGGGCGGGGATATATCGGAGCGGCATCGGCCGCTTGCCGCGAAACGGCGTCCGCGTACAAGTATCCGGAGGAGCGGGAGAGGAAGATCCTGAACGCGCTGAAGCTGGGCAACGAAGAGGAGGCGGTTCGGCACCTGCGGACGTTTGCCCGGGATACGACGGATATGCCGGTGTCCGAAGGGCAGTTGGCGCTGACCCAGCTTATTCTGAATATCGGCAAGACGATGAATCAGATTCGCAAGTCGGACGTCCTTCGGGAGACTTGGGACATCCCGTTCATTCAGGAGACGATGAGCCGGCTGGAAGTGCTTCAGGAGATCGAGAAGTGGCTGGAGAGCCGGGTCCGGGAGTTTCTGGAGCTGCAGCGCCAGGCGGCGCACAAGGCGAGCCGGAACGAGCAGATCGTCGCGGAGGCGGTCGCGTTGATCGACCGGCAGCTCTCGGACCCGAACCTGTCGTCCAAGTGGGTGGCCGATCGGATGAAGATGTCGATCAACTATTTGCGGTCGCTGTTTAAGGAAGAGACGGGTCAGCCGCTGGCGGACTACATCGCGAAGAAGCGTCTGGAGCGGGTCGTCGAGCTGCTCGTCGAGACCGAACGGACGGTAGAGGAGATTTCGGTGCAAACGGGGTTCCCCGCGCTCAACTCCTTCTACGTCGCGTTCAAGAAAAAGTACGGCATGACGCCGAATCAATATCGGAAGGCGTATCGGCAGATGCCGGCGCAACGACAAAACCTTGCCAAGTAGCAAGGTTTTGCGCGTGACTCGGAAAGTATCCGCTATCCTTTGCCGAATCGTCTCCTATGAAGAGGCTGCCCCATAAGCGCTTAAAGTTGCTCTGAAAGATAATCGATGATAAAGGTGCAAGAGGTATGTACCTCCTTCCGATGCTATACGCTCCTGTAATGGGAATGGGTTAACCCGTTACAAGGTGAGTTCAGGAGCGTATGAGGCAGTCTCCAGGAGGTACATACCCCTTACTTTTTCTATCGATCATCCCCTGCAATTTTGCTTATGGAACAGCCTCTTTAACTTGGGCTGCAGGATCAGGCGATGTAGAGCGCATCCCGGGAGCCTTGCTCGTACTCGAGAAACGGATCGGGCAGGAGCATGACATGGGCCTCCGCGTCGCTGGCGCCGACGTAGAGAGCCGCGCGACCGCCGGGTAGCCGCTTGAGTCCACCGCTGAACAGAATGTCCGTCAAGTCCGGACGCTTGGCGGAGCCGGGCTCGAAATCGTCGCGGACGGCAATGATTTTCATCTCGGTCCGGGCTCCGGTATCGGGACGAATGGCGAACGTCATCGGGTAATAATGGCGATCGCCTTCTTCGTCGTACCTGGCGATATGCCCCAGAACGCCGATATCCCCGTTGCTCAGCAGATGCAGCTCGTTCGCTCCTCCCCACTCCTCAGGAATGAACTGGTCGGTATATATCGTCGCCTGCTCCAGCCGCTGGGCGGTTAGCTGCTCCAAGGAATCGAGCAGGGTAAAGCCGATCTGCCCCAATCCCCCTACGGCGCCCTGCGGCCTCGTGCATACCGCGATCCGGCCGTCCGGGAGCTCCAGCAGGCGGATGTCCTTCATCAGATCGGGACCGGTGGCGAAATGCCGGAGCTCGCCCAGCGTCCTCCCCCGAAAGAACACCGTTCGCCAGCAGGAGAAGCCGTTCGGATCGTTCGGGATCGCCCAGGCTTCCACGCCGCCGACGATCCATTCGCCGCCGATCGCGCAGACGAACGGATCCTGGTAAGGCAGCGAGGGAATACGGGGTAGAGGACGCCATACGCCGTCCCATTCGGCGAAGAACGCGATCTCCGCGTCCTCCGAGTCGCGGGCTTCCACCCGTCCGGCGATCACGGCAACGCCTTCCGCCTCGAAGGGGGCGGTAATGTTGTAGACGTCCCGCCCGCCGACCTCCGCGAACCGCAGCTTGAAGGAAGTTCCATGAAGGCGGTTCGCGGCGTACTTCTCCAGCAATTGCAAGCAGGATTGCGGCCGAATAGAGAATGTCTCCATATGCGTTTACCTTACGTCTCCTTTCGCTTATTGAGCTTTGTATTCGTCGTATTGCCGCTGCAGCTCCGCCAGAATTTTGGCGTTGCCCGCTTTCTCGTAACGGTCCTTCAATTCCTTGAGCCCCTTCTCCGCGCTGAGCACGCCCGCGCCGAGCGGCTTCAGAATCTCGTCCTTGATCGGGCTAAGCTGCGCGAATTCGGTTTTGAACGGATCGGTGTTCGGCGTGAACCCGGCGTAAGGGGACAGCAGGAAGTTGTCGGCGTCCCGGGTGAAGTTGAACCACTTGAGATCGTCCGGAATCATATGGTCCGGCGTGCGGGCCAGCGTCGGCCGCCAAGTGATGACGTAGCCGGGGAACGAATATTGACTGCCCTCCGCGACCGCGTACTTGTCGTCGCCGACCGCCGTCCAATGCGTGCCTTCGATGCCGTATTCGAGCAGGTCGTGGTTTTCCTTGATCGACAGCCAGTTCATGACGGCCATCACCTTGTCGGGATGCTTGGAGGAAGCCGGCACGCACAGGAAGTTCCATTGCTTGAAGTCCGAATAGACGGGATCTTCCGGATTGACGATGACGACCTCGAGCTCCACGCCAGGCACTTTAAGCGCGTCGGTGAATTTCAGCCCTTCGACTCCGTCTCCGGAATATTGAATGGACGCGACTTTGCCCTGATTGAAGAGGGCGGTGGAGTTTTCCTGCTGGGCGAGATTCTTCTCCAGAATGCCGTCCTTGAAGTAGCGGTTCAGCTTGTTCAGGCTGTCCTCGAAGCCGGGGCGCTCGTAGATCGGATAGATTTTGCCGTCCTTCGTCCCGTTGTAGAACACGTCCATGGCGATCTCCATCACTTTGTTCTCCCCGGTCGTCTCGGTGTTGAACAGATTGACCAGCCCGTCGGCGTATCGGCCGTCCGTGGCGAACGGGATGATGTCCTTGTCCTGGGCCTTCACCTGGTAGAGGAATTGCTCGAGCTCGTCGATCGTCTTGATCGGAGGCAGGCCGTATTTCTCGCGCAAGTCTTTACGGATCAGGAATCCGCCGATTTTGCCTTGGGAGACGCCGAGAGGAATGCCGTAAATTTTTCCGTTGAACTTGTTCGCTTCCCACATCTGCTGCGGAATCGAGTTCAGCAGCTCGGGGGATTGGGCGACAAGCTCGTCGAGCGCGATAATGGAATCGCTGCTGATCATCTGAGAGATGTGCAGCCACGGGGCGTCCAGGAACATGTCGAATTCTTCTCCGGCCGAGGCTTTGAGCGTCGTGACGTTGCCGTAGTCGTTCCACCCGATAAATTGAATGTTCAGCGTAGCGCCGATTCCGTCGGAGATCAGCTTGTCGTTGACCTTCTCCAGCACGAGCTCGAAGTCGACCGGCTTGTCGCCGGGGAACAGCGCTTTGAGCTCGACGGGCTGCGCGGACGGCTGCGCGGAAGGCGACTCCGACGCTTCCGTACTCGGCGAGGCGGATGGAGACGCCGAAGGAGAAGCGGAAGGGCTGCTCTCCGACGATCCGCTGCCGGAACAGGCCGAGACGAGCAGCAGGACAAGCGCTAGCGCCAGAGCGGCGCCGATCGTTCTGGCGCGCAGTCGTTGCGCGGTCGTACGGTAATGACGTTCTTTTCCCCCTGATTGCAATGGAAAGACCTCCTTAACGAAAATGGATGGATGGCGCGATTGCTATTTAAGCCGAACCGAAGCCGCCTCGAAGAGCAGACCCAATGAAACGACCTATATAGCGGACCGCAGCGCAGCTTCAGATTAGACCGGGACGGCTCTTCGCGTATAGGGCAGAAAGCGACGGGAATGTCAGAAAGAGAGGACGCGGAGGCTGCAGAAAACAACGCTCCTTCCGAATTCCATGAATCGTCGTTTTCGAGAATATCCGTTGCGCCGGGCCGGCCGTTATGATGGCAGTGACTTGTGATGTCAGCAACTCATGATGGCAGCGAAACGCGCTGAGGCAAGGAGGAAATCATTCGATTTTCGGGCTATGTATCCTAATATTCTACGAGGGGGTTCGGGAAAGCAATGAGAAAATGGGGAACGATCGCGCTTGCCTTGCTGCTGCTATGGACGGCCGGATGGACGCCGCCCGCCGCCGCGAGCGGCGCGGACACGATTCAAGTCGTCTACGCGATTGACAACGGCGACTTCGGCCAAGGGCTGACGGGTTGGGACAACAACAACCCGCCGGGTACGACGGATGCCATCGAGGCGGTGCGCTATTTGGAGCTGCTGCCCGGTGCTGCCATCTGGCAGCCGATCGACATTACGAACGCCGACGGCGGACCTAGCGTGCACGATGCGGTATACGCCAAGGTGTACGCTACGCTGGACGCGGACGTGACGACCGACGACAACGTGCTTGTCCGGTTGGTGGCGGGGGAGCAGCTCGCGGAGATCAACAGTCTGGCAGGCGTCCCGAGAGGGACCGCGGCCGAGCTGACGACGACGGCGAAAAGCCTGGAAGCGCGTATCCCGCCCGATCAGGACAAGCTGTGGATCGAGCTGCATAACGATACGGCGGGCACGATCGAAGTGACGAAGGTAGAGGTCTGGGGAGTCGACGCGGACGGGGAGACGAAGCCGTATCCGCTCGCGAACGGCGATTTCTCCTCGTCGTTCGACGGAAACTGGGAGGGCAACGGCAAGACGGCGTTCGGGA
Source organism: Bacillota bacterium (assembly GCA_023418755.1). Lineage (GTDB taxonomy): Bacteria > Bacillota > Bacilli > Paenibacillales > Paenibacillaceae > Cohnella. Next base: position 8,716 of record JAEZZE010000012.1, on the reverse strand, counting down.
CCGCGGCGTGGATGCGGCCGAACGCGGCGGCCTGGCGCGCGCTGCCGGTCGGCAACGGGACGGCGATGCCGCAGCCCGGAGACAAGGTGAGCGTGCAAGCCGAGCTGTTCGTGCCGGACGGGGTCAACCGGGAGGACGGCGTGTTCGTCCGGGTGAACGACGGGCAGAACACGCTGCTCGATATGAACGATATTGCCGGAGAAGCGCGCGGCAAATGGTTCTCTTCGCGCGGCCGGGTCATCGGCAATGAGGGCGTCTTAAGGAACGGGGCCTCCGAGCTGTGGATCGAGCTGCACAACGAGACGAACGTTCCGGTCCGCTTGAAGGGGCTGAAGGTGACCGCGGAGCGGGCCGCGGCGTCTCTCTACGATCTGAACGGGGATTCGGAGGTGGACGAGAACGACGAGGCCTGGCTGGCCGCGAAAATCGCGAGCGGCGAATTCGATTCGCGAGCGGATTTTGACGCGGACGGCCAATTGACGGAGAAGGATGCGTCCTACTTCCGCAAGTTCGCGCTTCATCGTACCGACGAATTCTATTTGAACCTGAAGCATTTCCGCTTTATGAACGAAGACGTGACGATCGACGGAATTCCGATGATGGTGACGCATCTGTACTCCGAGCCGGTCGACCGGAGCGACCCGTCCAAAGGCTACGCCTGGGTCGGCGATCCGCAGGAGGGCTTCGCCTCGGCGGACGACGTGTCGCGGGCGGTGATCGCCTTCGCCGAGCATTACGGCAAGTACGGCGACGAGCTCAGCTACGATAAAATCAAGCGGGGACTGGAGTTCCTCATGTGGATGCAGCATGAAGACGGGGACTTCGACAACTTCGTCGTGCGGGATCCGGACGGCACGATCCGTTCGAAGGACAGCGCCTCCTCCCGGAAGAGCTTCAGCTGGTGGGCGGTGCGCTCCTACGAGGCGATGGCGGCCGCGCTTCCCCGGCTCAAGGCGGAGGATGCCGCCCTCGCGGCAAGGGTCGAAGCCCGGTTGGCCCTCTGTTTGAAGCGGCTGAAGGAGATGACCGATCCTTATTACGGCCAATACTCCGATAACGGAGGCGTGCGTACGGCCAAGTGGCTGCTGCTCGGAGACACTTGGTTGACCTCATCCGCGATCAACGCGCTCTCGGAGCATTGGAAGGCGGCCGGGGACGAATCGATCCGAAGCGCGATCCGCGAATCGATCCGCAAGCTCGGGGAAGGGCTCATGCAGGCCAAGGCGGGAGATTACAGGGATTATCCGTACGGCGGGTTCATGCATCATTACGACGGAGTCGCCGGCTTCCATAACTGGGACGAGTGGAACAGCATTCAAGTACGGGCGATGGCCTATGCCGGACGAATCGCGGGGAACGCGGCTTGGATCGAAGCGGCGGAACACGCGGCGGACAGCTTTCTGGGCGATCTGCTGATCTCCGGCCGGGCCGAGACGATGCATCCGAACAAGAAGCCGTATCCGCTCATCCAGTACGGAACGGCCAGCTACGTCGATAACCTGCTGGCTCTGCACGAAGTGACGGGCAAGGAGAAGTATGCGGTTCTGGCCGGCATCGCGGCTTCGTGGTGGACCGGAAACAACGCGCGCGGCTTTGCGATGTTCAACCAGGAGGAAGGCTATGCGTACGACGGTCTGCACGCGGACGAGGTAAACATCAACAGCGGGGCGGAGTCGTTGGACGAGGCGATTCGCGCGCTGGTCAGGGTGCTGGACAATCCGATCGCGCGCCCGTACTTGTTCGCTCGGCAGACGGCCGGGAACGGGGCGAAGACGGTGGAAGCGGAAGGGCTCTATCAGAGCGCGGCTCCGCCCGACGAGGCCATGGCTTTCCCGTTCGGTCTGCTGAACGATCCCGCCGCGGCGCTGGTCAAGCAGGACGCGGGTTCGGGAACGGACGAAGCGAAAATTTACGAGGATGCCCGGGCCGTCGGGGAAGAGACGGAGATCTACCCCGAATGGACGGGAAGCCGCGTTTTGTTCGTGGAGGGCGCCGGATATAACAACGTCAGGCTGTTCGACGGAGGTTCGTTGCGGACGGAGCTGCCCGTCGGGGACGACGCCTCAAGCTTCCGTCCGGGAGATGCGGTGAAGCTGGAGTTCGCGGCGCGGGTCGAGTTCGATACGACCCTGAGAGCCGAGGTATACGCCGTGCTGGCGAACGGGGACAAGATCAAGGTGGCGGACGCGAACGATATGAAGTACCATGCCCGCACCTGGTACTCGGGAGCGGGGGCGGTCCGTACGACGCCTTTGGAGAAAATTCCCGAAGGGGCGGCGAAGCTGGAGATCGTCTTCGCGGCAAGCTCTACGAAAAACCCTCCCCATGAGGGCTACGCCGTGGTGACCGAAGGGAAGCTGTACCGGATGAGCGTACCGGAAATTCGCTATTCCAACACCGATTTGTCGGGGTCCAGCTATGTGCGGATGCCTCCGGGACAGGCGAAGACGTTCGACCTTGAAATTCCCGAGGCAGGAACCTATGACGTCATGCTCAGCTATATCGCCGACCCGAAAGCCAAAGTATCGGTCGGTCTGGGCGATCGGGCTCCGAAGACGGCGAGCTTGCAGGGCGCGATCGCGGATTCGGTCCAGATCAAACGCATCGATACGGTCGAGCTTCCGCGCGGAACGGTTCCGCTGAAGCTGGAAAATCCGGACCCGCTCGTTCCGGCCGACATCGACGCCCTTATCCTGTATCCGGTTCGTTCTTACGCCGAATATTCGGTACCCGGAACGGGGGCGGTCAAAGTGCTGCGCGACAGCGCGAGCGGCATGCTGGCCGTCGGCGCGCCGGAGCAGGTCGACGGCCGTCATATCGTGACGCTGGATGCCCCGGCATCGTCGGTTGCGGCCGGTTCCGGCGTCCGCCTGAGCGGCAAGGTCGGTCAGGTAGACGGAACGCCTGCGGAAGGCGCCGTCGTGACGGTGCGGGCGGCAGGCAGTTCGGCGACGGCGACGACCGACGCGCAGGGCAAATACGCCGCTTGGCTTGCCATCCCGGCGGCGACGAGCGCGGGGCAGATCCGGGCCAAGGCCGTAACGGATCGGGGAGAAGCCTCGGTCATGCTCGTCATCGTCCCGGGAAGCTCCGGCGGAGGAGGAGGCGGTGGAGGCTCCGGAGGGGGCGCGGGCTCAGGAAGCGGCTCAGGAAGCGGCTCGGGCGGCTCGGGAGGCGAGGTGTCCGAGGGCGTCTGGACGGTTCGCGGCGAGTCGATCGCCGCGCAGCCGGACGGGGTCGTCAAGCTAGCGCTGCCCGATGGGGCGCGGACGGTCCGGTTGGCCGGGCGCCTGCTAGAGGAGCATTCCTCCCGAACCTTCGAATTCGGCGGACCGGGAATAACGCTGATCTTGCCGGACGGGCTGGTCGGGGAATTCATCCGGGGAGCGCAAGCCGCGGGACTAAAGGAGTGGAGCCTTTCTCTGCGTATGGCCAGAGCGGCGGCGGACGAAGCGGCTTCCGCGATCGGGGACTTCGAAGCGTCCGCCGGGGCCAGGCTGAAGCTCGCCGGCGGACTTTACGAACTGAGCCTGTCTCTTGAGGGCGAGGACGGCGAATCTCCTGTGCCTGTTCGGGAGTTCGATCATCCCATCCGCTTGACGTTCGACGTCGAATCGGGCGTCTCAACCTCACTGCTGGGCGTCTATTACTTGGGCGAAGACGGCGCGCTTCGCTACGAGGGCGGCCGGATGGCAGCGGAGAACCGAATATCGGCCGACATCCGTCATTTCAGCCGCTACGCGGTTCTGGAATACGCGAAGGAATTCGAGGACGTGCCGGGTTCCCACTGGGCGTACGACGCGGTGACCGAACTGGCGGCCAAGCAGATCGTTCAAGGCGTAGGCGACCGGAAGTTCGGAACGAACGCGAAGGTCTCCCGTGCGGAGTTCGCGTCGTTGATCGTGCGGGCGTTCGGCTTGCAGACGGCCGGGACCTCTCGACCCTTCGCGGACGTGAAGGAGGGAAGCTGGTACGCCGAGGACGTGGCGTCGGCCGCGAAAGCGGGACTGATTCTGGGCAGAACGCCGGATACCTTCGATCCGGGCGGCAATCTGACCCGATTGGAGGCGGCGATCCTCCTGGACCGACTGCTGCGATCGAAGAACGCGGCGGGTCTCCCGCCCAAACCGAACGCGCTGGAAGCGTTCGCGGATACATCGAAGCTGTCGCCCGCCGCTTACGAAGCGCTCTCGCGCAGCGTCGGCATCGGCCTGATCCAAGGGGATGACCGGCAGAGGCTTCGCCCGAACGACGGCCTGACCCGGGCCGAAGCCGCCGTCCTGCTGGCTCGGCTGTATCGCCTCGTCCCGACGCAGGAATAATTACTCGTGCATTGTCGCCGAAAAACCGGAGGCGCATGCCGCTCCATTCGCCGTTAATGCGGCTCGGGAGCGCATGCGCCTCTCTTATGCGGGCGGCCAACAAAGAATGTGTTATACTGGAACAAATGTTCTGTTGCGGGGAGTGCGCATCATGATCGATACCCTATCCCTGTCCGTCAGGGCGCTCGTAGAGCACGTGTTTCGTAGCGGCAGTCTCGATTCCGGCTTCCGGGCGGCAAGCGCGTTGGCCGAAGGAACGAAAGCGCATCAGAAGCTGCAGGCGAAGTACGGGGAGCGCGATCGCAAGGAGGTAATCTTGAGCGCGGAGATCGCTTGCGGCGATCTCCTGTTCGCGGTCGACGGACGCTGCGACGGCTTGCTGCTCGGAGATAACGACGAGGCGACGATCGAGGAGATCAAATCGACGGTCCGGGACGTCGCATCGATAACGGAGAACGAGACGCCGGAGGTCCATTGGGCGCAAGCGTATTTCTATGCCTACATGTACGCGGCGGAGAAGGGCGCCGATCGGCTTCGCGTCCGGTTGACTTACGTCCAGACGGACACGGAGGAAATCAGGCGATTCGAACGGGAGAAAACGATGGCCGATCTGGAGGCGTACGTGCGGGACGTGGCGGAAGCGTACGCTCCGTATGCGCGCATGCTGGTCCGGAATAGACGGGCGAGAGACGAGAGCATAGCCGGGCTGGGGTTTCCGTTCGACGGTTACCGCGAAGGGCAGAGGAAGCTCGCGGGGGCCGTCTACAAAACGATCGACGAAGGACGCAAGCTGTTCGCCCGGGCTCCGACCGGCATCGGGAAGACGGTCTCGACGCTGTTCCCCGCGGTCAAAGCGATCGGAACGGGCAAGCTGGAGCAGCTGTTCTACCTTACGGCCAGAACGATTACCCGGACTGCCGCGGAGGATACGCTGGCGCTCATGGCGAAGCGGGGGCTCGTCTTGCGGTCCGTGACGATTACGGCAAAGGAGAAAATCTGCTTCCGGGACGAGGTGGATTGCCGCCCCGAGCGTTGTCCTTACGCGAACGGTTACTACGATCGGATCAACGAGGCGATTCTCGACCTGCTCGGCAGCGAAACGCTGATCCGCCGGGAGACGATCGAGAAATTCGCGCGCAAGCACGTCGTATGTCCGTTCGAAATGTCGCTCGACGCGGCGTACGGAGCGGATGCGGTCATCGGCGACTACAACTATATTTTCGATCCGAGAGTTTCCTTGAAGAGGCTGACGGGAGAGCGGAAGAAGCGGACCGCCCTGCTCGTGGACGAGGCGCACAATCTTGTCGACCGCGCGCGGGAGATGTATTCGGCCGTGCTGGAGAAGCGGGAGTTTCTGGAGCTGGAGCGGGAGTTCAAGGGAATCAGCCCTTCGCTGCACGCGGCGGCCAAAGCGATCAACAAGCGGTTTATCGCCTTGAAGAAGCAAGCCGGGGGACAAACGCTCGTCTCCGACGAGGTTCCGGAAGGTCTCCTGGAGCTGGTCGAGGAGTTCGCGGCGCGGGCGGAGAGAGAGCTGGCCGGCGGCGGCCCGGGCGCGGGAAGCGAGCGGCTGCTGAACGCGTACTTCGCCGCGGCGGGTTGGATTCGGACAGGGAAGCTCTACGACGAACGCTACGTCGCGTATGCGGAGTTCGAACGGAACGAGACGAAGCTGAAAATGTTCTGCTTGGATCCGTCGCATCTGCTTGCCGAGGCAGGCAAAGGGTTTCTGGCGCACGTCTTCTTCTCGGCGACGCTGTCTCCGTTGGGTTATTACATGGATATGCTCGGCGCCGGGGAGGAGGACTACTCGGTGACGCTCGAATCGCCGTTCGCGAAAGAACAGTGGGAGACGGAGATCGTCCCGCTCTCGACGAGGTACGCGGACCGGGAGAGGACGAGGGAGCGGTTGACTTCGACTTTGCTGGATTTTGCGGGAGGGAGGCGGGGCAACTATCTCGCGTTCTTCCCTTCGTACGAATATATGAACGGCATCTTCGAGGAGTTTGCGGCCCTTGCTAAGGAGGGCTGGCAAACGCTGCTTCAGACGCCCGATATGGCGGAGGAGGACAGGGAACGGTTTTTGGCCCGGTTCGACGCGGCGAACGAAGGGACTTTGATCGGCTTCGCGGTAATGGGGGGCATTTTCTCCGAAGGGATCGACTTGACCGGGGACAGGTTGAACGGCGTTGCCGTCGTCGGCGTAGGCATGCCGCAGCTTGGGTTGGAGCGCAATCTGATCCGCCGCCACTTCGACGAGCGAGGGGCGAACGGCTTCGACTACGCTTACGTGTACCCGGGCATCAACAAGGTTTTGCAGGCCGGGGGACGGCTCATTCGCACCGAGCGGGACCGGGGGCGATTGATGCTCGCCGACGATCGTTACTTGCAGCCGAAATTCGCCCGACTGCTCCCGGAGGAATGGCGGAGTTAGAGATCCGGGAGGCCGTTAGCCGCGGGCGGCCTCCCTTGCAGAACATAGCGGTTCGGGAGGGTGAAAATGGAACCTTGTGACCGTCGGAGCACTATGATATATTAGGTGACACCTAATATATTAAGGCGCTGGTTAAATAGTCAGAGGTTTGAGGAGAGGAGGTCGCGGGATGCTGGAGTGGGTGCTTCGCAAAGTCATGCTGGAGAGAGGCGTGCGGTCGGGCGCGCAGCTGTTGCGGCTGCTGCAGGATAAAGCGGGTTACCGGCTGTCCGCGCCGTCCATCGGCGCGCTTATCAACGATCAGCCCAAGCAGATGAAGAGCGAGACGCTGGACGCCTTATGCACGGCATTGGAATGCTCGCCCGGAGACCTGTGGATCCACACCTCTCCCGATCAGACGAAGGGAGCATAATCATAAGTGTCCGTATTGCCTATCGTTCCTTTCGGGGAATCCATTTTGCGGAAGAAGGCCAAACCGGTGGAGACGGTCACACCGAAAATCGCCAAGCTGCTCGACGATATGGCGGAGACCCTGTACGCGGCGGAAGGCCGCGCGGGGCTGGCCGCGCCTCAAGTCGGCATTTTGCGGCGGGTGATCGTCATGGACTGCGGCGACGGCTTGATCGAATTAATCAATCCCGAGATTATCGAGGCGAGCGGAGAACAGGAGGGGGCGGAGGCCTGCCTCTCTTATCCCGGATACCACGGCTTCGTGAAAAGGGCGAACTACGTCAAAATCACCACGATGAACCGGCAAGGCGAGACGGTCGAGCTGGAGGGAGAAGGTTTTCTGGCCCGGTGCATCCAGCACGAGATCGATCATCTGAACGGAGTTCTGTTCGTCGACCACGTTCAGGGACCCTGGTTGTTCGCGGACCAAACGCAAGACAAAATCCCTCTTCTGGACGTCGTTAAGTTGACCAATCAAGGGCTGTAGGCGGACAATCGCAACCTTACGGCGACAAGCGGGAGCCGGCAATGAGCAAAATCGGGAATCGGCGGACGATGCGCGACATCAACTCATCGCTGCTGCTTCACTAGATTTACGCAACGGGCCGATCTCCCGCGGAGCTTGCCTGCAAGACGAAGCCTAGCCCGCCCGTCGTATCCATCTTGATCGATGAGGTGATCCGCGAGGGCGTCGTCTATGACAGAAAGGTAATATCCGCAACCGCTTTTGATTCTGCCCAACCCCTCCTTAATCGCTCCGTCATACATTTGCAATGGCACACCACAACTCCGTAATCGTTCATTCCTTCTATATTTGCTAACCAGCACTTCTTCTGTACGAAGTGCGTCCTTTCATTTTCACCCTTTGTAAAACCCCCCTTGTCTTTCTTCTCTACTCCAAGCCTTCTGGGTCTTTCCCGTTCAAATAGTTTTCCAAGTGTCTCTTATTCGTATGAGGTAGTTCCGCCGTATACGCCGTATATCATGTTCCCGGAAATCCGCTCCAAGTTTATTAAAAAGTGAAAGAGTTTAGGGATTGCTCTTATTTATGAAAGCGATTTATCTCGGTATTCTTGATGTACAACGATCAATTCAGCAAGGAGTGACACCGCCATGGGCGAGCGAGTTAACAGCGTTTACAAATCGACGGCTAATCATGGGCAAGTCCGTGTTCGCAGCAAAAAAATAAAGTTCGGAAGGAAATGGGAAAGTCCGGTTGCGGGTTATTTGTTTATTGCGCCGTGGCTGCTAGGTTTTTTTCTGTTTACCTTCTGGCCGATGATACAATCCGCGTATTTTTCTTTTACGGAATATTCTCTGCTGGAGGCTCCTCAGCGGATCGGTTTCGACAACTTCGACAAGATCATCAACGAGGACCGGCTGTTCTATAAATCGTTGGGAGTTACGCTCTGGTTCGTATTCGTCTCTGTCCCGTTAAAGCTGCTAACGGCTCTGCTGGTCGCGGTATTGTTGAATCGGAAGCTTAAGGGCATGCATATCTACCGTACCC
>JAEZZE010000381.1 GCA_023418755.1 Bacillota bacterium | reverse complement strand
GCTATTGACCGGTTACGTCATTCGTTTTTTCTCGATGGGCTACAACGCGTTGGAATCCGGCTACGAGAAGCTGCCGAACTCGTATCTGGAAGCGTCCAGGCTGCTCGGCCGCGGCTCCTGGCAGACGTTGTTGCGAGTGGAGCTTCCGCTCTTGCGCGGTTCGCTGTTAAGCGGCTTCATGCTCGCCTTCGTGGAGATCGTCAAAGAACTCCCTCTTACGCTATTGCTGAGACCCTTTAACTTCGATACGCTGGCAACGCGCACCTACCGTTATGCGATGGACGAACGGATCTACGAGGCGGCTCCCCCGTCCATGCTGCTGGTGCTGATCAGCCTGTTATCCGTATGGGTATTGAACAGGTGGGGAAGGGAGAAATAAAGCTATGATCGTACGATTGGAAAATTTGACTTTTCGCTATGCCCGCAAGCAGCAGCCGGTTCTGGAACAGTTTTCGTTGCAGATGGCCAGAGGGGAGATCGTTGGGCTGATAGGAGCGAGCGGCAGCGGCAAAAGCACCTTGCTGCGGTTGATTGCGGGTCTTGAAATGCCCGAGAACGGACGAATTATTCTGAACGGCAAGGTGATGACGGATGAACGCATCCATGTCGAGCCGGAGGATCGCGGCGTTGGCATGGTATTCCAGAACTATGCGCTGTTTCCCCATCTGACGGCGGCTGAAAATATCCGCTTCGGCCTGCACCGCGTTCCGCGCTCGGAACGCCAGAAGAGGCTGCGGGAAATGCTGGAACTGATCCAAATGCCGCAGTATGCCGATCGCTATCCCCATCAGTTGAGCGGCGGCCAGCAGCAGCGGATCGCGCTGGCGCGCGCCTTGGCCCCGAGGCCGGTCGTGCTGTTGATGGACGAGCCGTTCAGCAATCTCGACGCCGATCTGAAGGTGACGATTCGCGAAGAACTGCATGAGATATTGCGAACGGAAAGTACGACTTGTCTGTTCGTTTCGCATGACCGCGCGGACACGGAAGTCATTTGCGATCGCGTCGTTGACGTCGGAGCTACGGTTTGACGCTGATAACAATTATCAATTAGAATGAAATCAATCGGAGCCTGGACGCACTGGAAAGGGGAGCGGGCGGTGAGGAGAATTCTACTGATTGAGGACGAGAAAAATATGGCCCGTTTTATCGAGCTGGAATTACGGCACGAGTCCTTCGACGTGAGCGTAGCCGCGGACGGAATTTCCGGATTGCAGATGGCGATTCAGGAAAGCTGGGATCTCATCTTGCTGGATTTGACGCTCCCCGGTATGGACGGCTTAAAGCTTTGCGGCGAAATCCGCAAGGCCAAGAGAGTGCCGGTGCTGATCATCACGGCCAGAGACAGCGTGTCGGACCGGGTCTCCGGTCTGGATAGCGGAGCGGACGATTACATCGCCAAGCCGTTCGCCATCGAAGAACTGCTCGCCCGTATCCGCGTCGTGTTCCGCCGGCAGACGGAGAGTCTGGAGCAGGACCGGTCCGTTCTGCGCGCGGCGTCGATAAGCATGGATCGCGACGCGCGGACCGTGCGCAGAGGAGAACGGACGATATCGCTGACCAAGCGCGAATTCGCGCTGCTGGAAGCGTTCATGTCCAATGTCAACCGAGTGCTGTCCCGGGAAAGCCTGTTGGATCGGGTTTGGGGGTACGACCGGGCGGTAGACAACAATGTCGTCGATGTGTACGTTCGCTATTTGCGGAACAAAATTGATCTTCCGGGGGAATCCAGTTGCATAGAGAGCGTGCGCGGAATAGGTTATATCATGCGGACAACCTAGTCAAGCGCATTCTAAGCAGTCATGCCCAAATCCCGATCAAGTGGAGGTTAACGCTATGGTCGTCATTCCTGCTGTTCTTCCTTTTTGCCGCATACAACGGGATTCAATCGGTCGTCGCGGAGAGATGGACGGTCAGCCAGGAGCAGAAGGACATGGAGCGGGAGCTGCAAGAAATCTCCAACTACTTGCTGGCCAAGGAATACGATATCGCCGAAAGAGATTATGCCGCGGTGCGAAGCTACTTGCAGCGCGTGAACCGGGACCGGCAACTGATCAGACTGTTGGATCGGGACGGGACTCCGATTGTCGCCGTATCGCGGGACATGCCCGAAAATTGGACGGAAGACCAAGTTCTGAGCAGAAGCGGCCCGCTGACGATTTATCGATTTGACGGTTATGTGGAAATTGTCCGCAGCATGGAGCAATACGATAGAATGATCGCGGTTTTTTTTCGGGTGATGCTGCTTTGCAGCGCGGGAGCCGTGCTGATCAGCGCGGCGGGGGGCTGGCTGTTGGCCAGGCAGATGCTGAAATCATTGCAAACCGTGAATGAAACGATGCGCCGGGTAAAGGAAAAAGGGTTGCAGGAACGAGTGACTCTGGACGGGGCGCATGATGAAATATACTCGTTGAAAAAAATGTTTAACGGAATGATGGACCAACTGGAGCGATCCGCCCGTCAGCAGCAGCAATTCGTCGAGGATGCTTCCCATGAGCTCCGTACGCCGATTGCCATTCTGGAAGGGCATCTCGGAATGCTCCGGCGATGGGGGAAGCGCGACTCGGCGGTATTGGACGAGTCGTTGCAGATTTCGCTCGACGAGCTGGCCAGACTGAAAGGGCTCGTCCAGGAGATGCTCTCCCTGACGCATGCCGAGCAGCCGCTTGGCGACGAGCCCAATGCCTGCGTCGGACCGAAGCGAGTCCTGCAGAGGGCCGTGAAAAATTTGCGAATGGTTCATCCGTCTTTTCAGTTCGAGTCGGACGCGGAGAAGCTTGCCGGACACGGAGTGGCCATCGCCGCTTCGCGCCTGGAGCAGGTCGCTTTGATCGTTCTGGATAACGCCGTGAAGTATTCGGGAGAAAGCCGCAAAATCGTAATGACGGCCTGTCTGGACGGCCGGTTCGCCGTCTTGAAAGTGACCGATTTCGGGATCGGGATGTCCGAGCAGGATTTGCCGCGCAGTTGGGACAGGTTTTATCGAGCCGAAAGATCGAGAAGCGACAAGATCGGCGGTTACGGGCTGGGTTTATCTATTGCCAAGCGGCTCGTGGAGCAGGCAGGCGGAAGCATCGGAATATCGAGCCGGCAGGGCGAAGGCACGACGGTGACGATTCAATTGCCCTTGCTGGGCAAACAAGCAACGCCGGAGTCCGCAGCGCTTACGGACGGGCCGGCCGCGGAGGGGGAGGAGAATGAAGCATTGCGCTAGAGCGTTGCTGCTGTTCCTGGCGCTGGCGTTGACGGGATGCGGTCAGACCGCGCAGCGCCATGTTCATTTGCCGGATGCGGGAAATACGACGGGAGTTATCCATATCTATTCGGCGAGGCACTACAACGCGGATCGGATACTGTACGACGCTTTCGAGAAAAAGACGGGCATTAAGGTCGTTGAGGTGAAAGGAACGGCCGAGGAGCTGGTGCAGCGGATGAAGCGGGAAACGACGGAGGCGGATTTGTTCGTTGCCGTGGACGGCGGGATGCTGCAGCACGCCAAGGAAGAGGACGTGCTGCAGCCGATAATTTCCAAGGAAATCAGAGAGCGGGTACCGGCCCATCTGCGCGATCCGGAGCTTTATTGGGTGGGAATCGCGTCAAGAGCCCGCGTCATCGCGTACGCGAAAGCCCGAGTCAAGCCGGAGCAGTTATCTACCTATGAAGCGTTGGCCGACGAGCGCTGGCGCGGCAAATTGCTCGTTCGATCTTCGACCAGTCCGTACAATCAATCCTTGATGGCTTCTTTCATTGCTTTGAACGGAGAACAAGCTGCGGAAGAATGGGCGAGAGGCATCGCGAATAATCTGGCCCGGGAGCCGGTCGGCGGCGATCGGGATCAAATACAGGCCATTGCCAAAGGCATTGGCGATGTGGCGCTGGTGAACACTTATTATCTCGGCCAGATGCTGAATTCGGGAGATCCGGAGGAAGCCGAGGCTACGAAGCAAGTGGGAATCTTCTATCCCAATCAACGAACGAACGGCGCGCATCTGAATCTCAGCGGCGTCGGCTTGGCGAAGCACGCGCCGAACAAGGAAGCCGCGCTGTCGCTTATTTCCTATATGGTGAGCAAGGAAGGACAGACGCTGCTGGCGCAGAAAAGCTACGAGTTCCCGGTGCATGCCGAAGCGACTATCCCGGACTTATTACGAGATTGGGGAGAGTTTCAGCCTCAGAAACTTGATTTCGCCGCTCTCGCGCAATTCAGTCGACAGGCGACGGAGATCATGCAGCGGGTCGGGTGGCGGTAGCTTCGCTAACGAGGAAATCCCGGAGCCGGAACAGTCGTACGCAAGCATGATCGATAGGGAATGTCGTCGTGCATGTATCTCCTTCCCGATGTTATGCGCTCCTAAATCCAGCTAAGGTTTGTCAAGCTCTTTAGCGTGGTTAGAACTGATATAACTGATATAACTGATATAACTGATATACTCTTATCTAGGCAAGACAAATAACCTTCATTCGCGTGAAGGCCATGAAAAAATGTGGATTTCAGGTTTTGTAGGGCTGGCCGTGACTAAGGATGGCGTATACGTGATGAAGAAGCTTGTTTGGCGCAAGCAATCACGACCCCCTTATAAGGCTTGCCTTCTGGTGGCTCGGCAAGATCAAGCAGGAGAACAACGACGGCAAGGCGAGGGAGGAGCGGTTGGCCGGTTGGCCGACGGGACTTGGGCTGTAGAAAATTCGAGTAAGAGGAGAGGATTGGCGATGACAATGTCGGGAACGGAACAGGTCGAACAGTACTTAAGCAAGCTTGAGCATCCGCTGAAGCCGGAAATCGAAGCGGTGCGGCGCATCGTGCTGGCGGCGGACGAGCGGCTGACCGAGCAGATCAAGTGGAACGCGCCGAGCTTCTGCGTCAACGGCGAAGATCGCATTACGATGAATTTGCGGAGCAAGGGCGGCGGGCTGCTGCTCGTCTTTCACAGGGGCGCCAAAACGAATCGGGACAGCTTCGAATATCGGGACGAAACGGGGCTGCTGGAGTGGGCCGCGGCCGACAGGGCGACGGTCAAGCTTGCGGATATGAACGACGTGGAGGCGAAAAAAGAGCGGCTTACGCAAGCGGTTGCGAATTGGATCGCCGCAACTTGATATTCTTTGAAACTTTTTCCAGTTTCTTTGCGTCCAATAGACGAAACGAATATCGGCGGAAGGCGGCACGACGTGTCCATTCATCTTCGAAAAAAAAGAGCGTTCTTACTTGCCTGCTTGGCGGCGGCTTCATTGCTTACGGCTCCCTGCGCCGACGGGGATTGCGGCAACCGGGGCGAAGGGATCGGCGCGGCAGATTTCGAATCCGCGGCGGGAATTGCAGGAGGGGCTTCGGGCGAGGCCGCGGCGGCTGAGGATTCGGTTCGGGAGCCTTCGCGCGAGGACGAGCCCTTCCGGTCCTATTTGCTGGCCTCCGTCCCCGAACGGGGAATATCCTTGTTCGCCGAAGAGAACGGAGTGTCTTTGCAGGCGGGCGACAAATCGCGGGAATTTCGAACCCGAATCGGCATAGGCATACGCGGACAGGACCAACCGGTATCGGAGTACGTCGGCGATCTGATCGCGGACGTGGAGTTTAAGGAAGGAAAGTACGAGTTAACCGGTTTTCGTTTCGAGAACGGCCCGTCCGCGGAGGAGAGCGAGACCGCCGAACCGGGCGTGAACAACGAGACCGCGGAGTCTCCGGACGGCCGATACTTGGCGGAAGCCTACGGCGTCAACAAGGGAATTACCGCAGGCGGGCTGTATCCGGCCGAAGGCATCCGGTTGGTGAAGAGGGCTTCCGGCAAGGAGCTATGGTCGACGATGGGCTATTACAGCCATTCCTTTCTCTGGTCGGCGGACAGCCGCTACGTGGCGGTGTCCTACATGGCGCGCATATGGGGCGGCTCGCTCGTCGTAGACGCGAGGGACGGCTCGGAGATCGCGCTTCCGGATTTGGAAACGGTGCGGAGGCAAACGGAGCGGAAGACGACCGTGCACGAAGCCCGGCCCGACCCGGAATTCCGTTCCGAGGAATGGCTGGACGACCGCAGCCTGCGCGTATCGTTCCAATGGACGGGTGCGGATTACGAGGCCTATTCCGGAGAATACGTATACGACGTCTCCGCCCGCAAGCTGCTGGAAGTCCGATGGCTCGAGGAGGATGCGCCCGCGCCGTGATCGACATACGGCGCGGGATTCGCCGATCTGGACGGCCATCGCTGGAACTTGTTATACATGGACAAGGCCAAAATGCCCCAATAGCGAAGCGGGACGCCAAGTTCCTTCATGGGGAGCCGAGAGGACGCTCGAAACTGTACCGCGGTGGACGCATTCGCACGATAGATCGTTCCGTGCAGGAATACGGGCTCGCTTAAGCGGAATGTGATATACTGTTTACATCGTATACAATTACTGCGCGGCTCTCGGTCGAGGCCCGCCGACACTTCGAGGAGAGAACGATGGAACGGAAACGCAACGGGAACGATCGGGATGGATTGGACGAGGAGGCGTTGAAAAAGCTGCCGAACGGCGCCAGGCTCGGGTGGGGGCTGGCGAAGCCTTCGACACGGGGACCGAAAGGGGAACTCAGCGTCAAGAAGATCGTGGACGCCGCGGTCGCATTGGCCGACCAGGCGGGTCTTTCCGCCGTATCGATGAGCCGCGTCGCGTCGTCCCTGGGCTATACGACGATGTCGCTCTACCGATATATCGCGAGCAAGGACGATCTTCTCATGCTGATGTACGACTCCGTAAGCGACGTCGAGCTCCCGGAGAGAAAGGACGGAGACTGGCGGGCCGAGATGCGGGAGTACGTGTGGGCGTGCGTAGAAGTGTTCGTCAAGCATCCCTGGTTTGGGGATATTCCGATAACCTCGATCCCGATCATGCCGAACACGCTGAAGATCGTCGATTGGATGCTGGGGACGATGCGGTTCCTTCCGCTGAACGAGCATGAGAAAATGTCGATCCTGCTGCTTCTAAGCAGCTACAGCCGCTCCGTCGGATTGATCAACCGCGACTTCGGCCAGGCGCTTAAGGCAGGGGCCAATCCGGATACGTTCAACGGACTGGAATACAGCGCGGCGCTGAAGCAGCTCGTCAAGCCGGACAGCTACCCTCACCTGTATCCGATCGTCATGTCGGGAACCTACGCGGGGGAGAACGATCAGATAAGCACGGTCGGCGACGACTTCGATTTCGGATTGGAGAGAATTTTAGACGGCGTTCAGCATTATTTGGATAAGAAAAACGGATAAATAAAACGGCGGTGCGCCCGGTGAATGCCGATGCGCGCCGCCGTTTTATTTTATCTGCGTCCAGCTTTACGTTTGAACGAAATGCTGCACCAGACGACCGAGCCGACGATAAGAAGCGCGCACCAGCCGACGGCCAGCCAAGCCTGATCGCCGATCGGCGTGCCGGTCAGTAAACCGCGAATCGTCTCGATGACCGGAGTGATAGGCTGATGGTTGGCGACGCCTTGCAGCCAGCCCGGCATGGTCTCCGTTTGCACGAACGCGCTGGACAAATAGGGAAGAAATAGCAGGGCGAAGCCGTAGCCGCTGGCCGCGGAAGGACTGCCCGCGACCAATCCGATCGCGGCGAACAACCAAGTAAAGGCGAGAATGAACAGCACGATGACCCCGAGCGCCGCCAGCCACTCCGCCGGGCCGGCGGTAGGACGAAAGCCGACGAGACAAGCGACGCCGATGACGATCGCGGTGGCCAGCAAGTTACGGGCGAGACTGGCGGCGACATGTCCGGTCACAACGCCCATGCTGTGGATCGGCATCGTGCGGAAGCGGTCGATAATGCCGCTTGTCATGTCCATGGAGACATCGACCGCCGTGCTGGAAGATCCGAAGCCGGCGCACAGCAGAATAATGCCCGGGACGACATAGTTGACATAGTTGCCGCCCGGATCGAGCGCTCCGCCGAATACGTAGGTGAATAGCAGCATAAGCATCACTGGAAGCATGACGGCCATAATCAAGGCCTCCACGTTCCTTAGGCTTAGGCGAATGCTGCGGCCGATGAAGACGGCGTTGGCGACGAGGAAAGACCCCGAAGCGGGCGCCGGACGGGAAGAGAGATTCATGAGACCGATTCCTCCAATCGTTGTTGGGATGTAAGGGCCAGGAACACATCGTCCATGCTCGGCTTGCGCAGACTGACGCGCGTGTCCGGCGGGAACAAGGGAGCGAGCTCGGACAGCGTCTGGCGGACGTCGGAGATCGTGCCGGACGTGGACACCGTCTGCAACAGCGTCTCGTTGCGATCCCGCAGCTCGATCACTTCCTCGCCGACTCGGGCTTTCAGCTCCGCGGGGGTCCCTGTAGCGACGATCCGACCTCCATCGATGACCGAGATCATGTCGGCCAATTGGTCCGCTTCCTCCAAGTATTGCGTCGTCAGGAAAACGGTAATGCCCCGTTCCTTCAACTGAAGAATGATCTTCCATAACGTCTGTCGGCTGATCGTATCGAGACCGGTCGTCGGTTCGTCCAGAAACAGTACCGGCCGTTCGACGACAAGGCTGACGGCGAGATCGAGCCTTCTGCGCATGCCGCCCGAATAAGACTTGACCCGCTTATTACCTGCCGATTCGAGCTCGAACCGCTTCAGCAGTTCCGCCGTGCGGGCCTTCGATTCTGCGGAAGACAGCCCGGAGAGACGGCAGATCATCCGAACGTTTTCTTCGCCGGTCAGCATTTCGTCCACGGCCGCGAACTGGCCGGTTAAGCTGATGGAATGTTTGACTTTCGTTTTTTCCGCAGCGACGTCGTACCCCGTTATTTTTGCCTCTCCCGCATCCGCGGCCGTCAATGTAGACAGAATGTAGATCAGCGTCGTCTTGCCGGCTCCGTTCGGTCCGAGCAGCGCGTAGATGCTGCCGGAAGCCACGGACAGGTCGACTCCGTTCAGCACGACTTGCTTGCCGAAGCTTTTTTTCAAACCCTTCGTTTCAATGGCGAGCTGGTTCATCCGAATGCTCCTCTCTGTTTCGTTTAAACTGTGTGTTTAATAAACAGTATATTACGTATACAGTAATTGCGCAACAAAAAAATCCGTCAGTCGTCTAACGCGGCGACAAGCCCCGCAACCGCAGACCGACGGAGTCCGCGATGGGCGATTGTCCGACGGCCGGCATGCGTGTAAACTGAGAGTACATCGCGAAAAAAGATAAGCCGGAGGACGATACACGACCTATGGATGAATTATATACGTGTACGGACGCATGGCGGACCGTGCTGCAAGCGGCGGACGGAGCGGACAGGCGCTGGACGGACGGCTACCGTCTGTTCGCCGTGCTTGGGGGGAAGGGACAGATGTCGATCGACGGGGAGAGGTGGATTTTGAATCCGGGAACGGTCGTCTTCTGCAACCCGGATCGGCTCGTGGACATGCAGGCGGCCGACCGGCGCCATCTCGAAGTCGTTTGCGTTCGCTTCCTGATCGTCCGCCGCAGCGAAGCGGCGGGAGAAGAAGGCGTCTACCGGGAACGGACGAACCGCTGGTTGGCGGACGGGCCGATCGAGACGGGAGCGTCCTATCGGGCGGCGGAGCTTATCCGGGACATCCTGGCCGTTTCGGCGGAAGTCGACGAGGTTAAGCTCATGCGCAGGGATATGCTGCTGTACGAACTGCTGCTGCAGCTGCGCGAGAACGGTTCGGCGGCCGCGAGCCGAGCCGGGGCTCCGGATCACCGGACGGCGATCCGCACGGTCATCTCTTATTTGCAGCAGCATTACAACGAGGAGATTACGAGGGACGCGATGGCGGCGTTGGCCGGCTTTCATCCGCGCGTCTTCTCCGGTCTGTTCAAACAGGAGACCGGCGTCGGCTTCGCCGGTTATTTGGCCGATATCCGCATTCGCAAGTCGAAGGAGCAGCTTCTGCTCACCCGCGGCAATCTGGACGAGATCGCCCGCAACGTCGGCTATTCGAACGGATTGTATTTAAGCCGCAAATTCAAGCAGGAGACGGGCTTCTCGCCGAAAGCCTATTTGCGCGAGCCGAAGCGGGTCGTCATCTACGACTTGATCGGCAGCTTGCTGGCACTGGGCGTAAAGCCGGTCGGAGCCTCATACTTTTACGGGCTGGCCAGCCATCCCCTGCTCAGGGAGGAACTGCGGGGTGTCGCGGATGTAGGCCGGACGTCGGTGCAGCCGGTGATCGATCTGGAGCCCGAATTGATCGTCGTTCCGCTGTGGCTCGGTCCGGAGCTCATCGGCAAGCTGCAGGCGGTCGCGCCCACGATGATCGTCCCTTACGGAGACCCCGTCGATCGGATGCGCCGCCTGGCCGACGCGCTGGGCAAGAGAGCTGAGGCCGAAGCTTGCGTGTCCGGCTACATGGAACGGGCGAAGCGAATTCGGGAAGAAATCGTCGAAGTGATCGCCCCCGGCGAGACGGTCGGCCTCTATGAGCTTAGTCCCGACAGCGTCTGGGTGTTCAGCGAGTTTCACGGCCGAGGGGGGTATAACCTGTATCGGGCGATGAGGCTCGAGCCTCCGGAGATCGTTCGCCGGCACGTCATGGGCAGAGGCATGATTACCGAGCTGAAGATGGAGCAGCTGCCGGAATATGCGGCGGATCATATGTTCGTCTGCTATCCGTTTACGTCCGACAGCGAACAATGGGTTACCCGGATCATGCGGCATCCGGCGTGGAGCGAGGTCGAGGCGTTTCGCCGCAACCGCATCTACTTTATCGACCGGCAGCTTTTCCATTCCGCGGACGTGCTATCGATGGTCAAGCAGCTGGAGCTGCAGAGGGAACTGCTGCTGAAGCATGGACAAGAGAGCGGGGGGCCTTGCGTCTTTGTGCATGAAAAGAATGACTTTAATCCATAGACGGGCGCGTCCTTCCTGATAAAATAAAACTGTCTGGTGATAATGAGAATCGATCTCAACTTAGTCGGGCAGTTTACGGAATCGGGAGGAATAAAGAACAATGGATTCGATACGAAGAAACAGACTGTTGTACGCATGGGTTGTCGCAGCGATGACGGTCATGCTGCTTGCGGCCTGCGGCGGCAATAACGATAAAGCAGGGAACGAGACCGCGACCGAGCCGGCCGGTACCGGGCAAGCGGCGCCTTCGCAGGAGGAAGAAGCAGCGCCTCGGGAGGAGGAGCCGCAACAGGACGAGCCGACGGAGCGAACGCTGGTCGACCCGCTGGGGCACGAGGTGGTCGTGCCCGCCAAGCCGCAGCGCGTGCTCGCTTCTTATTTGGAAGACTACTTGGTGGCGCTCGGCGTCGTTCCGGTGGCGCAGTGGTCGGTGGGCGGTTCGCCTATGGGATATTTGCAAGGGGAACTGGCGAATGTTCAGACGGTGCCGCACGATCTTCCTTACGAGGCGGTGGCCAGCCTCGAACCGGACTTGATCCTGATCGGGGACGAGATGTTGATCGCCGACGGAAAATACGATACCTACGCCAAGATCGCTCCGACCTACGCCCTTGGCCAAGAGGTGAACGCGGACTGGCGCAAGGCGCTGCTGAAAGTCGGCGAGGTGCTGGGCAAAGACGAGGAAGCCCAAGCGGTGCTGGACGCTTACGACAAGGAGCTGCAGAGCGCGCGCGAGAAGATCGACGCGGCATACGACGGCAAACGTCCTTCCGCGACGGCCATCTGGCTCGTATCCAAAACGTTCTGGATGGTCAGCGACAATCAGTCCAGCGGCGACGTGATGTACCGGGATCTCGGACTTGCCGTGCCGGAGCTCGTCGGGCGCATTTCCAAGGGCGAGGGCGGCATCTGGAAATCGGTGTCGATGGAGGCTTTGACCGAGCTGGACGCCGATCATATATTCCTGATCAACAGCGATACCGCAACCGGGTCGGAGGCGCTGAAAGACCCGATCTGGCAGAGCGTCAAGGCGGTCAAGAACGGCAATGTCCACGAATACCCCGCAGACTCGAGCTGGTTGTACACGGGAATTATCGCCAACCGGCAGATCGTCGAGGACGTGCTGGAAAGCCTCGTGCCTTAAAAATCGACTTCGGTACCGATAAGGAAGCCTTCCGTTCCCGCTGTTTGCGCGGGCCGGAGGGCTTTTTTGCGAGAGAATAACCGAATTTTCCGGGCATCTCGAGTCAGCTTGGGGGTTTTTTGCGCGACGATAGCAGGTTATCCGGCATTCGGGCTAATGAAGGAGTCTCCCGTTCCGATTTCGTGTTTTATATTCGGAAGTTGCCATGGCTTGCAGGAATTTTGCCGCGCGCTGCGAATCGATAAGGCGATACCCTTATAATAAGGATTCAACCTTTTCTAGCGAAGGAAGGCGATCGCCGTGAGCAGGGAAGTAAACATCGGAGTTATCGGATTGGGCGGAATGGCGCGGTATCATATCGAGCAGTTGGGGAAGGTGGAGGGCGCTAAGATCGTTGCTCTGTGCGACGTCAGCGAAGAAGCGCTGGCCGAGGTCGGCGGCAGGCTGAACGTGCCGGAGGAGCGGCGTTATCGCGACGCGATGGCGCTGATCGCCGATGCGGGCGTGGAGGGCGTCGTCGCGGTGACGCCGAACGATTCGCATGCGGCGATTTTGCTGGCCTGCATCTCGGAGGGCAAGCCTCTGCTGGCGGAGAAGCCGCTGACGCGGACGCTGGACGAAGCTCGCGAGGTGTTGAAGGCGTATCGGCGAAGCCCGATTCCGCTGCTGATCAACTTCTCGTATCGGAACGGGCCGGCCTTCCAATATGCGAGGAAATTCGTCGCCGAAGGCAGGCTGGGCCGCATCAACCATTTGTTCGTGCAATATTTGCAGGACTGGGGCTCGACGGTCAAGAATACGCCGTTCCTGTGGCGCTTCGACGAGGCGGTGACCGGAACGGGCACGCTGGGGGACCTTGGTTCGCATATGATCGACATCGCCGAATATTTGACGGGCGGACGCATGGCCGAGCTTCAAGCGATGCTTGCGACGATCGTGCCGGAGCGCTCTCATCCTCGGACGGGTGAGCCCGTGCCGGTCCGGGTCGATGACTTCGCCTGCTTTAACGCGCGATTCGCGGACGGGGCCGTCGGCGTGTTCCAGACGTCGCGCAATGCGCTCGGTTCGGGCAATCAGCACGAGGTCGCGCTGTTCGGCGAGAAGGGGACGCTGCGCGTCAGCACGTTGAACGACCGGCAGCTCGTGTGGACGTATCCGACGAAGGACGGAAGGGAGACGGCGACCGAGACGATCGACGTAGCGGATAGCGAAGGGTTGAACCCGTGGGCGGAGTTCGCCGAGCGCATTCGCGGCGATCGTCCGGCCAACCCGGACTTTGCCGGGCTGGAGGACGGCTACCGCAATCAATTGTTGTTGGAGGCGGTCATACGGGCGAACGAGGCCCGCGCCGTCGTTCCGGTCGAAGCGGAATAAGAGACGTTCCCCCAAGCAAGAGGCTGTCCCATAAACAGAGTTGCTTGAGAGGATCGTTAGATAAAGTAAGGGGGATGTACCTCCTATAGACTGCCTCGTACGCCCCTAAAATCACATTGTAACGGGTTTGCCATTCCAAGTTCAGGAGCGTATAGAAGCGGAAGAAGGTACATGCACCTCATGCTTTTATCATCGTTTATCTTTCAGAGCAGCTTGAAGCGCTTGCGGTACAGCCTCTTTGTCGGAAACCGATTCAAATTAAGCTAGCGGATTCTAAATCGTCCAAAAAGGTGTCGGGCATTCCGATCGCGATCGGAACGTTCGACACCTTTTTGTCGCGCGCGCGATCGGAGCTCCGTCAAAGCAAGGAACGGATTCCACCCAAAGCGTAATGTAAGCGGTTTCCGGACGCCTGCGATTCCCTCCATACTGAATGGGCAACGACATCCAAATCACGTTGACGGGGGAGAACAGTCGATGAAAAAAAGCTTATCCGTTATGCTGGCGTTCGCGCTGATTATCGCATTGGCCGCGTGCGGCGGGGGAAATAACGCAGCCACTCCAAGCGGCAGCGGCGCAAGCGCGAGCCCGAGCCAGAAAACCGAAAGCTCCGCGAATCCGGCGGAAAAAGTCACGATCGAATACTGGCACACGTATTCCGATTCCGAGGAGAAGGTGCTGCTGGAGAAAATCAAGCCGAAGTTCGAGGCCGAGTATCCGAACGTAGAGCTGAAGCTGACCCGCATGCCGTACGAGGGACTGAAGGATCAAGTGATCGCGGCGGTGGCCGGCGACGCGGCTCCGGATTTGATGCGAATGGACATCATCTGGGTGCCCGAGCTCGCCGCCAAGGGGGCGCTGAAGAAGCTGAGCGACCTGCCCGGCTTCGACGACGTGAAGAGCAGCGTCTTCGACAGCCCGATGCAGACGAACATTTTCGAAGGCGATTATTACGGCGTACCGCTGAACACGAACACGAAAATCGCCATTTACAACGCGGACACGCTGAAGGAGGCGGGGCTGGACCGGGCGCCCGCGACGATGGACGAACTCGAGCAGGCTGCCCGAAGCCTCAAGGCCCAAGGTAAGCAGGGAATCGGCGTATCGAGCATCGGAGCTTGGGGCGTACTGCCTTATTTCTGGAGCCTCGGCGGCAAGGTGACGAGCGACGACTATACGCAGGTGGACGGCTATCTCAACAGCACCGCCAGCATCGAGGCGCTGGAGAAAATCGTGAGCTGGAACAACGAAGGCCTCGTCATCCCGGCGCTGCTCGGCGGAGAACCGGGCTCGTGGGACGGCCTGAAATCCGGCCAGTATATGATGATCGACGACGGTCCGTGGTTTTTCAGCATTCTGCTCGGCGATGCCGAGAATACGTTTAATCCGCTTGAGAAAACGGTCCGAGCTCAGCTTCCGGCCGGTCCGGGAGGCAGCGTCTCCGTCGTCGGAGGCGAGAATCTCGTCACGTTCGCCAATTCCAAGCATCCGGAGGAAGCGTGGACGTTCATGAAGTGGATGCTCGGCAAGGAGCCGCAGAAAATCATGGTCGAAGCCGGGATGGTGCCGACGAACCGCGAGGCCGCGCAGGCGATCGACGAGAGCCAGAATCCTTATATCGGCCCGTTCATCGAGCAGTTGAACACGGCGCTGCCCCGCACGCCGATCCCGCAATGGGGAGAGATGGAAACGATCTTTAACCTGAGCCTGGAGAAAGCGATTCGCGGCGAACAGACCGCGACGGAGGCGCTGAACGAGGCCGTGAAGCAGATTAACGCCGTTCTGTCCAAGTAACGGCCGCCGATACGTCCGTCCCGCGAAGACGGCCGCGCAAGCTAACGTTCGCTGCGCGGCCGTCGCTATCCCATAGAAGGAGGCCTTAGCCGTGACGCAAGCGACGTTATCCGCCAAATCCCGGTTCCGAACCGGCCTGGCGCAATGGCTGAACGCCCTTCCGTTCATCGCCGTCGGGCTCGTCGGCGTGCTCGTCTTCGTCGTCTATCCGATGATCCAGAACGTCAAGGTGAGCTTTCAGGAATTCAATATTTTGCCCGGCCAGACCAGTCCGTGGGTCGGATGGGACAACTACCGGGCCGTGTTCGAGGATCCGAACGACAAGTTCATGATCGCGCTTAAGAACACGTTCCTGAACGTAGCGGTCACCGTGCCGATCAACTGGTTCCTGGCCGTCTTTTTCGCCGTCGTCATCAATACCCGCTTCGTGAAAATGAAGGTCGCCTTTCGCACCTTGTACTACTTGCCGATCGTGACGTCGTGGATCGTCGTCGCGCTGCTGTTCAAATATTTGTTCGCCGACGGGTCCGGAGGCTTCGTCAATTACGCGCTGCTGCAAGTCGGCATCCTGTCCGAGCCGATCGCCTGGAAAAGCCACTATTGGTCGGCGATGGTCATGATCTGGCTGTTTCATATCTGGAAGACGGTCGGCTGGGGAGTCGTCATTTATCTGGCCGCCCTCCAAGGCATTCCGCGCGACCTGTACGAGGCGGCGGACATGGACGGCGCTTCGGCGACGGGCAAATTTTTCCGCGTGACGCTGCCGATGCTGCGCCCGATTACGGTGTTCGTGCTGATCAATCTGGTCAACGGCGCGTTCGGCTTTTTCCCGCAGGTGTACTTTATTACGGCCGGCGGCCCGATGAACCAGACGCAGGTCATACCGAGCTTGATCTACATGGAGGCGTTTAAGCACTTCCGCTTCGGCGAAGCGGCGGCGATGGGCGTCATGATGGGGCTGCTCGTATTCGCCGTCACCTACTACCAGATGACCAAGATCGGCAAGCAACGCTTGTTCTGACGACGATGGGAGGAATCGCGCCATGCGAACGCCATGGATCACGAAGCTCGCCGTATACGCCATTCTCGTGGCCGGGGCGCTGCTGTTCGTTTTTCCGTTCATTTATATGATTCTCACCTCCTTTTTTACGGCTACGTTCTCGCTGCCGCGGCCGGAGGAGGTATTCAGCGTCACGCCCAACTTCATCAACTATCAGGTGGTCTGGGGCAAAAACCACTTCGCGCAGTACTTCGGCAACAGCGTGCTGCTCACGTCGGTCGCGATGCTTGGGGCGCTGCTCGTCAGCTCGTTGACGGCATACGGGTTCGCGCGGTTTTCTTTTCCCGGCAAGGAGGGCGTGTTCCGTCTGTTTCTGCTCACGATGATGATCCCGTCGGTCATCAACATCATTCCGCAGTTCATTATTATCAAAAATATGGGGCTGGTGAACACCTACGCGGGATTATGGCTCGTCTACATCGCGACCGGGGTCGTGGGCAACATGTTTTTCCTGCGAGGTTTTTTCGAGAGCATTCCGCGGGAGCTGGAGGAATCGGTGCTGATCGACGGCGGGGGGAACTGGCGCATCTATTGGAACATATACCTCCCTTTGTCGCTGCCGGCGATGGGGACGCTGGCGATCTTCGTGTTTCAGGCGACCTGGGAGGAATACTTCCTGGCTCTGACGATCATCAAGAGCGAGGCGCTGCGCACGCTGCCGATCGCGATTCTGATGTTCAACGACAAATACGCGACGAACTACGGGCAAATTTTCGCCGCTTCGATCATCGCGCTGCTGCCGGTCATTCTGATTTACGTCATTTTCCAGAAGAGGTTCGTGCAGTCGGGCTTTAACGAGGGGGCGGTAAAAGGCTGACGGGGTACGGAATTCCGGAAAATGAGACACCAACCTGAAAGTGCTTTCATAGAGTCCTCCGGCCGGTGTACAATAGATCGTACGGGAGGAGAGACGAATGAATCAACTCGTATGGGGCGCAAGTCAGAGGCTTCGCGGGAGCAAGCGGTTCGCGACGAAAATGATTTTGGCCCTGCTTGTCGTCATCCTCATACCGACGCTGACGAGCGTGCTGTTCTACAACGCTTCTTCGAAGCTCGTTAAGAAGAACGTGCGCGTCACCTCGCTGCAGCTCGTCCGGCAAGCCGCGGACGCGCTGTCCGCGATCATGCTGGCCGGCACGGACGCCTCCAACATCCTGTACAGCGACGTCAAGCTGCAGCAGGCCGCGCGCAATACGAGTCCGTCCCCGGAAGAGGAAGAAGCCTACAAGACGTACGTGTCCAACCTGCTGAACAACTACGTGGGCTCCAACTCCTTCGTTAAAACGCTGTACGTGCTGAGAGAAGAAGGCACGAGCTGGGGGAGCGGCTCCTTCAAGCTGTCGAAAATCTACGTGCGATCGCTGCACGACCTGGAGTGGGCGACGACGGCTAGGCTGAAGGACGGAGAGCCGGCCTGGGGAAAGCTCGCATACGATCCGTACAGCGGCATCGGGGATATCAACGATCTCGTGCTGCCCGTCGTCCGCGTCATCAAGGACTTCGAATCGCTGGACGACATCGGCTATTTGCTCGTCAATCTGGACGGCAATAAAATATTGGATCGGTTCGCGCAAATCCGTCTCGGGGAAACCGGCGGGTTTTTCGTCGTGGACGAGTCGGGAACGATCGTGATCGACCGCAGGCTGGACCGTCTCGGGCAGCCTCTGTCCGATCCGGAGCTGAGGCAATGGGCGGCTTCCGGCAAAACCGCCGAATTCGAGCACGAGGAAGAAGGCATCCGTTATTATCATATCAAGCAGCTGTTGGCGAACGGCTGGAGCGTCGTCGGCTCCGTGCCGATTCACGAGATTACCGACGAGCTGACGCGCATGCGCCGCCTGATCTGGACGTCGGCGATCGGCTTCGCGCTGCTTGCGGTCGCGATCGGCCTCGTCCTGGCCCGACAGGTGACGAAGCCGATTCAGCAGTTGACCTCGCAGATGAAGGTGGCGGAGGGCGGCGATTTCACGGCCCGCACGGAAGTCCGGTCCAAGGATGAGATCGGGCTGCTTAGCCGGCAATTCAACAAAATGATCAAGCGGATCGACGAGCTCGTACGGGAGGTCCGCGAGGTGCACGAAAGCAAGCGCCAGGCCGAGCTGCGGGCGGTCATGCACCGCATCAATCCGCATTTTCTGTTTAACACGCTCAGTACGATCAAGTGGCTCGTCCGATACAATCAGAGCTCCAAAGCGTACAACGCGCTGTCCTCGCTCGTGCTGCTGCTGGAGGCGAACATGGGCAAGAAGGGCAGCTTCGTCACGCTGGCCGAGGAGCTGGACATCGTCGCCAAATATTTGTCCATCCTGCAAATCCGGTACGACACGGAATTCCGGCTGCATCTGGATCTCGCTCCCGAAGCGGAGACGTTCCCGGTGCCGCGGATGCTCGTCCAGCCGATCGTGGAGAACGCCGTATTCCACGGGCTCGTGCCGTTAGGAGGGGGCGGCGACATCTGGATCGAGGCCAAGGCGACGGATCAGTCGATCGACATTGCGATTCGCGACAACGGCCGCGGCATTACGCCGGACGACTTGCGGAAGCTGGACGATCCGCAAGGCGCGGAGTCCGCCGGAATGACGGGAATCGGGCTGACTCACGTCAGCGAATGGATCCGGCTCTACTATCCGGCCGGCTCGGAGCTGCGAATCGGAAGCGGCGGACAGGCGGGCGGCACCGTCGTGCAGATGAAGCTGATCAAGCCGGCGGACGCCGCTGCGAAACGGGAGGAGGAATGACATGTATCGCGTAGCTATCGTGGACGACGAGCCGGTCATCCGGTTCGGGATCAAAGCGTCGGTCGATTGGGCCCGGGAAAGCGTCGGGCTCGTCGGAGATTTCGCCAACGGCGAAGAAGCCTGGCAGGCGCTCGAGCATGAGCCGGCCGATATTCTGATCACGGATATCAAGATGCCCGTGATGGACGGACTCGAGCTGACGAGACGGACGTTGGAACGCCATCCGCGGACGAAGGTGATTTTCGTCAGCAGCTACAACGATTTCGAATACGTCCGTCAGGGATTGAAGCTGGGCGTCGTCGATTATTTGCTGAAGCCTACGCTGGAGCCCGAGGGGCTGTTGGAGCTCGTCCGTAAATGCCTGCGGCAGATCGAGGAGGAGCGAAGGCAGGACGAAGACCGGCAGCTGATTCGAAGAACGAAGCTGGCCTCCGGCCGCAAACGGTTGGAATCGGACGTCAAGCGGGCGCTGGCCCATGACGACGGCGGTCCGGGCGCGGAGTCGGTCCCCGGCTGGATGCGGCGCGGCTATGCGATCTGCACCGTGTTGATCGACGGCCTGAGGGAGACGGAGGAGCGGTTCGGCCAGCTTCACGCGTCGATTTTGCTGGAGGAAATGCAGGAGCTGTTTTACGAGACGGCGGCCGAGGGGATCGCGTTCCTGGTCGGCACGCGGACGCTTGCGCTGATCGTGCCCTCGGGTGACGGGGAGCCGCCCCGGAAGGCGCTTGGAGCGGCGGCGGAGGCATGGTCCGGCCGCCTGGGAGTCGAAGTGACGGCCGGCTGGGCGCACGGCGGAAGCGTCGAGCAGTTGCGCGAGGTGTTCCGGGCGAGCGGACGGGCGGCGGAGCGCCGGTTTTTCGAAGGCGGCGGGGAGTACGGATTGCGGGAGCCCGATCGGTCCGAGGAATCGCGGCAATCCGATTGTCCGAGCGCCGCCCAGCTTTTGCAGGAGCTGAAGACGTGCGCGCATTCGCGCGACGCGGAAGCCGCCGACAAGCTGGTGCGCGCCTGGATCGGACGGTGGGAGGCGCTCCGGCCGGACCCGGATGCGGTGCGCCGCGAAGCGTTCGAGATCGTGACCGCGCTGTTCGTGAACGAGCAAGAGATGACCGTGCTGCTCGAAGGCTTCGAAGAGCTGAAGCGCAGCGAGACGCTCGCCGAGCTGACTACCCTGCTGCAGGCGCAGATTCGGGGCTACCGGAAGTCGTTCGCCGCCGGCTCGCATACGCACAAGGGCAACAAGCAGCTGATCGACAAGGCGATCGCTTACATCTCCCGGCATTATACGGGGGAGATTACGCTGCAGCAGCTTGCCGATTACGTCCACATGAGCAAAAACTATTTCTGCCTGCAATTCAAGCATCACACGGGCTTTAATTTTATCGACTATTTGATTCGGCTGCGCATCGGCAAAGCGAAGGAGCTGCTCGGGGACCCGAGTCCGAAAATATACGAAGTGGCGCAGAGATCCGGCTTCAACGACGTCAAATACTTCAGCAAGCTGTTCAAAAAGACGACCGGCGCGTCCCCGGTCGAATACCGCGAACGTCTGTCTCGGCGAGAATAAGGGAGGAGGCGAGGACGGTGACGAATATTGTTAGCGCGATTATCGGCAAGCTTCGCCGCCGCACGATGGCCGTCCTGCAATTGGGGCTGGCTGCGGTCCTGCTGCAAGGCTGCGGCGCCGAGAGCATCATCGACGGGGACGAGGCCGAGCTGGTGATGGAGCCGGAGGCCAGCGAAGCGATCACGGTCTGGCATACGTACAGCGACGTGGAGATGAGAGTGTTCGAGGAAGAGGTCATTCCGGCGTTCGAGGCGGAGTATCCCGGCATTCGCGTCGTATCGGTCAAGCATTTATACGAGTATTTCAAAGGTTCGCTGATCGCCGAGACGACTTCGGGCACCGGTCCGGACGTCGTGCGCATGGACATCGCCTGGCTGCCCGAGTTCGCCAAGCTGGGGCTGATCCACCCGATCGACGCCTATCCCGAGCTGCCCCGGGTCGCGAAGCTGCTCCTGGAATCGGCTCTCGAGTCCGGGAAATACGAAGGCCGGTATTACGGCTTGCCCCTGAACATCAATACGAAAGCGGCCATCTACAGCCGCGACCTGCTGCGGCAAGCCGGACTGGAGAAGCCGCCGGAGACGATGGACGAACTGGTCGCGCTCAGCGAGCGAACGGGTTATCGGATCGGCGTCAACGGCATCAATACGTGGGCGGTGCTGCCGTATTTTATCGGACTTGGCGGACAGCTTACGAACAAGGACTATACGAAGGCGAGCGGATATTTGGACAGTCCGGCGAGCGCCAGAGCCGTTCATACCTTAAAGCGGCTGGTCGAGTCGG
The DNA here is from genome assembly GCA_023418755.1 of Bacillota bacterium. Taxonomy (GTDB): domain Bacteria; phylum Bacillota; class Bacilli; order Paenibacillales; family Paenibacillaceae; genus Cohnella. The sequence continues at coordinate 5,784 of JAEZZE010000381.1, read as the reverse complement.
ACCTCGTCAGCGGCGATGTGCTGTCCGGCAAGCTGGAGCGTTGGCAGGCGGTGTTGGACGGCAAGCTCCTCATGATGGATGAAGGGCCATGGTATTATACGATATTATCGAACGTGGAAGGCTACGATTACGAGAAGCTGCAGCAGGACACGGTGCCGGCGCCGTTTCCGCACAATCCGGGGGCGAAAGGCTCGATTATCGGCGGCGAAAATCTGGTGCTGATGGAGAGCTCCCGGAACAAGCAGGCGTCCTGGACGTTCATGAAGTGGATGGCGGGCGCGGAGGCGCAGCGGCTTATGTTCAAGGCGGGGCTGCTGCCGACGAACGCCGAAGCGAGCGAATCGGAAGAAACGTACGGCCCGACGATCCGCCCCTACGTGGAAAGTCTGGACGCTTCGTTCCTGCGTCCTCCCGTGGCGAACTGGGCCAAGATCGATACGGCGTTCAACGAGATGTTCGAGCGAATGCTGCGCGGACGCGTCCCGGTCGAGCTCGGCCTCGAACTGCTGACGAAACAGATTGACGAATGGCTGCAAGAGTAGCGGACGGACGAGTACGCGCAAAAGACAAGTAGATTGGAGGGAGAGGAAGCCATGTTTGTCGTCACCCGCAAGCCTCAACCCCCGTTATCCCGGTTCGTCGATTATTTCTGGTATATGAGAGGCTACCAGCCTCCGCATGCGAGAGAGCTGGCCTTGCCGGACGGCTCCGCGGAAATCGTGTTCGACCTGCGGCTGGACGGCATGCGGCTCTACGATCGCGCGGACAGGGAGCGGATTCTCGGGAGCGCGGCGCTGTGCGGCCCGCATTCCGACTATTTCGTGATCGATTCGGCGGGAGAAGCCGAAGTTGCGGGCATCCACTTCAAGCCGGGAGGCCTTCGCCCGTTCGTTCGCGAGCCGCTGTCCGAGCTGCTGAATAAGCATGTCTCGTTGGAAGAGCTGTGGGGCGCGCGGGCGGGCGAGCTTCTGGAAGGCGCAGCGGAAGCCTTGTCGCCGGAGGCGGTATTCGACGCGCTCGAGACCGGGCTGACGAGGATGGCTTGCCGCGAGCTGAGCCGGGAACCTTCGGTGGACGACGTGTTTCGCCGGCTTCATCTCGGAGAAAGCGTGGGCGAACTGATCGAACGGACCGGCGTCAGCCACCGAACCTTTAACGAGCGGTTCAAGGAAGAGATCGGCATGACGCCCAAGCGGGCGGGCCGTCTTATCCGTTTTCAACGGGCGTTAGCGGAAATGGAGGCGGGGAGGGAGGTCGACTGGGCGGATCTCGCCCTCTCTTGCGGCTATTACGATCAGTCGCACTGGATTAAAGATTTTCGCGCCTTCTCGGGTATTAATCCGTCGGAGTATCGGCCGATCGCCGGACGGCATCGCAATCACGCGCCGCTCGTCCGCTGAGCTTCAGAAATTTACAATACAATTTCCGGCAATCCAAATAAAATAAGAAGGCAAGCATGAATATCGATCAGGACAGGAGGCGGCAAAGCATGACAAGCAACAGTTACGCACCTCGCGGGTATCGGACCGTTACGCCGTATTTCACGGTGTCGGACGCGGACAAGCAGATTGAATTTCTGGAGCGGGCCTTCGGCGCCGAGGTGCTGAACCGGTCCGAGAGAGAGGACGGCACCGTCGGACACGCCGAGGTGAAGATCGGAGAATCGGTAGTCGAGCTGTCCGCCGCCAGCGACCGTTTTCCTGCTCGCGCGAACACGGTGCATCTATTCGTGCCGGATGCGGACGACTGCTATGCCCGGGCTTTGGCGGCGGGAGCGTCATCGCTGTACGAACCTGCGGACATGCCGTACGAGGAACGAAGCGCGGGAGTCGAGGATCCGCAGGGCAACCACTGGTATATCGCGACGTTTACGGGAGGCGACCGTGGTTACTACGGATGAGCTGAGAAGGCTGGCGCTAGAACTGCCCGATGCGGAGGAGCACCCCCATTGGGATAAGCCCTCTTACCGGGTGCGGGGCAAAATCTTCGCCGTCGAGCAGCCGGACGGCGTTACGGCCCTGCTGAAAATGTCCTTGGAGGAGCGGGAGGCCCAGGTGACGCTCGCTCCCGACGTTTTCAGCGTTCCGGAGAAGTACGCCCGGCTTGCCTACGTCTACGTCCGCCTCGACCGGGTCGATCGGGAGGAGCTTCGCGCGCTGCTCGCCGGCGCCTGGAAGCAGGTCGCCCCCAAAAGCCTCCTTAAGCGGCTAGCGGGCGACACTTGTTAACTGGATTAGCGGCAGCGCAGCAAAATATCGATCGCCTTGAACATTAGCCTGAGTCCTTTCCGGTTGTAGCGGAACTGGTTCAGGCTTCCGATCAGATAAGCGTCGGTCTCCGGGTGATAGAACAGCCACGAGCCGGTCGTCCCCATATTGCCCCACGAGCTGTACCTGCCGGGCATGAGCGGGAACATCGGCTTGATCATCATCACCCCGTAACCGTAGTCGATGCCGGGGAAAAACCGCGCATGGTCGCTTTTCATTTTCTCCAAGGTTGCTTGGCTTACGATGCGGCGTTCGGCCAGCGCCCGAGCCAGCTTGAGCTGATCCTCGGTCGTGGATACGACGCCGCCCCCCGCGTACATGAAGCTTAAGCCTTCAAGTTCGGTGACGTCCCGGTCGCGATGGTACAGACGCGCAAGCGGATGTTCGGCCGGCTCGATCGGGTCGGAGTAACGGGAGAACCAGGATTGCTTCATATCCAGCGGTTCGAACAGGTATTGCCGAAGCAGCTCGTGATACGTCTTGCCCGCCGCCTGTTCCATCGCCAGGCCGAGCAGATGATAGCCCGTATCCGAGTAGTGAAAGCCGCCGCCCGGCGGAAAACGGTTCTTCAGTCTCGTCTTCGTCCACTCCACGACTGCCCGCGGCGCCCAGTCGCGCCGCTCGTTCCCGAATACGAGATCGAGCATCGGCGTCTCTCCCTTGGGCTTATCCTCGAAAAAGTCGTTTAATCCGGACGTATGGTTCAGCAAATGCTTGATCCGGATGTCGTCCCCGTAATCCCGTCCTTTGTATGTGTGTAGTCCTCGAAGCAGCTCGGAATCGAGATAATCGGAGACCGGATCGTCGAAGTCGAGTTTGCCGTTCTCGACGAGCGCGCCGCATAGCGCCGAAGCGAACAGCTTGCTGACGCTGGCGACGAAATAGGGCTGGTCTTCGTGGACTGGCGCGACGTTGTCGGAGCCTTCCGCGAGCTTCAGGCGGATGCCCAGCTGTTCGGAATGCACGAGAAAATAAGCGTTGCGGATGAGCGGGTCGCGGCCTACCGTGCGCCCGAACAGCTCCGCGATACGCGATTGCGCTTCATTACGATTCATAGAGGATCGCCCCTTTGCCTTAAGGCCTGTTGTTCATCGTTCACAACGTGTGGCTCACCGGGAGGTTCATCGAGCGCAACGTGTGGCTCACCGGGAGAATCATCGTGCGGAACGTGTGGCTCACCGGGAGGTTCATCGTACGTAACATGTGGCCAAACCTGGAGGATCATCGTGTGCAACAACACGCGATTCATCGTGCGGCTTGCTTTCGCGCCAGCTCGGCGGCAATCAGATCTTCGCCCGTTTGCCGAAGCAGCTCGACGAGCGCTTCTTCGCTTACTCCCGGCAGTGCGCCGTTGATGTCCATAACGGACAGCCCGAGCTGGAAGACGCGCATTTTGAATAGAATCCCCATCAATTCTTCCTCCGAGAAAAGCTCGAGCTCCGGCTTGCGCTTCATCTGCGCGAGCAGGTCCCCGATAGGCGTCTGGACGTCCTTCAGGCGGGGATGGTTGTTGACCGCGAGCTCCCGGAACAGGGCGGGGTGCTCGCGCGCGAATTTCAGGCTGGCGATGCCGATGCTCAGGAACGGGTCGGGGCTGTAGGGCGTTTGCGCCATTTCCGCCGACAGAGCGGAGATCCGAACCAGCACCGCGTCCTTCAGCTCCTCGACATCTTTGAAGTTGACGTAGATCGGCGCGATCGAGCTGCCCAGCTCGTCGGCGATTTTGCGAATCGTAATGGCGCCCAGCCCTTCGCGGTCGGCGATGGCGAGCCCGGCGTCGACGATCGCCTCCTTGGAAAACTTGGCTTTCGGGGGCATGGCTTCTCTCCTTTTATATCTTTTGATACATATCATTTGATTTATATCATGACACAGAGAAGCGGCGTTGTAAAGGTGCAAGCGGGCCGAACGCTGAAAAAACGGCTGACCACCTGACCCGCACCAGTTCACCGGGGGCTCTCGAGCGCCGATGTTCTACACTTTCGGTTATCCCTGCTAGATTTGACCACGATTGAGCGCCGATGTTCAAAAGAAAACGCCGACTCGAGGCCGACGTTATCGGATGGAGGTTATTCGATGGAGGAGAGAGGGCCGACGGATTCTCCCTTAATGAGCGAGACGTAGATTCTTTCGGTTTCGACGGGTTCTCCGGCTATCATTTTCAACAGCTGCTCGGAAGCGATCGCCCCCCATTTGCGCATCGAATAATCGATGGTGGCTAGACGCGGTCTGGCGAATTGCGCCAATTCGATATTGTCGAAGCCGATCAGATGGACGTGCTCTCCGATCTTCAGATCCGTGCAGGTCGAGAAATAGCGGTACGCGCCGACCGCCATCTCGTCGTTCAGGCAAAATACGGCCGCGGGCCGTTCGTATTCGTCCGAGATCGCGCGGGCCGCCGCTTCTCCCGAAGCCCTGCTGAAATTGCCCGGGAGCTCGATAACTTGGACATACGGAGCGCGTTCCGCCGTCTGACGGACGGCGCGGAGGCGACGGTCGGCGTCGTAAGAGCCGGCCGGTCCGGTTACCGCGTAGATTTTGTCATGCCCCTTTTCCAGCAAATATTCCATCGCCAGCGTCGCGCCGGCTTTGTTGTCGAGAAGCACCTGGCTGACGTTCGGATGGATCAGCTCACGGTCCAGCACGACCGCCTTGTGGTCTTTGCCGGCATATTGGAGCAATTCCTCGTCGGAGAACGTGACGTCGAGCACGATGGCGCCGTCGATCATCCGTTCGGGAATGAGCCGGCGCGATTTCTCTCCGCTGCAGACGAGCAGATCGTACCCTTTGCCGCTCAAGTATTCCTTGACCCCTTGCAGCAGATCGCCGTAGAAGTTGCCGCTGAAATCGGTCAGGAAAATGCCGATCAAATTGGATTGCCGTTTCTTCAGCAGACGGGCGGCGGCGTGAGGGACGTAATGGAGCTCGTCGGCGATTTGCAATATTTTGGCGGCCGTTTCCTTCGTCACTTTGTCGCTGCCGTTCAAGGCGTACGAGACGGTCGAGATGGAGACGCCGGCTTTTTTCGCGATGTCCTTAATGCTGGCCAAATCAAGCTCTCTCCTTCGCTTTCAGGTGAAACGTTTCGATTCTAACTATAACGGATATGGAAACCGTATTCAATAGCTTTAAACGGAATGTTTGACAGTAATAAAATTCGGTTTTATAATCAAAATGAAACTGAATCGAAACGTTTCGATATCATCTGAGAGGTTGCGAAAACATGGCGGAATGGAACGATAAACAACCCGATTTACAAGAGCTTGTACGGCAAATGACGTTGGACGAGAAAGTCGCGCAGCTGATTCAGCTTGCGGTGCCTTTTTACGAAGGGGCGAAGGACGAAGGCTTGATCACCGGACCGATGGCGTCGCTCGGCATCGACGAGACGACGGTTCGCAATTCCGGCTCGGTGCTCGGCATGGCCGGAGCGCAGGAGGTCATCAATGTTCAGCGAACGCATTTGGCGAACAATCGCCACGGCATTCCGCTGCTCATGATGGCCGATATCGTGCAC
>JAEZZE010000374.1 GCA_023418755.1 Bacillota bacterium | reverse complement strand
AGGAGAGGGAGGGCTCGTCCGAAGCTGTCCAAGGATCGAAGTCGACCGTTAATCCGGCTCGCGATCCGTCTCCTGTCCCGTCCAGGTCAGAATCGCCCGGTCGTTGTGCCAATGCACGGAAATGCCGGTTTCGAAAAACTCGGTCAAAGTCGGTTCCGTCAGCACGTCCTTCGTTTTGCCCGTTCTGAAGACTTCGCCTCTGCGCATCAGCAAACAGTGGCCGAAAATCGGTACGATCTCCTCCGTATGATGCGTAACGTAAATAAGAGTAGGCGCGTCGGGCCGCCGCGCAAGCCGCTCGATACTGGAAAGCAGCTGTTCCCGCGAGATAAAATCGAGCCCGTTGCAGGGTTCGTCGAGGATAAGCAGCTTCGGCGACGCCATAAGCGCTCTGGCAATAAGCAGCTTCTGCTTTTCTCCCTGCGAGCAGGTCTGGTACCTCCGGTCGATCAGATGAGAGCAGCGCAGCTGTCCCATGAGCTCGATCGCGTATTCCTCGTCTTCCTTGGTCGGTTCGTCGTACAGGCCGATTGAAGCAAACTTGCCGCTCATCACCACCGACTGCGCCATGTCGCCGGCAGACAGTCTTTCCTGCAGAGAGGAGCTGACCCAACCGATCGATTTGCGCAGCTCGCGCAGGTCGATCGTGCCGAATTGCTCTTCGAAGACGCTGACCGTTCCTTTAGTCGGCCACAGATAACCGTTGATCATGTTGAGCAGCGTCGTTTTGCCCGAGCCGTTCAGTCCCAGTATCGCCCAATGCTCCCCTTTGTTCACCGTCCAGTTGATGTTGTGCAGAAGCGTCTTCTGCTCCCTGCGCCACGATAGGTTATCGACTTCGATAATAGCCTTCAATTTTCGTTCCCCCCTTAAAATAGCACCGCTCCCAGCATCGGCACACGCCTAATGCTTTAGGCTTTGGCAACCTCCGGCGACGAATCGGATACGGCGGACAGCGCATGAAGCTTGCGATCCGTCGGCAGGAATGCGGCCAGCAAACCGAGCAGCGGCAAATAAGCGCACACTTGAATGACCAGATCGATGCCGGAAATATCCGCCACCTTCCCCAGCACGGCCGAGCCGACTCCGCCGAGTCCGAACGACACGCCGAAAACGAGGCCGGAGACGGTGCCGACTTTATTCGGCAGCAGCTCCTGCGCATAGACGACGATGACCGAGAAACCCGACATTAAAATAAAGCCGATAAAGATGCACAGAACGACGGCCCAGAGCATGCTGTTGACATAGGGGAGCAGAAGGGAAAAAGGAGCCGTACCCAAGATCGAGAACCAGATCATGTTGCGCCGCCCCATCCGGTCGGCCAGCGGCCCGCCGAAAAACGTGCCGGCCATGCCCGCGAACAGAAGAGCGAACAAGATCAGCTGTGCCTGATCGACCGTAATGCCGAAACGCTCCATCGCATAGAACGAATAAAAGCCCGTCATGCTGGCGATATATACGAATTTGGAGAACAACAGCATCAATAAAATAAGAAGCGATACGCCGACGATCGCCCCTCTCGCGCCGACCGCCGCGGATGCCGCATCCTTCTTGCCGGATTTCGGGCGAGCGGCGAGAGTGGCGTTATACCAATGAGCGACCTTCGTCTGAATGATCAACGCGACGATCGCGGCGATCGCGAACCAGGCGATGCCTTTTTGCCCGAGCGGCACGAAAATCAGCGCGGTCATGACCGGCGCAAGCGCTTGGCCCATATTGCCGCCGACCTGGAATATCGATTGCGCCAGCCCGCGCCTGCTGCCCGCGGCCAAATAGGCGACCCGCGACGATTCCGGATGGAGCACCGACGAGCCGATCCCGATCAGAATAACGGCAAGCATGATATAGAGAAAGGAGGGCGCGAACGCAAGCCCCACAACCCCCGCCAGCGTAAACAAAATGCCGATAGGCAGCAGGTAAGGCTTCGGTTTCGAATCGGTATAGAGGCCGATCAACGGCTGCAAAATCGAAGCGGTCACGTTCAGCGCAAAGCCGATCAAGCCGATCTGGGAGAACGACAAGTCAAGCGATTCGCGCAAGATCGGAAACATGGCGGGGACGACGGACTGAATCGCATCATTCAATAAGTGCACGGAACTGATCATGAACAGAACGGAAAATACGGTCATATGCCGGGCTTGCTGCCCGGCGCTTGCTGCTGCGGAGCTCATTGCGCATCATCCTTACGTAGTTGAAATTAAACATCTTATCATCTGATGTTTATAAGCAAACCTCGAGACGGGGTTAGTTCGTCTCGCCAAACAATTCTTCCAGCGTTCCCTTCAAATAGCGGGACGCGCTTGTCACGGCCGCCGCCGCATCGCGGTCGCGAATGCTTTCGTAAAGCCGGATATGCGCCTCCGTCTGCGGATTATGCCCGTCGGGGTTGGCGAAAATCGTGGCCAGCGTCTCGCGTATGAATACGGAGAAGGTTTTGTACAGATCGATGACGACCGCATTTTTGCTGGCGACGGATACCGCGATATGAAACCGGATATCGGCCTCGATGTACGTCTTGATGTCGTCGTTCGCCAAAGCCCGATTTCGCGTGTCCAAATGCTCCTTGATCGCGGCGAGATCGTCCTCGTCCCGGCGTCCCGCGGCAAGCCTGGCAATTTCCAGCTCCATCATCTGCCGAACCTCGTACACTTCCATGATCTCCGCTCTGCGCAGCCTGCTGTCCAGCGGCTCCTGAATGACGGCGGCTCGCTTCAGATAAGTGCCGAAGCCCTGCTTCTTCTCGAGCAGTCCGGCGTGAACGAGCACGCGCACCGCTTCGCGAATCGTGGATCGGCCCACCCCGAACTGTTCCATCAGCTCCGGCTCGGTCGGAATCTTATCCCCTTCCTTCAGCCCGCCCTCGGTAATCTTCCGCTGCAATTGAATGACGACGTCGTCCACGAGCTTGGTGCGATGTACCGTTCGGAAAGAAACCTTGGATTTCGAATTCATCAGATCATCTCCCGTTATAGGGGATTATAGCGGCGCCATCCACTCAATGCAAGAGAAATGTCGGGCAGCGAGGAGGAATCGGCCATGTTCGACGGAAACCGTACAGGCTTTCCGGCGCCCGCGCACAACGACGATAGGACCGCGCGCGGCACCTTGGCAGGCCGACGGGCGATCCTCGAATGATTTCTATCGCAGACTCGTGAAATCGGTAAACCAGTGGAATTTCAGCTGCCTCTGCCAGGCCTCCGGGTTCGACAGGAAGTTGCCTTGCGCGGTGAAGCCCGCGGCGTCCCCCTGGAAGTTGAAGCTGAAATCGAAATGCCGGTCGCGGCGAACGAGCTTGAATACGATCTCGTTGACGCCCTGGCGCAGCTTGACCCCGATGCGATGATTATACGGCGTCCACATCGCGACCTCGTCGCTCGAGGCCGTCCTCTCCCCGTTCAGCCAGCAGACGAAGCCGTCGTTGTTGCCGACGACGAGCATCGCCTCCCGTTCCGAAGGGGATTCGAAGCGATGCCGTACGTACACGCAGGAAGGCCCGACATGAGGGAACAGCTCGTCCAAAGGCAGCTTGTCCTCCGCGGCATCGAAGATCGTCGCCTCTTCCCCCGTTCCCAATGCGCCGATCTCGGCCTCGTCCAAATAGGATTTGTCCACGCGGACGAAGTTATTGAAGTTGTAGCGTCCCCCCGGCGTACGGTTGCGATAAGGATTGTCCGTATGAACCGACGAATCGTACGTATCCCAGAACGGACCGAACGCCTCGAATCTTCTCGCTCCCGCCAGGCCGAAGGAGCGCTTGACGGCAGGACGGTTCTCCGGCATCCAGAGCAGTTGCACGGGATTTTCGAGCGGCAGCCGGTCGCACGAGTCGGCAACGCGAAAGCGGATCGTCGTTACGACTCTCTCCCCCGGTTCAAGCCTAAGCTCCAGCAACGACACGCTGGCAACGATGCCGCCCGGCGTCATGATCCGAAGCTGCCCTTGAATCGATGCGTCTCCCCGATGAACGACGCCGATTCGAACCTCCGCCGGCGCATCGAACGCAATCGACGGCTCGCCGACGTATTCCACGGCCACTTCGGTCTCCTCCGGCTTGCGCGCGACGGGAAGCGACGGCTCGATCCCCTCGGGCACCCCGACGATTTCGGCGGCCAGCAAGCCGTCGCGCCGCAGCGACAAGCCCGCTCGGCAGGTGTCCTCGGCCAGATCGCGAATGCTCGTCGTCCGCCGCTGCACGTCGATGCCGATGACGTAGTCCGGCCCCATTCGCTCGATCCAATCCTCCGGCAAGCCGTCCGCCCCGGCGATCTGGCCAAGGATCGCGCCGGCCGTCGCCGCCGTGCAATCCGTATCGTACCCGCTGTTGACCGCGATCAGCATCGTCTCGGCAAAGTCGCCGCCGCCATACAACAGCGCCAACACGGTCAGCGCGATGTTCTGCACGCTGTGCGAGGCGTCCGGCGTGCCGAAGCGATTCAGCAATTGTCTCCGTGCCTGCTGCCAGGTCGCCCCCTTCGCGTGCTGCTCGGTCACCAGCGCAAGGCTGCGGGCCAGAGCGCTATCCCGAGGGACGTAGCCCAACCCGATTTCGATCAACCGTTCCAAATCGCTCTCGACGAAAGCGGCCGCCTCCAGCGCGGCGATGAACCGCTCCCCGTATACCGCCTCTCCATCATGGTCCAACTGTCCGTCCAGCTGCGCGTATTCCGCCGCCCTGTCGGGGTCTCCCGGAGCGATGAAGGCCCAGATCTCGGCGCGAATCGGGCAGCCCATCGAATGACGGAAATAGCCGTTGTTGAACGTTCCCGAAGCCGGAGGCAGCACCCCCAGCCGGTAATTTTTTACGAAATAGCCGTACTCGTTGAAGGGATACCAGCAATGCCGCAGCCAGGCGTCCGCCAGATCCTCGCTGCTCAGGCGGGCTCCCTGCCTCTCCAGCACCTGCAGCCAGAGCAGCTGCAAGTCAAGGTCGTCGTTGGGCGGGACCGCTTCCGGAAAGACGTTCTCGGCGGTGAAATCCATCAATTCCTTGTTATTTTCCATTCGGGCCCCGATCGTTCCGCCGATGCATTTGCCGAGCCAGCCGCCGTAAACTTTATTGAAGTAATCCGTATAGCGAATCGTCATGAATTCGAATCCCCTTGTTCGTTATTTGATGGAGCCGGAGGTCATGCCGTCCTCGAAATATTTCTGCAGCAAAATGTAAGAGATGAGCACCGGCAAACTGATCAGCACCAGCGCCGCGAATACTTTGTGAATGTCGGAGGAGTACGTATCCACGAAAAACTTCGGCGCTTGCGTCACCAGTTGCATCTTGTCGCTTCTCATGAACACCAGGCCGAGGAAATATTCGTTCCACGAGTTCAGGAACGTCCAGATGACGACGACGATCGCGATCGGCTTGCTCATCGGCAGCATGATGCGCGTGAGCGCGGAGAACGAGTTGCAGCCGTCGATACGCGCCGCTTCCAGCAGCCCGTTGGGAACCTCGTCGAAGAAGTTTTTCATCAGCAGCAGGTTGAACGGAATCGCCAGCGCCGCGATCGGCCCGATGACGGCCAGATAGGTGTCGAACAGCTGGAGATTCTTGACCGTAATGAACAACGGCACGACGAGCGATACGCTCGGAATCATCAGGCCGATCAAAATCAGGTTGAACCAGCCGTTCTTGAAGCGGAATTGCAGCTTCGAGAACGCGTAAGCGCCGAGCAGCACGCAGACGAACACGACGACGATCGTGCCTGCCGACACGATGGCGCTGTTCAGGAAGTAACGCGGAAACTGCTCGAGCTTGAGGACGGCCAGGTAATTGCCGAAGCCCTCTCCTCCAAGCGAAACCTTGATCATGACATAGGCGGGAAACGCGAAAATCAGGCCGAATATCGTCAGCACGACCTGATAGAACGCCGTCGCCGCCTTGGAGCTGTGATCGAACATGCGGGGGATCCTCCTTTTCTCCTTATTTGCGATAGGCTCGCAGTTGAATCCACGTCAGCAGAAGCGCCGCCAGCAGCAGTACGATCGACAGGGCGGAAGCGTAGCCCGCATTGTATTCGAGCAGCGTTTTCGTAAAAATGTAGGTCGAGAGGAACTCGGTGGAATGAGCGGGACCGCCCCCTGTCGTCAGGTAGACGATATCGAACGTCTTCAACGCCCCGATAATCCCCAGGATGACCAGAGAGAAATGCGTGGACCGAAGCAGCGGAAAAGTAACGTAGCGAACCATATGCCGGATTCCGCCGCCGTCGATGCGGACGGCCTCGTACAGCTCCTTCTCGATCATCGTCAGCCCGGCGAAATACATAATGAAGCTGAAGCCGGTAAACTGCCAGACGTTGATGCCGATCAAGCACAGCAGCGCCAGCTTCGGATCGGCCAGCCAGGTGAGCGCCATTCCGTCCAAGCCGATCGCCTCGAAGAAGGCGTTGAGCTCCCCGTCGTTGGCGTCGAAGATGCGCCGGAACACATAAGCGACGACCGCGTTGGACAGAACGACCGGCATGAAGAAAATGATTTTGTAGAGCACTTTGCCTACGACCTTGGACTTGAGCAGGACCGCGAGCATCAGGCCGAGCGCCATCTGGATGACGATGGTCGCGACCATGAAAATGAGCGTATGCGCCAACGCGCTATGGAAGATCTTGTCCTGCAGCGCCTCCCGGTAGTTGGCCAGCCCCACGAACGTTTTCTGGGAGCTGATGCCGTTCCATTCCAGCAAGCTGACGTATCCGATGTAGCCGATCGAATAGTAGATGAACATGCCGATCAACAGGACCATCGGCGCGATATACAGAAGATGGGTCCACGGAGGGCCCTTTTTCTTCGGGACGACGGAGACGTCGCGGCTCACTCGATCACATCCTTTCTGTGCGTTAACGAGGAACGCGCCCGCATGCGCGGGCGCGTCCTCCCGTGGGGAGATTCGGCGGACGACTTGTTATTTCTTGATCTTGTCGAACGCTTCTTGAACGAGCTGCATCGCTTGTTCCGGCGTTTTGTCGCCCGTGGCGACGCGATCGAGCGCATCCTTGAGCGCCGTTCCGAGCTCCGGATACAGGAATTCGCGCTTGCCGGAGACGTCGTTCATCTGCTCGGACTGCAGCTTGAGCGCTTGCTTCTGGAAGTCGGTGAGGACGTCGCTATCGTCGAGCGGCACCTCCTTGATCGCCGGATTCTTGCCGTTCTTGGCGTTGATGGTTTGCGACTCCGCCAAGCTGAACCACTCCAGCACCTTCCATGCGGCCTCCTTGTTCTTGCTGTTCTTGTACATGCCGAACGCCACGTCCGGTCCGCCGAACAGCTTGCTCTTCGCGCCGGTTCCCGTCATGTCCGGGAATAATACGGGCACGACCTCGTATTCCTTGTCGATGCCGTATTTTTTCTTATGATCCTCGATCGAAGTACGGGTCATATGGCTGTTGTTCCAAGTGCCGTTGTAGATCATCGCGGCTTCGCCCTTGGCGAATTTGTCGTAAGCGTCCGGGTAGTGAGCGATGCCGAGCGCGCCCTTTTGCATGATGCCTTCGTCGAACATCGTCTTCCAAGCCGCCATCGCTTGCACGAGCGACGGGTCGGTCCACGGAATCTCGCCGGCTTCCGCCTGATAGATTTTGCCTTCGCCGAACTGGTTCGCCAGCACGATGAACGTATCTTGGTCGATCCAGGCTTCCTTGGCGCCCTGGATGAACGGGGTGATGCCCGCGGCGCTCAGCACGGAGTTGACCTGCTTCCATTCTTCCAGGTTCGTCGGCGGCTGCAGACCGTGCTCGTCGAAAATCGTCTTGTTGTACCACAAGTATCCCGTCGCCGATACGAAGTACGGCAGCGCCGTCGTGCGCTCTCCGCTCTGAAGCTGCTTCAGGCCAAGCTCGACGTAGCGGTCTTCCCATTCGGTTCCCCACGCGGACTCGGCAAGCGGGCTCAAATCTTCCAAATATTCATCGTAGAAATTCAGCATCGATCCCGCTTGCAAGGCGATGATGTCAGGCGCGTCGTTCGCATTGGAGATGACGGCCAGCTTCAGCGCATTGACGTAATCGTTGTATTGCATGCTCTTGAACTCGATCCGAACATCGTCGTGGGAGGCGTTGAACGCGTCGGTTACCCGCTGCGCCTGCTCCGGAGCCGGTTGCCAGGTCCACCAATTGACGATCGTCGGAGAACCGCTTCCGCCGGAGGACGATGCCTCCGAGGTTCCGCTCGGAGCGGAATTGCCCTTGTCGTTCGAGCCGCACGCGGCCAGAACGGTGCTGAGCGCGAGCACGAGCGTCGTGGCGAACGCAAGCTTCTTCTTGGAATGGAATTTCATGTCATAACCCCTCCGTCTCTCTTTAATTACATGTTCAAAAAGTCCGATTTTCAGCGCCTATTCGACGTCGAATCCGCATCTTGAATCGCTTCGCGATCCATATCCGACTTCTTGAACAACCTCTTTCAGTGGCCGGCGCGCCTCCGGGCCGTCCGGACGCAAGCCCGCGGCGGCGCCGCCAGCCGGCTAGTCCCGGCCTGAAATCAGTATAAAAGTCGCGGAAGGGCTTCCGATACTGCGAACATTCGACTTTCGCTGCTTTTTGTTTACATCCGCCCCGCCGCGGCGGCATCCCGGTATTCCTGAGGCGTCATATGGACGGCCCGTTTGAAAAATTTGTAAAAATAATGCTCGGACGTAAACCCGATCCGCTTCGGAATCTCGTGAATTTTCATCGTGCTGTCGCTCAGAAGCTCCTTCGCTCTGGCGACGCGCGCCTCGGCGATTTCGTCGGATAGTCCCTTTCCCGTCGTCTGCTTGTACAGTCTGGACAAGTAGGAAGGGTTTAGCCCGACCGCCTCGCCGATCTGCACGAGCGTCAGATCGCCGGAAAGATGCTCGTGAATATATTTCCGGACTTTAGCGGCGATCACTCGTTCCCTGTTATTCCGTTCGTCCGTTCTGCGCCGAAACAGAACGTCCGACAGAGCGAGGAAATAGGAACGGACCGAATCCCAGGAGCCGTGCGCGTCCCACCGGGACAACAAGGACAAGTCCAGGCCGCTCCCGTCGGCGAAGATCAGATCGATGCGATTCAGATAAGAAATAAAGGCCGCGGCGAGCGTATGGAATACTTCCATCCGGTAGCTTTCCATCAGCAGCGGAGGAACCTCGTCCACGTTCAGCAGAGACTCGAGCAGTTCCCGGTAGGGCTCCTCCTGGCCGCTCTCCAGATACGTTTCCAACAGATCGATCTGCCGGAGCCGCGAGCGATTGGCGAAGGGAACGCCGCGCTTGTCGGCCGTATCCCCTTCCGTCAGCAGAATCTCCGAATCGGAGCCCAGCCCGAAGCTGAACATCGACTTCAGTCCCGCGAATTTGCCGTCGGCCTCCCGCCAGGCGATCGGCTCGTCCGCCAAAGCGAACGAGACGCTGAGCTGCAGCAGCCGGCGGCATGTCTCCTGCACCGACTCCAGCGTCCCTCTCACGAAGCGGTGCGTACCCGTCCAGTCTCCGGCCTCCTCTTCCGAAGGGAGCGGCTGGATGAGCCATACTGCCTTGTTGCGCTCAAGCGGCAGCGACACAATCTTCGCCTTCGGCGACAGCCACTCGTCCGCAATATTGCGCAAGGCGAACAAGAACAGCTCGCCGTCCCCGTCGCTCATGCCTTCTCTCCATCGGTCGACACGTCCGAGAAGCAGCAGGACGGGAAGCTCCGGGGATAAGGGAAGCCCGTAGCGCTCGAACCGCTCCCTCGCCTGCCGCTTCGCGGACAAGCTTCCGCTTAACAGCTCGTTCAAGTAATTCCGCCGAAGCTCCGGCAGCGCGGCGCGATATTGGGAGGTCGCGCGTTCCATCCATTCGGAGGCGCGATTCTCCTCGCGAACCCGCTCCAGCGTTTGCCCGACTCGCTCCAGAATCGTATCGAAGCCGTCCGTCTTAAGCAAATAATCCTCGCTCCCTTGCCGAATCGCTTGCCTGGCATAGGAAAAGTCGTCGTACCCGGTGAGGAAGATAATTTTGCATTTGGGCCAGCGCTGCCGAATTTCCCGCTGCAGCTCCAGACCGCTTAGTCCGGGCATCTGAATATCCGTCAGCACGAGATCGATTCTGGTTTTATCCAACCAATCCAGCGCCTCCTGAGCGGAACAAGCCCGATAGACCTCCACGCCCGGCAGCTCCGCCTCCTCGAACAGCGAGACCAAGCCGTTCACGATAATCGGCTCGTCGTCGACGATCAACAATCTCATTCCGTCTCCTCCTCCGTCTCTTCCGCCGGGATGCGCAGCAGCGCGCGGACGCCTCCCAGACCGCTGCGAGAATAAAGCAAGCCATAGCCCGGGCCGTATTTGATCCGCAGTCTCTGGTGCACGTTGACGATGCCGGTCGTCTCCTGCTCGGCTTCTTCCAGCAGCTTGTTCATTTTCGCCAGCTCCGCGTCGCCCGCGCCGTCTCCGTTATCGTCCACGGCGAGCTCCAGCGCTCCGTCTTCCAGCTTGGCCGAGAACCCGAGCACTCCGCCCTGTTCTTTCTTTTCGAGCGCATGCAGAATGGCGTTCTCCACGAGAGGCTGAACGATCAATCTCGGCACGCCGAGGTTCAGGCATTCTTCCGGCAGCCCGCCCCAATGAATGGCCAGCCGGTTGGAAAACCGGATTTGTTGAATATCCGCATAAGCTTTCGCGTGCGCGACTTCGTTCGACAAGGGAACCTCGTCCGAGTCGTTGCGGGTAAGGAACCGAAAGTATTCGCCCAGATGCCGAGTCATTCTGCCGATTGTAGCGTGATCGCGAGCCGCGGCCAAATGCGAGATCGTAAAGAAGCTATTGTATAGAAAGTGAGGGTTGATCTGCGACTGCAGCTGCTTGACTTCGGCTCGCTGCGACCGGATCTTCTGCTCGTAGACTTCGCGGATGAGCGTTCCGACCCGTTCGACCATCCGGTTGAACTGGTTGTACAGATAGCGGAATTCGTCCGCATGATCGTGCTGGACCGAGACGGTCAAGTCGCCGTCTTCCACTCTCCGGAAGGCCCTGACCAGCCGCTTCAGCGGCTGATGGATCAGACGGAAAATCTGCCAGGAGAAAAACAGCACGATGACGAACGCCAGTCCCGACAGCGCCCACGTCCAGTTCCGGTACAGATTGAGCGGACCGAGTATTCTCTCCTCGGGCAGGCTGACGATCAGCGTCATCCCCGACTTCTCCGAGCTTTCGAAAGTCAGCAGATGCGGCCGCCCCGCCATCGTCACCGTTTGCTGGCCGGCTCCTCCCGCCCCCGGGTTCAGCTCCTTGAAGGCCGCTTTGACCCTATCCGTCGTCCCGTCGCTTCTCCCGTCCGCGATGACCCAGTCTCCCGAATGCCCGACAAGCATGACGTTGCCTTCTCCTTCCGGCACGACCCGGCCGAGCGTGTCGCGAATCCGCTCTTCGGACAGTTGAACCTCCAGCGCGAAGGCCGGCATCTCGTTCCATTCCTTGGGCGTCGGATAGTATTCGGACAAGTACAGTTTGTTCTCCCAGTAGAACGGAGCCGTTCCCGTCTCCGGAGAAGCCTTCAATGCCCGGACCTCCTCCGCCTCCAGTCCGTAAGCGTACCCGTTCTTTGCAATGCGCAGCTGACGCCGGGGCAAGTAGATCGTCGCCGCCTCGATAAGAGAGTTGGCCTCTTCCATCAGCGCCAGCTTGTCTTCCAGGCTGTTGATGATCCGCAAGCTTTCGTAATCGGTCAGATAGCTGAGCTCGTTCAGTTGTTTGATATCGTTATCGATGAGAAAATGACGCTTAAACGTGGCGATCTTGTCCCATTCCTGCTCCAGCGTCCCCATGTAATAATGAACGCGGGAAGCCATCGACTCGGAAATCTCTTCTTTGACGTTGCGTTTGGCCGTATCGTTGATCAACAAGCTGCTCGCGTAAATCGGAATGATGACGAGCAGGAAGAAAAAGACCAGCCTGGCATAGATGGAGCGCTCCCGCCACCCCTTGAACCCCTTCATCTTCATGTCGCCCCTCCCCCGCCGCGGAACGATTCCCTGTATCCCTTGGGCGTATCGCCGTTAAGCTGGGTAAACATGCGAATGAAATAGGACGAACTGTTAAAGCCGGTCTCCCCGGCGATCCGTTGGATCGGCAGATCGCTGTTTTTCAGCAGCAGCTTCGACTGCTCGATCCGATAGTGATTCAAGTATTCCAAAGGCGTGCAGCCGTAATATTGCTTCATGCATCGCGTAATGTATACGGGATGAAAATGAAAAGCTTCCTTCATCGCGTTATGGTCGATCTTGTCCGCGTATCGGCTGCGCAAATACTGCGCCACGCTGTCCGCCAGACGGCGCGGCGACGTCTCCCAGTCCGGACGCTCGTCGTTGCCGAGGGCGTACAGCACCTGCTGGAACAACAGCTGTTGTTTCCACTGCGAAGCGGTTCCTTCTTCCTCCGCGACGCGCGATATCTCCTCCAGCCAATCGAAGATCCGGAGCGCTCCCGGCAGCTTGCGGTATTGGGGCAGCGTCAACGTAAACCGTTCGATCGGGCGGAAGAAAGGCGCTTCCTCGGCTTGGTCCGCCTGGATTCCGGACCATGGCTCCTGACCGGCATGCCATTCCCCCGTCGTCTGAAAATGCGTCCAATAAAAATCCGTCGTTTCCGCGCAGCGCTCGAAGCCGTAATGATGGATATCCGGCCTCAGGATCAGCGCTTCCCCTTCTCCAACCTCGTACGTCCGGTCCTCTTCCGCGATGTATAACGCTCCCTTGCGCACCGCAAGCAGGTCGAACACCTCGATCGCCCGGCGGTTCGGGTGACGATCGCCGACTTCGTAGCGCATCCTTCCGCCGCTGATATAATGGGGCAGCGGCGGGGCCGCAAAATGAATGAACGCCAATTCCCTACACTCCAGTCAAGTTTATTTTGTACAATTTATAAGTTTAATAATAGGATTCAACATTAAAATCATAACATGTATAGTTTGTTTGTGAAGTTTAAAATGTATGATTGGTGGGATCGATATGCGATTGGATCTGAACACATACCGGGATAAGGTGATGGGCTGCTGGATGGGCAAGAACATCGGAGGCACGCTCGGAGCCCCCTTCGAAGGCCGGCGCAGAATTTACGATCTGACCGGATACGCGCAGGAGGTCAATCAGAATCCTCCTCCGAACGACGATCTCGATCTGCAGCTCGTATGGCTGAACGCGGTCGAGAAATACGGACGTCGGGTGGACGCCCGTATCCTGGGAGAATACTGGATGTCGTTCATCATTCCGGATTGGGCGGAATACGGAGCGGCCAAAGCCAACATGAGAATGGGACTCGTGCCCCCGTTGGCCGGCCATGTCGGGAATCCGTTCAAGGACAGCTGCGGAAGCTTTATCCGTTCGGAGATTTGGGCTTGCCTCGCTCCGGGGCTTCCTGAGATCGCGGCGCGTTACGCGTACGAAGACGCGATCGTCGACCATAGCGGGGAAGGCGTGTACGGGGAAGTGTTCTGGGCGGCGCTCCAGAGCGCGGCGTTCGTGGAATCCGACAAATGGAAGCTGATCGACATCGGACTTTCTTACATTCCCGAGAACTGCGGCATCGCTCGCGGCGTAAAAATCGCCATCGACGCCTATCGCTCCGGCGCGGATTGGAAGGAAGCGCGGAAAATCGTCATGAACGGCGTGCCGGGCACGTTCGGCGTTCTCGGCCAGCCGATAGTCGACATGGAGACCGACATCGCCGTCGGGGAACCGGGATGGGATGCCCCGAGCAATATCGGCATTACGATTCTCGGCTGGCTGTACGGAGAAGACGACTTCGGCCTCAGCCTGTGCACGGCGGTGAATTGCGGGGAAGATACGGACTGCACGGGGGCGACTCTGGGCGCGACGCTCGGCATCATTTTGGGCCGCCAGGCGCTGCCGGAAGAATGGACCGCTCCGCTCGGGGACGCGATCAACACGAAATGCATTCATAATCTGAGCGCTACGTTGTCCATTCCGTCCACCGTAACCGAGCTGACCGACCGGGTGCTTCGGCTGACGCCTTCGTTCCTCGGTTATCCGACCGCGGACATTCTCGCTCCGGGCGGTTACACGCTTCAAGTGAAGGATAGCGACGAGCTATTCTGCCGCAAGGACGACCTGTACAGCACGCGGGTGTACAACTACGGACTCCCGAAAAATCCGACCAAGCTCGGGGACATCGTCGCCCGCGCGCCTTACGCCGTGCTGTACGACTTCGTCGCATTCTCGGCCATTCTCGATTACAAGGAGGATCCGTTCTTCCGTCCCGGCGAGCCTAGAACGGTACGGGTGCGGTTGGAGACGAGCGACTTCCTGAACCATCCGCAATGGCTGGAACTGAAATGGCATCTGCCGGAAGGAGTTTCCCTCGCGGAAAATCGCTCCTGCAGCGTGTTCCTGCCCACCTACAACATGGGAGACACCGAGCTGGAATTCACGTTCGCGACCGACGAATTCCATGGGGATCGGCTGGAGGCGCTGCTCGATATCACCTCTCGCGGACGCCACTCCCGGGGAACGGTTCCGGTGCTTTTGCTTAAGGGTACGTCAACTTTTTAGGACGCGTCATGCGAGCCGTCGCGCGCAGCAAGCAGGCGCCGCTCATCCGAGCAGCGCCTGCTTCACGTTATCCGCATGTCCCTTGACCCGAATATTGCGCCATTCCCGCGCAAGCTTGCCCCGTTCGTCGATCAAGAACGTGGAACGCACGATTCCCATATAAGTTCTGCCGTACAGCTGCTTCTCCTGCCATACGCCGTACAGCTCGCACACCCGGTGATCGGGGTCCGACAACAGCAAGAACGGCAGCTCGTACTTCTCCGTAAACTTGTAATGCCTCTTCAGCTCGTCCGTGCTGATGCCGAGAACGACCGCGTTCAAGCCTTCATACTCGGAGCTCGCGTCCCGGAAATCGCAGGCTTGCTGCGTACAGGCCTCGGTCATATCCTTCGGGTAAAAATAAAGCACGACTTTGCGGCCGCGATAATCGCTCAGCCTGACCGCATCTCCGTTCGTGGCGGGAAGCTCGAAGTCCGGGGCAAGCCGGCCGAGTTGCGGTTGCGCGTATTTTTGCCGTTTCTTTTGCTGCGATTGCTGTTGCTGTTTTGCCATGCTTCCGGCTCCTTCGGTGCATATTCTCCCTTCTATTATAGGGTATGTCACCCTAACGGGCGAGCGCCATCGAAGCGGCTGCATTCTAGCTATGCGAGCCTCGGCCTCATCGCGAAGGTTTTCCTCATGTTCCGACGACATTCGGAAGCTTCATCAGCATGGCGACGGCTTCGGCGCGGGTCGCGTTCGCGAGCGGATCGAAACGGTTGTTGCCCCTGCCTTGCGTCAAGCCCAACTGCCGGGCGAGCGCCACGTCGTTTCGGGCCCACGCCGGAATGGCCGCCTCGTCCGCGAACGAAGCTTCCTCCCCTTTCCCTCCGCTCGAGTTTGAGCTTGCGACATCCCCCAGCGCGCGCACGATCATGGCAGTCATCTCGACGCGTTTGATTTCGGCTCCCGGTCGGAAGCTGCCGTCTCCGTATCCGCCCGCGAGTCCGGCCTGCCAAGCGGCAGTAACCGCCTCGCGCGCCCACTGCCCCATCTCGCTCCAATCGCTAAAAGCCGGAGCGGCCCGGTCTGCCCGTTCGATTCCCAAAGCCCGAACGAGCATCGCCGTAAATTCAGCGCGAGTGACGGATCGGTCCGGTCGAAACGTGCCGTCCGGATAGCCGAAGGCGATGCCTTCCTCGGTCGCCTTCACGACCAGTTCTTTCGCCCAATGCCGATCGATATCCGTAAAGACGGGCCGAGCGAGCCCCGGCTGCTTTCCGGGGAGGCCGTCTCCGCCATCGCCTTTTTGCTCTGCATGGCCTTGTGGGCCGGAGCCCGGATCCGAGCTCGGACGGGGTTCGGCGCCCGTCCCCCCTGCGGGGTTCGCGCCGGAACCCGGGTTTGATCCGGTACCCGGGTTGGAGCCGGAACCGGGATTAGGACCTGCCCCCGAGCCGGGGCCGGAGCCCGTTCCCGAACCCGGATCGGGATTCGCCCCGCCGTCCTTCCGGATTACCGTCACGGCAATGTCCTTCTCAACGCCCAAGTACGAGAGCGTAATCGTCGCGCTGCCCGCCCCGGCGGCTACGATCGAACCGTCCCTAACGAACGCGACGAACGGCTCCGACGAGCGCCAATCGGCTTGCCTCGCCACTTCCTTCTCGCCGCTCTGGTAGTCGGCGTATACGGTCAATGCGGATGCTTCTCCGACCTTCAGACGATAGCTGGCGTCCGGAACGCGAAGCGAGCCCTTAAAGAAGTCCGCGAATCGGATCTGAAAAGCATCACCCAGCGCGCCTTTGGGGGTCATAACGGTATAGGTTACGGCCTCTACCGCATCGCTCGCGACGGTAAAGCGGGCTTCTCCCGACTCGTCGGTCAACGCGCTTGGGGGCGAAATCGCCGATTCGCCCGTTTGATCGATTTCGACGCGCGAGCCTTGAACCGGATTCCCATGCTTGTCTTTAAGCGTTACAAGGACAGCCACCGATTCGGAGCCGTCGGCCCTCGCCTCTTCGCCCGAAACGACATAGCCGGAAGAGTCTATATCGATTTCATCCGCCACGTAATCTACCGTAACGGTATAAAGCTTGGCCTCATTGCCGCCCTCCTGCGCGACGGCGGTGTACAAGACCGTGCCGATCTCGCCGCTTTTCACCTTGAAGACCGCCGTTCCCTCCGCATCCGTCGTTTCCGTTCCCAATACCGGTCCGTCCGCGTTTCCTTGGTGCAAGTCGACCCGTCGTCCCGCAATAGGAAGATCGGCCGCGTTTCTAAGCCGCAGCGTCAATGCCGACTCGGTGCTATCGTCGGCGACGATCATGGAAGGCAAAGCGCGGAAATCGGATTTGGTCGCATCCGCCGTATTCTCTACGAACGTTATTTCGACCGATCCTATCTCGACCTGATCGTCCAGATCGATGACTCTGTACGAGACGGTCTCCGCCGTTCGGTTCGCGACCTCGAACGCGGCCGTTCCTTCTTCGTCGGTTACGCTCGTCAGGCCGGGGCCGATCGGCGCTCCGTCCGAACGAACGAGCTCCAGACGATGTCCCGCGAGAGGAGCGCCCAGCGCATCTCTCAACGCAACGGAGACAGCGCCGCCGGCTGCCCCCTCGAGCACGACGAACTGGGTTTTCGGCTCGATCGACGACCGGACCGGGCTCGCTTTGCCCGGCCGAAAATCGACCTCGATGGCTCCCAGCTCCAGTTGAAAATCGGCCGCCGCGATTTTGTACGAGACTCGTCCCGTCGCGGCGTTCTTCACCCGAAATATCGCCTCGCCGTTATCGTCGGTCTCTTGGCTTGCGGGAGAGATGTCCGTGTCTCCTCCTATTTCCTCCAGGCTAACTTCAAGGGAGGGATAAGGCTGCCCGCCGGTACCCAGAACGCGCAAGCGGACTTCCGATTCGTATCGGCCATCGTCCGACACTTGGGAGGATGACGCGGCAGCGTCCGCCAATTGCGGCAGGTCGCTTACGAGGAACGGGACGGCAAGCGTCGCGTCTTGATACGAGACCAGGATGCTCCCGTTACCCGGCCGGTTTCCCGCCGTCAGAACATAACGATCCGATTGCTTCTCCGCCGTTATCAGGTCTTGGGGCAAAACCGAATACTCGGTCAGACCCGTCACGTTGTAAGCTTGGCCGTCGCCAACAATCGCCTTTACGGAAAAAGACGCCGCCCGATTAACCAGCACGTGCAAATTTTGCGGATGCGCAACGAGCGATTGCGGCCGCATCGCGGCAAGCTGCCAGCGAAGAACGGGATGATCGGCCCCCTCGCCCAAAATCCATAAGTCGTCGAAATTCCAATCCGGGTAGCTTGCGGATTGCCGCATTTCTTCGTCGGTCAGGCCTTCGTTCCCCGCCGGATCGGGTCCGCCCTCGTATAAGAAGCCTATTCCCCGCGGCTGACCCGTGCTCTTCAGATTCCATACGTTGCCGACAAACGTATCCGAATAGCCGAGCTTCGTGCCCCCTGCCCCGAACAATCCGCCGGACGTTTGCGGATTTCCGGTGACGCTCCCCGCGGCAAAGCTGGTTTTGACCGTTCCTTGCAGCGTAGTTCCTACCAGGCCCCCGATATAGTTGCCGTCGGAGCCCAAGCGAGAGACGACGTCGCTTAGAGAGTAGCTCGATTGGATGGATGCCGGGCCGATATCCGGATCGGTGTGCAGCTCGCCGACCAAGCCCCCGACATGATGATTGCCCATCACGGTACCCGTCGACAAGCTGCCTTCGATTTTACCGCCGTTATAGCCGACCAGGCCTCCGACGATCTTGTCCGTGGACGCGATTGTTCCGTCGACCGAACAGTTTTCGATCGCGCTGCTTTCCGAAGCGCCCGCCAGCCCTCCCGTATAGGCGCCCCCATTCACCGAAGCGTCTATCAGGACGATATTTTTCAAGGTCGCGTTTTTGATCCGTCCGAACAATCCGACATACGAATCCAAGGGCTTATTGACCTTCAAGCCGGTAATCGCATAACCCTTTCCGTCAAAGCTGCCGATAAATTCCGCTCCCGGCTTTCCGATCGGCTTCCAGTCGATCCCGCTCATATCGATATCCGCGGCCAGTACGTAATAGCCCTTGAGCAAAGAAGAGATTTGGGTGTTCATCATCACTTTCATATGATCGGCGGAGGCGATCACGTAAGGATTGTCGGCGGTGCCGGTTCCCGTGATCGGCGCCGCGGACGCGGCGGGCAAGTACGGCAGGCCGCCCGCCGCCAGCAACAGACCGAGCACGGCCAAAACCATCGAACGCAGTAGTTTCATCTTCGCTTCTCCTCGACTTCATGATTTATTTTAACCCTAGCAAGAGACGCTCCCAGGATTCTCACAAACGGGATGAATTCGAGCGCATTGCAGCAAAGAAGTTGAACGACGAACCCCATACGTAAAATGCAGCTCTCATCCCTGGGGATTACGAGCTGCATGCTTAGCCTCATTCTTATGTCGAAACGGTTTAAGTCCGGCCGCCTCGTGCCAAAAGGCCGACCCGCCGCGACAATCTCGCAGAAGAGTCGACCTGCCCCAGGCGAATCCGAACTATCCGAATCTGCCGTGCTAGCCGAACTTACTCAAGGAATCGGACAAGCGCTTACTCAGTTGCAACGTTATATGGCATGGCCGCCACGGTTCATCCGCGCAAAAAGCCAGCCCCGCTTTTCATCCGCGGGGCTGGCTATTTCCTCTTATCAGATGGAATCCTGCTTATTGATCGGCCCAAGCGGAAATCCGATCGGCATCCTTGAACTTATTCAGCCGCTCCTCCAATCAGCTCCCCGCCCCCCGATACCGCTTCACGCCGTAGTTCCAGAACGCGACGCCGAGCGTCAAGAAGACGAGCCCGACGACCGGCGTCAGCCAAGGCATCCACCACTCCTCCAGGCGGCCGAGGAAGAACGACGCGGGATACACGCCGACGAACGCGAACGGAAGCAGCCACGTCAGCAGAAACTTAATCGTTTTATTGTAGATTTCCACCGGATAGCGCCCGTAGTTCTGAATGTTATAGATGAGCGGCCCGATGCCGGTCGGCGCGTCCGAGTAGAACGAGATCGCCGCCATCGCCGTATAGATGCCCATATAGATGAAGCAAGAGCCGAGCACCATGACGATCAGCGCGAGCGGATCGTACCAGTGGAACGGAAGCCCGAGCGTCGTCCATGACGAGATCAGGATGACAAGGCCGACGAGCGCTCCGAACAGCGCGGGCGGATCCATATTTTCCAGCATGACCTGCGTCAACGAATGCGCCGGACGGGTCAGCACCCGGTCCATCTCTCCTTTGACGATATACCGCTCGCTGAAATTCCAAGCGCTGAAGAACGTCGAGAACACCCCCGAGGCGATCATAAAATACCCGTACACGAACACGACCTCCGCCTCGCTCCAGCCCCCAAGGGAAGGCGTGTGCATGAACACGATAAAGATAAAGACAAGGTTCAACCCGTTAAAAAGCAGATCCGACAGCACCTCGATCCAGAAATCCGCGCGGTAGCTCAGCTTCGTCTTCAAATAGTTGGCCAGATAGTCCCGGTACAAGCCCAACGTAAACGCGAATCGGCTCATTTCTCCTCAACCCCCTTGCACGAACAGACGGCGCCGCGCCGCCCGCCACACGAGCAGGATCGGCACGATTAGCACGACCGTCCAGAATACCTGCACGAGCAGCGCGTTCCACACGTCGGCCCCCTGGATGCGTCCGGTGAATACGGAGCCCGGCAAATACGTAATCGCCTGAAAAGGCAGCCAATTCATGATCGAAATCGCCCATCCCGGGAAGAATGCGATCGGAACGACGACGCCGGACAGCAAGTCCACCATAATTCTTTTCATCGACATGATGCCCTGATTGTTCTCGAAGAAGAACGCCCCCAGGCCCGTCAGCAGGTTAAGCTGCGTATTAATCAGAAAGCTGAACCAGATCATCACGAAGAAAACCATCCACTGCATCGGATCGGTCGGCAGCTCCAGCGGGAAAATAAACGAAACGACGACCATCCCCGGAATCATGAACAGCAGCAGGCGGAACAGCCCTTCGCCGAAGCCCTGCATCATTTTCACGAGCAAATACGAATAAGGCCGGATAATCTGGATCGCAACGCTGCCGTCGACGATCTCGTTGGAAATCTCCCTGTCCAGATTATTGAAGTAGAACGCCCGCGCCATCCAAGACACGGCCACGTAGGTGGACATCTGGATGACGGTGAATCCCTGTAGCGTCTCCGCCTCGCCGAATATCGCCTTCCACAAGAAATAATAGGCTCCGATGTTGATCGCGTAGATGACGATGCCGCTGTAATAGTTGACCCGGTACGCGAGCATCATCAGAAACCGGATGCGGACGAAATCCAAGTACATGCTCATCCTCTAGCCGCTCCCATCCCCGTCTTCTCCCGCTTCTCCTCCGCGGCGTTTGCCTCTTCGGCGCCGGTCAAGGCGGACAGGTCGCGCGGCGCTTCGGCGCTGCCCGACTGGTAAATCTCCCGCACGATCTCGTCCGTGTTCGTCTCGAAAATCTTGATATCGCTAATGTCGAGCCGGCCCACGACGCGGGACAGCACCTCGGACACGTTCATCTCGCGGGGAATCCATACTTTGGCGGTCAAGTCGTTATCCAGCGACCAGCGAACTTCAAGGTCTCCGGTCAGCGCGGACACCTTCGCCAGCGTCACCGGGTCGGTGAACTGGAACTGCACCTCGCGTCCCTTGCCCCAGCGGGCTTTCAGCTCCTCCAGCCCGCCGTCGTAGATAATCCGTCCGTCGTCCAGCATAATGACCCGCGAACACAGCGCCTCGATGTCCTGCAGGTCGTGCGTCGTCAGCAGAATCGTCGTCCCCTGCTCGCGGTTGAGCCGTTTCAGGAACTCCCGGATCTCCGTCTTCACGACGATGTCGAGGCCGATCGTCGGCTCGTCCAGAAACAGAATCGAAGGATTGTGCAGCAGCGCCGCCACCAGCTCGCAGCGCATCCGCTGCCCCAGGCTCAGCTTGCGGACAGGACGATTGAGCAGCTCCTGCAATTGCAGCGTCTCCACCAGCTCGTCGAGCCTTTTGCGGAAATCCGTTTCGTCCACCCGGTACACTTTTCTAAGCAGCCGGAACGATTCGATGACCCCGATGTCCCACCACAGCTGACTTCTCTGCCCGAACACGACGCCGATGCCCTTCACGAACCTTTCCCGTTCCTTGTACGGAACGAAGCCGTTCACGAGCAGCTTGCCGGAGGTCGGCACGAGAATGCCGGAGAGCATTTTGATCGTCGTCGATTTGCCGGCCCCGTTCTCTCCGATGTAGCCGCATATTTCCCCCTGGGGAATCTGAAAGCTGATATCCTTAACCGCCGTCACTTCGGTATGCTCCCGCTTGAACAGATCCTGGAGCGCCCCTTTGAGGCCTTCGCGGTTTTTCTGAACCTTGAACTGCTTGCGCAGCCGATGCACGTCTATGGCTAACATGATGAACCTCCCGTGGTCAAGTCGAGTCCATTCGATTTTTAACGCGAACTTGCTTATTCCTTCATTCAAACTTTATAATTTTAACATACTGCCAACTGAGAGGACTATCGCAATGAGCAAAAAGTGGAAGATTACGCTGTTTATCATATTGGGCCTAGTCTTTATTTTTTTATGCCTGGCGGGCTGGTGGGTCTGGTCGAGCTATGAGCAAATCGAAAAAGTCCAAAAGCCGAAAGAAGAGTCGAGGTTCGGCCAATTCGAGGAGAAGCCGGAGTACAAGCCGCCGGAGTGGGAAGGCTCCGAACGGGTCAACATTTTGCTCATGGGCGGGGACGACAGAGGCTTGAGGGAAGGCGAAGTCGCCCGTTCCGACACGATGCTGGTCGCTTCGTTCGACCCCGTATCGAAGAAAATCCATCTGTTCTCCGTACTGCGCGACACCCGCGTGGAGATTCCGGGATTCAAAGATAACCGCGCCAATACGGCTCTTACGCTGGGCGGTCCCGACTTGGCGATGAAGACGATCGGCAACCTGATGGGCCTTGAGGTCCAGTATTACGTGTATGTCGATTTCCAGGGCTTCATCAAGCTCGTGGATGCGCTCGGCGGCGTCGATTTCTATGTGGAAAAGGATATGAAATGGACGGACAACGCGGACGGCAACCGATACGATATCGATCTGAAGAAGGGCCAGCAGCATCTCGACGGCGATAAAGCGTTGCAGTACGTGCGCTTCCGGCACGACAAGCTGTCCGACTTCACCCGGACCGAGCGCCAGCGCGAATTTCTGAAGGCGGTAGCGGCCAAGCTGAAGAACGGCTGGAACCTGATCAGGCTGCCGGAAATTCTAAGCGATGTCGTTCCGTACGTGGAGACGAACCTATCGACGAACGACATGCTGAAGCTGGCGACGCTGGGGTACAATTCTCATCAGGCCGGCTCCGCGCAAATTCCTCCGATGGACCTCGTCTTCGACGAGAACGTGGCAGGCTCGGCGATGCTGGGAGTACGGAACCGCGACAAGCTGAAGGAATACGTGCAGGAAACGCTGAGCGCGGACGATACGGCGGAAGAGACGCCGGAGCCGAGCGCTTCTTCCGGCGCCGCGGGGGCACAGTAAGCGGGACGGGTCCCCGGGACAAGCACCCGATTGTAGGGCAAATGCACCCCCTGTAGACGATTCATGACCCGCTTATTGGCCCGTACTGGGCCCGAGTGCGACGGATAAGCACGCCGGGCGGGCTTATTGGCCTGAACTGGGCCAAGGTGGAACTGATAAGCACGTCGTGCGGGCTTATTGGTCTGAACCGGGCCCGGGTGCGACGGATAAGCACGCCGTGCGAGCTTATTGGCCCGGACTGGGCCTGAGTGCGACGGATAAGCACGCCGTGCGGGCTTATTGGCCCAGACTGGGCCGGAGTACGACAAATAAGCACGCTGTGCGGGCTTATTGGCCCGGACTGGGCACGAGTGCGACGGATAAGCTCGCGGTGCGGGCTTATTGGCCAGAAGTGGGCGCGGGTGCGACGGATAAGCACGCGGTGCGGGCTTATTGGCCCGGACTGGGCCCGGGTGCAACAGATAAGCACGCCGGGCGGGCTTATTGGCCCGGACTGGGCCGGAGTACGACTGATAAGCACGCCGTACGGGCTTATTGGCCTGAACTGGGCACGGGTGCAACGGATAAGCACGCCGTGCGAGCTTATTGACCCGGACTGGGTCGGAGTGCGACGGATAAGCACGCCGTTCGGGCTTATTGGCCCGGACTGGGTCGGAGTGCGACGGATAAGCACGTCGTGCGGGCTTATTCGCCTGAACTGGGCCAAGGTGCAACTGATAAGCACGCCGTGCGGGCTTATTCGCCCGGACTGGGCCCGAGTGCGACTGATAAGCACGCCGTGCGGGCTTATTGGCCTGAACCGGGCCGGAGTACGACAAATAAGCACGTCGTGCGGGCTTATTGGCCTGGACTGGGCCCGGGTGCGACGGATAAGCACGCCGTGCGGGCTTATTGGCCCGGACTGAATGTAGACTTGAAAGTGGACACACCGTAACGGCGACCTGATACAATAAAATCACTACGAATGGTCGAGGTGTGTAATGGGAAACATCCGTCAACATTTTGATGAGGAATTTAAACGTCAGACAG
>JAEZZE010000263.1 GCA_023418755.1 Bacillota bacterium | reverse complement strand
ATCTTAAAGCGATCGCGATCAGCCGTCTGATGTTGGACAATATTCAACATATTAAAGCCTATTTCATCAATATCGGCACGCAGTTGACGCAAGTCGCCCTAACGATGGGGGCTTCCGACGCGCACGGCACGATCGTGCGGGAGAAGATCAGCCACGCGGCCGGGGCTCTGACTCCTTCCGGCATTACGAAGGAAGATCTCATATGGCTCATTAAAGGCGCCGGACGAATTCCGGTGGAACGCGATACGTTCTATAACGAAATCAAAATTTACGAGTAACTCGGAGTTCCCCGTCGGCTAGACGGGGACTCTTCTGTGTCATACTAAGACTAACAGACATCAAAGGAGATCAGGTATGAGCAAGGTCGTTATTTTAGGCGGCGGGTACGGCGGTATCACGGTCGTTCAAGAGCTGCTTGAACACATTCCTCGCGATGTACAGCTCGTTCTCGTGGAACGCATGCCTTATCAAGGCTTAAAAACGGAATATTACGCATTGGCGGCCGGTACGGTATCGGATCTGGAAATACGGGTCAATTATCCCGTTCATCCCCAACTGCAAATGGTGTACGGCAACATTACCGGCATCGATCTGGACAACCGGATCGTTCGCGTCTCCAATCAGGAGCCGATCGCGTACGATTCGCTCGTCATCGCGCTCGGCTGCACGGACAATTATCACGGCATTCCCGGCGCGGCCGATTATACGTGCAGCATTCAATCCTTATCGGCCGCACGGCGTACCTTTCAGCAGATCAACGACATTCGGCCGTACGGCCAATTGACGATCGTCGGCGGGGGCCTGAGCGGCGTCGAAGTGGCGGCCGAACTGAGAGAAAGCCGCGCGGACATCAACATCCGCATCCTCGACCGTGGCAACAGCGTCATGTCCTCTTTTCCGGTAAAGCTTCAGGAATACGTCGCCTCTTGGTTTCGCCAGCATGATGTGGAAATGCGTTCCCATATCGGCGTCACGTCGCTGGAGCAAGGCGTCATCCACAACGGGACCGAGCCCATTCTGACGGACGTGACCTTATGGACCGCCGGCATCCAGCCGGTCGAGCTCGTGCAGAGAATGGCGCTGCCGAAAGACCCTCAAGGCCGTCTGGTCGTGAACGAGTTTCACGAGCTTCCGGACTATGCCCGGGTGTACGTCATCGGAGACTGTTCCAGCCAGCCTTTCTCTCCGAGCGCGCAGCTCGCGGGGGCGCAAGGCAAACAGGTGGCCGAAGTGATTCGCGTTCGCTGGCAGGGCAAAGAACCGAGATTGGGCCGCATCAAGCTGAAGGGCGTTCTCGGCTCCTTGGGCAAAAAGGCGGGATTCGGCTTAATGGGCGCGACTCCGCTGCTCGGACGAATTCCCCGCATGCTGAAGAGCGGCGTGCTCTGGAAGAGCAAGCGCCACTTCGGTTGAAACGGCCGATTCGGTCACAGATCGTCCAGCAGCTTATCCAGAGCGCTTCGCTCTTGCTCCTGCTGGGCAATCGCCTCCAGCACCAGCTCGTATAGCTTCTCGGCCGTCTCGGCCACGACGCTCTCGCCGTTCACCAAGGCGTACGGGGACAGAAAACATTCCCCGCAGTTGCCAAGGCAGCCGTATTCGATCACTTCGACGTCCGGAAGCTGCTCCAGCTTTTTCAAGACTTCGTCCGTCCCGTGATGAGCGTTGCTCGCGCAGAACTCCACGATGTTCATCGCTGTTCATTTTCCTTTCCTTAAGCAAAAATGCTAAACATGGTCTGTTTGAAAATGCTCTTATTTGTACTATAATAGAGGATGAAAGGAGTGGATGATCATGAGTACGAATGCTCCAAGCATGTACGACGAAGTGAGCGACGTTCTTGACAAGCTGCGTCCGTTCTTGCAACGCGACGGAGGAGACGTCGAACTCGTCGATATCGAGGACGGCATCGTCAAGCTGCGCCTTATGGGAGCCTGCGGCAGCTGCCCGAGCTCCACGATCACGCTCAAAGCCGGAATCGAGCGCGCATTGCTGGAAGAAGTAGAAGGCATTCAAGAAGTCGTTCAAGTGTTCTGATTTTCCTTCATCGGGAAGCGTAGAAGGTCCTGCCGATCCGGCAGGACCTTTTGTCATCGCTTCAGCATCGTCCGGATCGGGTCCAGTCCGCCGGACACGTCGATCGTATTGCCGGTAATGAAATCCGATTCCGGCATGCACAGGAACGCGATCATGCGAGCGACGTCCTCGCCGCTTCCCGGCCTTCCGCGCGGCGACTCGTCGTCCATCAGGCCGACGACGTCGGCGATGCTCTTCTCCTTGTTGCCTCCCCGGATGTCCCCCGGACAGATCATGTTCACCGTAATTCCGCTCGCCGCTTCCTCCACCGCAAGCGTTTTCGTGAACGACACGAGCCCGACTTTGGCCGCCGCGTAAACGGCGCGATGAGGCCAGGATCTCGCTTCCGAAGCATGACCGAAACCGAAATGGATGATTCTCCCCCATTGTCTAGCCCGCATGCCGGGAAGGACGCGATGATCCATCAGCATCGTGCCGACGAGATTGCCGTTCATCATATAGTGGATATCGTCCGTCGAATAATCCGCGAACAAGCGCCGCTCCCGAATGAACGGCCCGGCGTTGTTGACGAGAATGTCGATTCCTCCGAACCGTTTCTCCGCTTCCGATACGAGCCGCTCCGAGTCGGCGGAGATCGCGATATCCGCTTGAATCGCGTACGCCTTGCGACCAAGAGCCCCGATCTCTTCGACGAGCCTCTCGGCTTCGTCCCGGCTGTTCACGTAATTGATCGCCACGTCGCAGCCGTGGGTTGCCAGCTCCAGCGCGGTGCGTCTTCCCAGTCCCTTGGCGCTGCCCGTGATCAGCGCGGTTTTGCCCAACAGCTTCACGCGGTTCCCCTCCGTCCCGTTGTAAGCTTACTCCATCCGGCGCAAATAGGCGCACGCATAGCGAAAAGCGATATGCAGCGAGCCTTGAACCATTGCCCAGGCCTGATCCAGGTCTGCCATATTGAAGCCGAGATCCTCAAGGGTTTCGCGGCTTCCGTTGTTGGATAAGCTCTGGTGCAGGTCATCCTTCAGCTCGGCGTTCATCTGGTGGATCTCGATATTCCTTCGGCTGCGCAGGCGGCTCATTGCGCCTTGATGGCGCTCCTTGATTTCGTTCAAGGGCTTCATCAGCTCCGCGTGGAGTCCGTTATGGCGCATATTCCGCAGCATCGTAAAGTAGGAATAGCGGGCTTTGATCCGCTCCGTGCGAAGATCGAGCAATTGATTCAGCAGCGTGCCCAGCTTATCCAGCAGGGCGAAAACTCGAATATACGCGTTCTTGTCGAAGTAAACGTGGCGTTCGTAGCTTGTTCTCTCGTCGCTGGTCAGGTCGCCGATCCGCGAATGACGGATTTGCAAGGCGTATTTTTTGGCCGCGTAACAGCTTTGTTCAAGCTCGTTCATCGAGCGAAGCAAGCCCTCCGCCGAGATCGCGAAAGTACGGTACAGCTTCGCCTGAACCGGCCGACGGTCCGCAAATTCGGAGCAACGCCGGGCGAACGCCTCGATCGAACGGACCGTTTCCAACGGCTTTCCGGTCCACTCGCGCGGCCGTTCTCCGAACAAAACTCTAAGCAATGGCGCTCCCCCCAGCATCGGTTAACACGTCTTTTCCCATTGTAACGCAAAAGAGACGGAGCGCTCAACCGGATCGTCGGTTCCGCGCCGTCTCCCGAACGGAAAGGCTGGCTATTCTCGCATGGATTGCCGCATTCGGATCGCCAGCAGAACCAGCATGCTGAACAGAGCCGATATGATGACCGTATGCAGCAGTCCCGTAAATACGTAGGCGTCTTCGTTCGTAAACGTGAAGGAAAGCAAGCCTCCGCTCAAAATTTGCAGAACGACGAGGACAAGCGCCTTGTTTCCGATGGAAGCGAGCTCCGAAGAAGCGCCGGCCGTCTTGCGGACGTAGAACGAGACGATCGCGATCAACACGAACAGCAGCAGCGCGGCGAGACGGTGGGCGAACGCGACGGCCGTCGACCCGGACAGCTCGGGCACGATTTCCCCGTTGCAGAGCGGCCATCCTTCGCATGCCCCTCCCGAGCTTGTATGGCGGATGAACGCGCCCAGATAGACGACGCCGTAGCAATAGACGATAAGCGCGATAAGACCTCTGTAAAGGCCTATAGGAATCGATACCGCGGAAGGTTGCGGGAGACGCTCTTTCACGGTCTCGGAGGCATTCCCATGCCCGTTAAGCTCCGCCGTTTGGCGCTTGACGACCTTGTACAGCAGCCAGGTACAAGTAAAGGCGAATAATGAAATGCCGAAATGGAGCGCCATAACGATCGACGACTGCTCCCACTTGACCGCCATCGCGCCGAGTATGGCCTGCATGACCGTAAACAGCAGAGCCCCTCCGGCGTAAAGCAAATTTTCGCGGCGGCGGGCCGGCTTCCAAAAGCGCGTAATCAAATAAGTCGCGCCTACGAGCAGGCCGACGATTCCGCTGATCATGCGGTGACTGTATTCGACCATCGATTCCACCGTGTACGCGGGAACGAATTTGCCGTTGCACAGCGGCCAGTCCGTGCCGCAACCGCGGCCCGAATCGGTATTCGTCACGAGAACGCCCGCGATCAGAACGAGAAACATCCCGATACAGGTCAACAATGCAAACAGACGATATCTTTGGAAGGTCATTGCATATCCCCGATTTCATGTGAAAGTTGGCTCAAGGTGCCCGTACCCATTATACCGAACCTCCTTCGCTAAAACCATGTTCATAATGTGAACTTTGGCGGCGGCGGGCCTGAGGACGGACGGGACAACTGCAAACCGGCGGAAATGCGGAACGCCCGGCAGCCCCCTTCTACGAAACCCGCGCTCCGGCAGCACGAAGAGGCTGTCCCATAGATAGGGGCGTACAAGATGATCGATGAAAAAGAAGAAGCATCTATCTCCTGGAGACTGCCTCATACGGTCCT
This sequence comes from Bacillota bacterium, assembly GCA_023418755.1. Lineage (GTDB taxonomy): Bacteria > Bacillota > Bacilli > Paenibacillales > Paenibacillaceae > Cohnella. The sequence continues at coordinate 12 of JAEZZE010000263.1, read as the reverse complement.
GAAATGACCCTG
>JAEZZE010000422.1 GCA_023418755.1 Bacillota bacterium | reverse complement strand
ATAGTAAGCTTTATTGAATTGTCCGTTTGCCCCCTGCTGCACGAACTCGTATCCGAACCACTCCGCGAACGATTCGGCGGAGACGTACAATTCCTTGTCGCGAATGATTGGCGCAGGCTTTACGCTTGCTTTTTTTCCGTTAACCGTCGCCGCGCCGCTCGTACCGGTTACGACTACGGTCGTCTTTCCCAAAGTCGCCTTGACCGTTTGTTTCTTCGCATCATAAGTAGCTGCCCCTCCCAATGCCGGGACGAATGCCCGCAGCGGAACGTACACTTTGCCCTGTATCAGGCTGGGCCTAACCGTCATGGGCTTCTTCTTGCCGTCAACCGTGACCTTTTCCCCGAAGGTTTCCACGTTTACCTGCTGTGCCTGGACCGCCGCGGCCGTTGCCGTCCCCAGCGGGATGCCCGCCCATACGAGCAGCAACGCCAGAAGAATTGTCGTATGTCTATTGATCATTTTCGATCCCCTCCTCAACCCGTACTATATTCTCTGCATCTTACAGAAAACTTACAGAAGGAGACGTCGGGCAAATTAAAAAGACCGCTCGCGGGTCGATTGAACCCGCAGCAGTCTTGGCGCCTTCCCCGTTCCTAGCGATCCTCGAACAAATACTCGTCCTGTCCGCCTTCGAAAAAGTCGAACTCGAATTTCCCGATGCGGATCGTGTCTCCGTTCCTGGCTCCCCGTTTGCGGAGCGCGTCGTCGATGCCGAGTCCGCGCAGAATTCGCCCGAACCGCATGACCGCCTCGTAAGAATTGAACTGAGTCCGGCGCATCAACCGTTCTATGCCTTCGCTCTCGATGACGTAAACTTCGTTGTCCCGAGCGATCGTAAACGCCATGTCGTCGTCGGCCTCGTACCGGAATACGACGCCTTCCTCGGCTTTCGCCGCTTGCTCGGCTGCTTCCTGCTCCTCTATCTCCGGGAGCGAATCAAGCAGTTCGGCGACGCGGTACAGCATTTCCCTGATCCCCTGCTTGGTTAGCGAGGAGATCGGCATGATCTCGATATCCGGCCGGATCTCGGCGATCTTATCGCGGAAGGCGGTCAAAATGTCCTCGGACTCCGGCATATCCATCTTGTTGGCCGCGACGATCTGCGGGCGATCGGCCAGCTTCGCGTTGTACAACCGCAGCTCGTCGTTGATTTTGACCCAATCGTCGAAAGGATCGCGGCCTTCCATCCCCGACATATCGACGACGTGCAGAATGATCCGCGTTCGCTCGACATGGCGCAGAAACTCATGACCCAGGCCGATTCCCGTATGGGCGCCTTCGATCAAGCCCGGCAAATCGGCCATGACGAAGCTGCGCTCTTCATCCAAGTCCACGACGCCCAGGTTAGGCGTAATCGTCGTAAAATGGTAAGCGCCGATCTTCGGCTGAGCGGCCGATACGACCGATAGCAGAGTCGACTTGCCGACGCTGGGAAAGCCGACCAGGCCAACATCCGCCATCACCTTCAGCTCGAGCGTGACCCAGCGTTCCTGCCCTTCCTCCCCGTTCTCGGCGATGGCCGGGGCGGTGTTGACCGAGCTCTTGAACCGGATGTTGCCCCGGCCTCCGCGGCCGCCCTTGGCGACGACGACCTCCTGGCCGTGCCTGGTCAGATCGGCAATCAATTCTCCGCTGTCGTCATCCGTCACGATCGTTCCGGGAGGAACGCGGACGACCATATGCTCGGCGTTGGCTCCGTGTTGCGATTTGTTGCGGCCCTTCTCCCCTCGGGGAGCTTTGAAATGCTTCTGGTAACGGAAATCCATCAGCGTCCGCAAGCCCTCGTCCACGCGGAATACGACGTCTCCGCCGTTACCGCCGTCTCCGCCCGCGGGACCGCCTTCCGGCACGTACAATTCCCTGCGGAAGGCAACGAGACCGTCTCCGCCGTTACCGCCTTTTACAAATATTTTCGCTTTGTCCACAAACATGTTGTCTTCACTCCATTATGCCGACAACGGGAAATGGATTACCATTCTCCGCGCATGCGATGAATTTTCCGTCGGCTCTAGTCCTTGCGCCAATCGTCCCGCTCCTTGCAGGCATTTCTCCAACTCTTCGGTTATGCTTTCGGCCGCAGCCAGTTCCCCGGAATATTGCATGACGATTGTCAACGAGTCTTCCTCTTGAGTCAGCGCCAGTCGCAGCACGTTCTCTCCGGCCATCGGCACGGACGCGCGGAAGCGGATAACGTTGACCAGGCCGATGACCGCCCTGCTCAAGCGTTCAGCTTCCAGCGGCAGCTTGTCGAGGCTTAGGCCGTCTTCGACCTCGACTTCCAGACGCAACGTGTCGCAAATCGTGCGAAACGACAGCAGATACGACGACAACTGCGGATAACCAAGCTGCGATATGCGGCTGTCCTGATCCATTCTCGTTCTTATTCTGTCCACGACGTCGAACGCTTTATCTAACTTGTTAAGCCTTAGATACCCGTACAAAATTTGCAGCTCGTTCAACCAATCGTGACGATGATGGCTGAGCGTGCGAATCGTCGATTCTTGCGCGTGCGCCAGCAGCTTCTCGCAGTTTTCGCGATACCTTCTCCTCTGCCATGCGGCAAAGCCGGCGAACACCCCCAAGGTCCATAGAACGAATACGATTAACGGCCACCATGAACGAGGCCAGATCAGGACAGCCGCGGCAGGCAAAGCCAACGACGCGAGAGCCGCCGGCCCCCTTAGTGACGTTTTCCCATCTCTCATCTTGTATCCCCGTTTCGTATTTCCTCATCCGTCGGCGTCCGGAAGTTCCTTACCCGTCCAGTATACCATGGCGGGACATCCATCACCACGCCGTCACGGACGATGCGCGGCTCGCCGAATCGTCATGCAAAAACCCCGACCAACTTGCATTGGCCGGGGTTCTGGTTGCCCTATTAAACTTCAAGAGCGGCGGCTACAGGAGCTTGCGCTACGGGATAGACGCTCACTTTCTTGCGGTCGCGTCCCAGACGCTCGAATTTCACGACGCCCGGCGTCAAAGCGAACAGCGTATCGTCTTTGCCGATGCCGACGTTCGTGCCCGGATGAATCTTCGTGCCGCGTTGACGGTACAAGATGCTGCCGGCCGTTACGACTTGACCGTCCGCTCTCTTCGCGCCGAGGCGCTTGGAACGGCTGTCGCGTCCGTTCTTCGTCGATCCGACCCCTTTTTTCGAGGCGAATAACTGAAGGTCTAACTTCAACATGGTGTCAACCTCCTTTTTTATCAAAGGTTTCTTTTATGGTCACGTACTTGCCGTAGGATTCCACGATGGATTCGAGTGCGGCGACCATCCCTTCCAGCAGCAGCTGGACTTGATCGTTCCGCCCGGAGTCCGCGCTGCGCGGGGCCTCCGCCTCGAGCAGGCCCGATCTCGATACGGCGTCGGGCGCAAGTCCCGTCAGCTTCTCGATCGCATTGACCGCTCCGATAGTTACGGCCGATACGCCGGCGCAGACGATATCCTTGCCGGGATCGTTATAATAAGCATGCCCCGTTACGGTGAACCGTACGATGGCCCCCTCGTCGTTGCGCACGATCGTAATCGCGATCATCTCGGCTGCCTCTCTTATGCCTTGATGCTCTCGATCGTCACTTTCGTGTACGGTTGACGATGGCCTTGCTTGCGCTTGTAGTTCTTCTTAGGCTTGTACTTGAAGACGATGATCTTCTCGCCTTTGACTTGCTGCTCGACTTTGCCCGTTACGGACGCTCCGGCAACCGTCGGGGAACCCGTCGTCAGCCCTCCGTCTTTGGAAACGGCCAACACTTGGTCGAACGTCACACTGTCGCCCGCGTTAGCGGAAAGCTTCTCGACGTAGATCACGTCGCCCGCTTGGACTTTGTACTGTTTGCCGCCTGTTTGAATAATCGCGTACATCTGGTGCACCTCCTTATGTCTAAGACTCGCCTCATAGGGTGTCGGATGCCGCGG
>JAEZZE010000241.1 GCA_023418755.1 Bacillota bacterium | reverse complement strand
GCGTTGCATAGGCCAACGATCTCCCCATCCCGAATACCCGATTCGGTTTGCCTGTATCCCCTTGTTGTATAATTAAATCAAAATGTAATTATACAATTATTCCTTAACAAACCAAACAGGGCTGCGTCTGCGCTTCGTCAGCGAAGAAGGACTGCCAATCGCCTTCGTTAAACGAAGATGGCCTGTCGTTAGGCTGCCGTTTAGGCTTCGTTAACCGAGGATGGCCTGTCGTTTAGGCTGCCGTTTAGGCTTCGTTAACCGAAGATGCAATCGTCTAAGCTTCATCAATCGAAGAAGGAGCGTCGTCTTCCTCAACATAGCGCTTGAGGACGTCGAGTTTGTTTTCCCAGAAGCGTTCATAGAACGCAAGCCACCTCTTCAGCTCCCTAAGGGGGTCGGGGTCGAGCCGGTAGCGCGTTTCCCGGCCGACTTTGCGTTCCTTGACCAGTCCGGCTTCGGCCAAAATGCGCAGATGCTTGGAGACGGCCGTGCGAGACATCGGGAAGTGGCTGCTGATTGCGTTAACCGGAAGCTCGCGATCGCCCAGCAATCGAAGCACGCCCCGCCGGGTCGGATCGGCAATCGCTTGGAAGACATCGTGCTTCTGCGCCGTCGAAGCTGCATTAAGCTCGGACATACTCGCCCAGCTTCGCCACGATTCCGACCCAACCGCCGTTCATGCGCTCGCGCACGACATCGTGAGGCTCGCCGAACTCCGTCGCGCCTTCCGCGGACCAGCCGCCGTGAATCAGCGTGAATTCGGTCTGCCCGTCCTTATCCGCAAGCTCGAACGTAACGAACCAGTTCTTGCCCCAGTTAAAGGACAGACGGTTAGGCGGATCGACCTCGGTTACCTTGCACGGGGACTTGCCGTAAGGTCCGGCGTCGAGATGGAAATCGTATCCGACGACCGGCTGAATGTCGCTCGGCATAAACCAGGCGGCAATTCCTTCGGCCGTCGAGACGGCCGCCCATACTTTCTCGATCGGGGCGTTGAACAGTTGAGTCTGACGAATGTCGGGCAGTTTATCGCTTGCGGAATGGGTCACGAAAATATCCTCTCCTTATTAGGAAACCTTTTGGTTTCATTTCCTCCTTACTATACAACACCTTTAGGTTTCACGTCAACCCTTCTTCCTCTTGCGCCCGCGGCCAGAACTTTACGCATGAACAGCCAGCTCATCAACGGAGAGCTGCCTACCGCCAGCAACAGCCACTTCATCGCCTGCGGCGTCTTGCTGAAGTAGATGACGCCCATGAAGATCGCCATACCGATAATGCGGCCGACATTCAAGGCCAGCTCCCGGGCCACGACGTATTCCACTCTTCTCTCGACGCTCTCCTGGTCTTTCCCGATCAAATCGAACACGACCGCGGTCATCGGCAAAATATAGAGCGGGAAGAACAAGGCCGCCCCAAGGCCGAAAGCTAACAGAGTGGCGTAGCTGAATCCGGCGAACATCGGCAGGATGACCGCGATGAGAGCAACGGCGCCCACCAGCATCCCCCGGGTTCTCCACTTGGGTTTGAGCCATTTTCCCGTGCACAGGAAGCTCGCGAACCCGACCGCCGACGTCATCAGCATAAAATTGCCCAGCTTCATCTCGCTGCCGGTCTGAACGTAGATCAGCACGCCGATGATGACTCCGAACACGCTCTCCCGGATTCCTTGCGATGCCAGGGCGCCCATGACCGACGGCCAAACGGAATCCCTGCCGTGGATCAGCCTGTAGGGCCACCGCCAATGATAGTTGCCCGGAGTTCTTCGATTCCGGACGAAGAAGCTCGTGACGATCGCCGCCACGAATACGCACGCCGACGCGATGAAGATGGCCCTGTAACCGCGTTCCCCGCCGATTCGGGAAATCAGCCAGCCGGAAGTCCAGGGAACGGCGATTCCGATCAGCGAGCCGATCGTTCCCGTCCAACCGTTGAACTTGTCCCGGTTGTCGGGCTCGGTCACCTCGAAATAGACGACGTTGTACGCCAGCCAGAACAGTCCCGTCGCGATCCCTTGCACGACGCCGAGCAAGCTTATGTAATGAACGGCGCTACCTTTCAGGAGGAGCACCAAAGCGTAGAAAACGGCGGAAATCGCGATGCCGAGCCTCAGAAGAATCATTTTGTTCCCTTCTTTGGCCGAATTGCCGGCAATCCAGAACGTTAAGCCCATGCACAGATGAGTAATGAGCGTAAACCATCCCAGCTTGAAATAATCGTTGCTGGCCTTCCAGATGTAGATGCCGAAGTAAGTGCCGGATAGAGCGGTCGCCATGACGAAAAGTCCGTTAACCGCGAGCAGGAGCAGCGTCTGGCTGTCCAATCGCCCATCTCGATGCTGTCGTCGCACGTCCATGAATCTCTCCTTCGGGTTGCGGCGGAATGCGATGCACCGTAATAACCTGCCCCAAAAAGGCTTTCCGAAACCGCCTTATCGCTGCAAAAAACAGACAGCGGTCGCCCGCTGCCTGTCCCGTGCCGTCCTATTACGAAGGTCGCTCGATGGAAAAAATGTCGCCCAGCTTCGAGTACGAGCTTCCTGCCAAACGGCTTACCGCCTTTAGCTCCTCCGGATCAACGTAACCGTCCTTGTATACCGACTCGTTCAGATGAAAGTAGACCACTCTTCCGATCAGCAGATCGCACGCCCTCGACTCCGAATCTCCGCCGAGCGGAATCGCTTGCTCCAGCATGCATTCGAGCCGAATTTTCGCCTCGGCGATTCCCGGAACGACGATCTTCTGGCTAGGGACCGGCGTTAATCCCGCAAGCCGTACCTCGCTCTGCTCGGGAGGAACGCTGGCCGCGGTCTCGTTGATCTTCCCGATGTAGGATTCGTCCGAGACGTGGACGACGAATTGTCCCGTCTCGATCGCGTTCCTCGCCGTATCCTTGCGTTCCCCGTTCCGCCGCTGCGCGGAGATCGAGATCATCGGCGGGTTCGCGGTCACGATGTTGAAGTAGCTGTAGGGAGCGGCATTCAGGACGCCCGACTTGGAAAGCGTCGTGACGAACGCGATCGGTCTCGGGATGACGCTGCCGATCAACAGCTTGTAGCTGTCCCTTTCACTCAATTCGGACGGATCGAGCCCGATCATGCCTGCTCGCCTCCTCCGAATCGCCTGGCGAACCACTCCGCCGCGGCCGCGGCTTCGGTTCCCGTCAGACGATGCCCGAATCTCTCCCAATGCAAGGCGACCTCGGCCCCGGCTCCCGTCAGCAGCGTTTGCAGCTCCCCGGTTTCCTGCGGCGTGCAGATCGGATCGTTCTCTCCCGCCCCGATGAATACCGGCACGCCCGAGAGATCCGGAAGCTGCAGATCCCGCCGCGGAACCATAGGGTGGTGCAGGACCGCCCCTTTCAGCGCGTTCGCGTAGTAGAATAGCAAGCTGCCCGCGATATTCGCTCCGTTGGAATAGCCGACCGCGACCACGTTGCCGCGGTCGAAGCCGTACTCGACAGCCGCGGAACCGAGAAAATCGTTCAACTCCTTCGTGCGGAATTCGAGATCCTCCAGATCGAACACCCCTTCGGTCAGCCTGCGGAAAAACCTCGGCATGCCGTTTTCGAGCACGTTGCCTCTCGCGCTTAGAACCGAGGAGCCCGGCGAGATCGTCTCGGCCAGCGGCAGCAAGTCGTTCTCGGTCCCTCCCGTTCCGTGCAGGAGCAGAAGCGTCGGAGCTCCCGGATCGGAGCCTTGACGATAAATATGCCTCATGGGCGATCCTCCTCCAATACCCGTACTTCGATCGGCGTCAGCCCCTGTTCGATCTGCGCCCGATGAGGTTCGTACCAATCCGGCAGCATCAGCTTATCGCCCATCGTCTCCGCCGGCTCATCCCGCGCGAAACCCGGAGGATCGGTCGCGATCTCGAATAGAATTCCGCCTTCCTCGCGGAAATAGATCGCGTTAAAGTACTGCCTGTCGATAAACGGAGTCGGATGGAACCCGTTCTCCTCGACGAGGCTTCTCCACCGAGCATGGTCTTCGTCGTCCGAAGCTCTCCAGGCAATATGGTGCACCGTTCCCGCTCCGCCGACGCCCGGGGCCGCAGGGGCGACGTTCACGTCGATGAGGTTGCCCAAGTCTCCGGTCGCTTGAAAACGAACGTAGTCTCCTTCCTGCGCTATTTTGCGCAAGCCCATCACGTTCTCAAGCACCGACGCCGTCCGTTCCGGAGCCGTGCTGAGCAGCAGCGCTCCCCCGAAGCCTTTGATCGCTTTGTCGGCGGGAATTCCGCCGAAGGCCCAGCGGCTCGCCGGGCCGGCCTCCCGCTCCGCCAGCTCGATCCTCAAGCCGTCCGGATCTTCCAACTGCAGCAATCTCTCTCCGAACCGGCTTTCCTCCTTCGTCGGGATGCGGAATTTTCCGAAGCGCTCTTTCCAGAAGTCCAACGTTCCGGCCGGCACGACGTAAGTGGTAATGCCGACCTGTCCGCCTCCGATGCGGCCCTTGCGGGATGTCGGCCAAGGGAAGAACGTGATGACCGTTCCCGGGCTGCCCGCCTCGTTGCCGAAATAAAGGTGGTAGACTTCCGGAGCGTCGAAGTTGATCGTCTTTTTAACCAATCTCAACCCGAGCACTCCCGAGTAAAAATCAACCGTCTCCTGCGCATGCCTGACGAAAGCCGTTACGTGGTGAATGCCTGCCGTGCGTTGCGTCATTTTCTATCCTCTCCTTGATTTATAGTAATG
>JAEZZE010000216.1 GCA_023418755.1 Bacillota bacterium | reverse complement strand
GTTCAGTTCCACCCGGAAGTTCGCCATTCCGCGCACGGCAACGAGATGATCCGCAACTTCCTCTTCGGCGTCTGCGGCTGCAAGGGCGATTGGACGATGGGATCGTTCATCGACGATATGGTACGCGACATTCGCAACGAGGTAGGGGACAAGAAGGTGCTGTGCGCGCTATCCGGCGGAGTGGACTCCTCCGTCGTCGCCGTGCTGATCCATAAGGCGATCGGCGATCAGCTTACCTGCATGTTCATCGATCACGGCTTGCTGCGCAAAGGCGAGGCGGAGAGCGTCATGGAGACGTTCGTCGGCAAATTCGGGATGAACGTCGTGAAGATCGACGCCAGCGAGCGGTTCCTCGGCAATCTGAAGGGCGTGGAAGATCCGGAGAAAAAACGCAAAATCATCGGCAACGACTTCATTCGCGTCTTCGAGGAGGAATCGGCGCAGTTCGACGATTTCACGTTCCTGGCCCAAGGGACGCTGTATACGGACATCGTCGAGAGCGGCACCGCGACGGCGCAGACGATCAAGTCCCACCATAACGTCGGCGGTCTGCCGGAGGACATGAAATTTAAGCTGATCGAGCCGCTTAAGACGCTGTTCAAGGACGAGGTGCGCAAGGTGGGCGCGGAATGCGGCCTGCCGGACGCGATCGTCATGCGCCAGCCGTTCCCGGGCCCGGGACTCGCCATTCGGGTTCTCGGCGAAGTGACGCCGGAGAAGCTGGAGATCGTTCGCGAATCCGACGCGATCCTGCGGGACGAGATCGCCAAGGCCGGACTGGACCGCGAGATTTGGCAGTATTTCACGGCTCTGCCGAATGTGAAGAGCGTAGGGGTCATGGGAGACGGACGCACCTACTCCCACACCGTCGGCATCCGCGCCGTCACGTCGATCGACGGCATGACCGCGGACTGGGCGCGCATTCCGTTCGACGTCCTGGAGAAAATCTCCAACCGCATCGTCAACGAAGTGCAGAACGTGAACCGGATCGTCTACGACATTACGTCGAAGCCTCCCGCTACGATCGAGTGGGAGTAAAGCTCCCGGAATAGGAAGAACCTGCCGTCATCGCTGCGGCAGGTTCTTTTTGCGAGACCGGAAAGAGCCGTCTCGTCCCCAGTACGTTGACGGATAATCCGTCTTCCTCCGAGCACCCGCCGGTTACCGCGGCCAGATGGACGACGGCGGAGATGTCGTAACGATCCAGTCCGCGCAAATCTTCGAACCGGTCGAACGAGCCCTGGACGAAAGGGATGCCGTCCGACGGTGCCTTCCCCGCGACATGCGCACGATCTCCCTCTCCTGCTGCAGAGCAATCGCCAGTTCTTTTCCGATAAATCCGCTTGTTCCGGTGATCAGTACGGTCATTTGTTAACTTCTCTTTCGGGATCATAATTAGGCTCGCTACGAGTTGAGTGTATCACGTTAAGTTTAGGGCAGGGAAAGCCCGAGCCGACATTTCGCGAAAAAGCGCGCAAGGGGATTTGCAAAGTCTGCCATTTTTCGTCCGGCGTATGTTTTGTTTTCGTTTTCATTGGAATTTCCGTCGTAATCGGGCGGAAGAGAAAGTAAATTCCGAACAATATAAGGTCTATCCTCTGTCGTTATACGTAAATAATCGTTGACAGGGGAGGGCTTTCGACCTAGAATATGGAATGGATAAACAACTGAATAATCTTTTCGTATAATCCCGGGAATCGGCCCGGGAGTCTCTACGAGGTCACCGCAAATGATCTGTCTACGAAAAGGGAAAACAAGCCAAAGGGCGGCATGCGTCCTCTGGAATACTTTTCCCAGTTGTGCGGAACCTAGAAGAGAAGTCTTCTGGGTTTTTTATGTTTGGCTTGGGTTCCAATTCATTCAAATGTTGAAGGGAGAGTTTATGGAGACATGGAAAGTTTCTTTAAGCTGAAGGAACTGGGAACGAACGTACGCACGGAGATCATGGCAGGAATTACGACCTTCATGACGATGGCTTACATTCTAGTCGTTAACCCAGGCATTTTATCGGGGGCGGGGCTGTCTTTCGAGTCCGTGTTCTTGGCAACCGCGCTGGCGGCCGGTATTTTTACGATCGCAATGGGCTTGTTCGTTAACTTTCCGGTTGCGCTCGCTCCGGGGATGGGCCTGAACGCTTTCTTTGCGACCACGGTTATTACTTCCAAAGCGACCGGTCACGAGATTACGGCGGAGATGGGTTTGGCGGCTGTATTCATTTCGGGTATTATTTTCTTCATTCTTACGGTGACGCAGGTTCGGCAGATTCTGGTCGTGGCCATTCCGGATGCGCTCAAGCATGCGATTACGGTCGGCATCGGTTTGTTCATTGCCATCGTAGGCATGAAAAATAGCGGCCTGATGTCGGTCATTACGTTCGAGGACGGCAGTACGCTGCTGACGATGGGGCATTTGAAGGATCCTTCGGTATGGCTGACAATCGTCGGCTTGGGCATTATCGCCCTGCTGATGGTGCTGCGCGTTAAGGGCGCGATTCTGATCGGTATGCTGATCATCACGCTGCTCGGCGCGATTCCGGGAGTGGACCTCGTTCACTTCAATACATTGAAGGAAGCAAGCTGGACTCCGAACTTCGGCGAGCTGAACTTCTGGCATATGGATTTCGCCGATCTGTTCACGACGGGCTTGCTGACGGCGATCGCTACCTTTACTTTCGTTGAATTGTTCGATACGTTCGGCACGTTGGTCGGTACGGCCAACAGAGCCGGATTTTTCAAAAATAAAGAAGAAGGCAACAAAAAAGTCGGCAAAGCGATGTTCGTGGATTCGCTCGCGGTCAGCGGCGGCGCGATGCTCGGCACAAGTACGGTAACGGCTTACGTAGAAAGCTCCGCGGGCATCGCCGAAGGCGGACGTTCCGGTCTGACCGCGATTACGACGGGCGCATGCTTCCTGCTCGCGCTGTTCCTTCTGCCGCTTGCGCTGCTGATCCCGGGACCGGCTACGAGCGCGGCTCTGATCATCGTTGGCGTGCTCATGGTGCAATCGGTTAAGGAGATCGACTTCACGGATCTGGTGATCGGCATCCCGGCGTTCCTGACGATTACGATTATGCCGTTCACGTACAATATCGCCAACGGGATTTCGTTCGGTATCGTTTCTTACGTGCTGCTGGCGTTCGTTGCGAACCTGGCCGGCGACAAAAAGCACAAGATCCATTGGCTCATGTGGGTGCTGTTCGTCATCGTTATCGCGCGCTACGTGTTCGTAGGCGGAGAATAATCGCGTTTATGAGCCTTCGCGGGCTCATGGCATAAATCAACCCCGCTTCACTTCCGAATCGACGGAGGTGGGGCGGGGTTTTACTATGGGCTTCGACCGCTTCTCGCCGCCATGGGGACGACGCCGGAATTCTGTATGTTGTCGATGATTTCCGAATCGGGCCGCGCTTGACTAATCGTCCTTACTTTTGCAATGTTAAATTGTACGGGCGAACGAAGTCGATTCAACGGGTAAAGGACCCATTCGCAGATTGGACGGGGGATGAGACGGTGAAAATAAAGCAAACGCTGCAAGAGATCGTCGAGCTGCTGCGGGAAGAGCTTCCCGAGTTAGGCCGTTCGCTTAATCCGCCGGCTGCGGAGGAGGAGCTTCTCAAGGCGGAGCAAGAGCTCGGATTTTCCTTGCCCGCGGAGCTGCGGGAGCTCTATCTGACGCATAACGGGGAAAAAGAGGATGGCCCCGGCCTGTTTTTCGGCCTTCCGTTTCTTTCGCTGGACGCCATGCTGGCGGAGTGGCGGATCTGGGAGGCGCTGGAGGAGCAGATGGAAGGGCTGGAATCGGAGCATTACTCCGTTCCGGCAGGCTGGATTAAAGAACAATATATCAATCGCGGGTGGCTGCCGATCGGCAAAGATCGGGGCGGCAACAATCTGGGCGTCGACATGGACCCGGACCGGGAAGGAACGGCGGGGCAGATCATCAATTTCGGCCGCGACGAGGAAATCAAGTACGTCATCGCCCGCAATCTCGCGCATTGGCTGCAATTTATTCGCGATATGGCCAAAGCCGGCAATTATACCGTACATATAGAGGAAGATCACCGTTATTGGACGTTGGGGCGCGACGGCAGCACGCATCTGTTCGACGCGGTCCGCTCGCTGGAGCTTCCGGTGATCGAACCGGTCCGTTCCGTGGCACGGGACGAGGACGCCGCGGAATGGATGGGCGGGCTCGATCCGGAGTGGCAAACCCGGGTTGCGGATAACGGCGGCACTCCGGAAAAGTTTTTTCGCGCGAAGCGGCTCATGTTTATTCGCGAGGGGCTGACCGACATTTCTCCGCTGAGCCGCTGCGTGGAAGTGAGGGAGCTTGTTCTGAGCAGGAACGAGATCGGTTCGATAGAGGCATTAAGCGGCTGCACGCAGTTGAAGACGCTGTATCTAGGCGGCAATCCCGTTACAGACCTCCGCCCCCTGCAAGGTCTCGCGTACTTGAAGGAGCTGATTCTGTCGGAGTCCGCGGCTGCCGATTTATCCCCGTTAAGCGCGATGACAAGCCTGCAGGCGCTGGATATTCAGCAAACGCCGGTACGCGATTATTCTCCGTTGCGACAGCTCGGAAGTCTGCGCGCTTTGAAAGTCAGCGACCCGGATGCGGAGCAGGTTCGCGAGCTGGCCGAGCTCGGGCAGCTTAAGGAGCTGACGATCGTTCGGCTGGGCGCCGGAGCCGAGAGCGAACTGGAGGCGCTGGGGCAGCTGAGCAATCTGGAAAATCTTCATCTGGACGAGGTGAGCTTAAAGAGTCTTGATTTCTTGCGCAAATGTCGGAAGCTCCGGACAGTCACGATCGCGGATTCGTCGGTGCGGGACGCTTCGGCGCTAGGCGAGTTGCCTAACCTGCGCAGCTTGGAGTTGCGCGGCAGCCCCGAAATCGGCGGTTTGGAGAAAGCGGCAAAGTCGCCCTCGCTGAAGCGGGCGTCGGTCTCCTTCCCGCAATTCGTTCTGCTCTCGAAGCATTCGGATCGCTATATCGACTTTTCGACTATGAACGGCAATATGACCGATGATGAGTCCGCGATCTGGCATCGGTATTTGGACCGCGCTCGCGAAGCGTCGCGATAATTCGATCCGGTCGAACCTAGGAAGAAGGCCTTCGCGCTCCGTCGAGACTCCCGAGGCCTTCTTCCTGCCTTTCTGCACTAGAATTGCATCAAAATCCGAACATTAATAATATTTATCAATGAAAGCGTTCGTCTTTGTTTGACAGTTCCCCCTGCTCTGGGGTACACTTAGTAACGTAAAGAAGCGAAATGACTTGCTATTCGTCAGGCAAGGCGCCAAGCGCGTATATGTCGGGAATCGGCCCGAACGTCTCTACCCGGAAACCCTAATTTCCGGACTACGCGGCAATTGCGGGCGGCATGAAATAGAAGCGCGGACCCAGCGAGGTTCGGGCTTTGTCTTGTCGTCGTTGCGCTGCTGCGGAGGGGGTAGAGAACGAAGGTCGATTGGGGAATACTGAGGGTATTCCCATCGATCTTTTTTTCATTTCTGGCGGAAAAGAACAGAACGCAACCGGGGAAGGGTGGAATCATGTCGTCACTTGTCGGCGTCATCATGGGCAGTACGTCGGATTGGGAAACGATGAAGAAAGCGTGCGAGATTCTTGAGGAGCTGGACATTCCTTACGAGAAGAAAGTCGTCTCCGCGCATCGGACGCCGGACTTGATGTTCGAATATGCGGAAACCGCGGCTTCCCGCGGTTTGAAGGTAATCATTGCCGGCGCCGGCGGCGCCGCCCATCTGCCGGGCATGGTCGCGGCCAAGACCGTCCTGCCCGTTATCGGAGTGCCCGTTCAATCGAAAGCGTTGAACGGGCTGGACTCGTTGCTCTCCATCGTGCAGATGCCGGGAGGCATTCCGGTGGCGACGGTGGCGATCGGCGCGGCCGGGGCGACGAACGCGGGCCTGCTCGCGGCGCAATTGATCGGTTCGTTCGATCCGGAGGTGCAGGCTCGCGTGGCTGCAAGACGCGAGCGCATTACGCGCGAAGTGCTGGACAACGCGGAGCTTCCTTCATGAGCGGAGGGGATAACGTGAACAAGCTCGTCAATCTGTTCGACGGAGAGGGCATGGCGTGTGACGAGTTCGGCTGCGCCGTTCCGGGCGCGGCGGATGGGCAGGCGGCGGAGACGGAGCAATCCGCCGGCTCGAGTGCGGAAGCGGAGCAACGGGCAAGCGCAAGGATTGAGGCGCAATCCGGCGAAGCGGGCGGCCAGGGCGCGGCGGCGGCATCGCCGCGCCGCGCGGTTATGCCCGGCGCGACGATCGGCGTCCTCGGCGGCGGTCAGCTCGGCCGGATGCTTGCGCACGCCGGCAGCCGCCTCGGCTACCGGTTCGTGACGCTCGATCCGACGCCGGACAGCCCTTGCGGGCAGACGGCGGCTCAGATCGTAGCCGCCTACGACGACCGCGAAGCGGCGCGGGAGCTGGCGCGGCGCTCCGACGTCATCACGTACGAATTCGAGAACGTGGACGCCGGAGTGGCGGAGATGCTCGAGCGCGAATCGTACGTGCCGCAGGGCAGCAAGCTGCTGTACACGACGCAGCACCGGCTGCGCGAGAAGCGGGCGGTCGAGGCATCGGGAGCGCAGGTGGCGCCTTATGCCGAGATCGAGAGCCTGGACGGCTTGCGGGAAGCGGCCGCGAGGCTCGGACTTCCGGCGGTGCTGAAGACCGCGACCGGCGGCTACGACGGCAAAGGCCAATGGGTGCTGCGGAGCGAGGACGAGCTGGCGCCGGCTTGGGAAGAGGCGTCGCGGAGCGGCACGCAGCTAGTGTTGGAGAAATTTATTATTTTCGACAAGGAAATTTCCGTGATCGCGGCAAGAAGCCCGTCGGGAGAAGTAAAGACGTTCCCGCCCGCGGAAAACATCCACGTTCATAATATATTGCATCTATCGATCGTTCCGGCGCGGATTACGGACAAGGTTCGTTCGGAGGCCGAGAAGCTGGCGGTATCGATCGCGGAGACGCTTGGCGTCGTCGGATTGATCGCCGTCGAGATGTTCCTTGCCGCAGACGGCGAGCTGTACGTTAACGAGCTGGCGCCACGGCCGCACAATTCCGGACACTATACGATGGAAGCCTGCCGCACGTCGCAGTTCGAGCAGCACATTCGGGCGATCTGCGATTTGCCGCTCGGAGAGCCGTCGCTGCTGACGCCGGTCGTCATGGCGAACATTCTCGGCGAGCATATGGAGCCGCTGCTGGCCTGGATGGGGGAGCGGGACCCGGCAGCCGAGAAGCTGGGCGTCGAGGTCAAGGTTCATCTGTACGGCAAGGCGGAAGCGAAGGTTAAGCGCAAGATGGGCCATCTGAACGTGCTTGCCCCGAACGTAGACGCGGCGTTGGAATGGATATCCCAATCGAACATATGGAGGGTTTAATCACACATGTTAGAACGTTATAGCCGGCCCGAGATGCGGGCGATCTGGACCGAACAGAACAAGTTCCAAGCTTGGCTGGAGGTGGAATTGTGCGCGTGCGAGGCGTGGGCCGAACTGGGACACATTCCTCGCGAAGACACGGTCGAACTGCGCAAAAACGCCAAGTTCGACATCGACCGCATTTACGAGATCGAGCTGGAAACCCGCCATGACGTCATCGCCTTTACCCGCGCGGTATCCGAAAGTCTCGGAGCGGAACGCAAATGGGTGCACTACGGCCTCACTTCGACGGATGTCGTCGATACGGCGATGGGCTATCTGCTTCGCCAGGCGAACGAAATTTTGCGTAAGGACATTCGGAACTTCATCGCCATCCTTCGCGATCAGGCGATTCAATATAAGAACACTCCGATGATGGGCCGCACGCACGGCGTTCATGCCGAGCCGACAACGTTCGGATTGAAGCTGGCGCTGTGGCACGAGGAAATGAAGCGTAACCTGGAGCGGTTCGAGCATGCCGCTGCGGGCGTCGAATTCGGCAAAATGTCCGGCGCGGTCGGCACATACGCCAACATCGATCCTGCGGTGGAACAGTTCGTCTGCCGGAAGCTCGGCATCCAGGCAGCGCCGATCTCTACCCAGACGCTGCAGCGCGACCGTCATGCGGAATACATGGCGACGCTGGCGTTGATTGCCACGTCGATCGACAAGTTCGCGACAGAGATCCGCGGCCTGCAGAAGAGCGAGTTCCGCGAAGTCGAAGAGCCGTTCGGCAAAGGGCAAAAAGGTTCGTCGGCGATGCCGCACAAGCGCAACCCGATCGGCTGCGAAAACATGAGCGGCCTGTCGCGCGTCATTCGCGGCCACATGCTGACCGCCTACGAGAACGTGCCGCTGTGGCACGAGCGCGACATCTCGCACTCCTCGGCGGAGCGGGTTATCCTGCCGGACGCGACGATGCTGCTGAACTACATGCTGAACCGCTTCGGCAATATCGTGAAGAACTTGACCGTATTCCCGGAAAACATGAAGCGCAACATGTCCCGCACTTATAACGTCCCGTTCTCCGGGCGGGTGATGACGAAGCTGATCGACAAAGGCTTCGCCCGCGAGCAGGCGTACGACACCGTGCAGCCGCGCGCGATGCAGGCGTGGGAGGAACAGCGCGATTTCCGCGACATCGTGGAGTCGACGAAGGAAATTACCGACGTTCTGTCCGCTGAGGAAATTGCCGATTGCTTCGATCCGACTTGGCATTTGAAGCATGTGGATACGATTTTTGACCGGTTGGGCCTCGTCGCGAAATAAAATACTTCTAATTTCGTGACGAGCCCTTGGGCTTGAAATAATACGCGCGCTTGCAGGCGCCGCTAGGAGGCAGCAATGACTACCCAAGCTTTGGCTACGGCCGAAGGGCTCGTGAACGCCCCGCTTATTCACAAGGGCAAGGTCCGGGAGCTGTACGATCTCGGCGAGCATTTATTAATCGTAGTAACGGATCGCATCTCGGCGTTCGATTACGTGCTGGACCCTCCGGTTCCCGGAAAAGGCAGCGTCCTGAACGGACTGAGCGCGCACTGGTTCGAGCAGACGGCAGGTTTTCAGCCGAACCATGTCGTGCATACGGACGTGGCGCTGCTGGGCGACCTGGTGAAAAAGCCGGAGAAGCTGGCCGGGCGCATTATGGTCAGCCGGAAGGCGAAGCGGATCGACATCGAATGCGTCGTACGCGGCTATATTACGGGCGGCGGCTGGCGCCAGTATCAGTCGAGCGGCGAGGTCAACGGGATTCGGTTGCCGGAGGGGCTGCGCAAGAACTCGAAGCTGGAGCAGCCGATCTTCACCCCGGCGGGCAAAAACGACGTCGGCCACGACGAGGACATTCCGTTCGAGGAGATGGCTCGACGCGTCGGCGCGGAGCTGGCCGAGGCGCTGCGCGAGCGCAGCCTGAAGCTGTACGAGTTCGGACGCGAGTATTGCGCTCGGCGGGGCATCATCCTTGCCGACTGCAAGTTCGAGTTCGGCCTGATCGACGGAGAGATCATCCTCATCGACGAGCTGTTTACGCCGGATTCCTCGCGTTTCTGGGCGGAGGAGAACTACAAGCTCGACGTCGAGATCGACAGCATGGACAAGGAGCCGGTTCGCGCCTACTTGGCCGGATCGGATTGGGACAAGAACAGCCCGCCTCCTACGCTGCCCGCGGAAGTCGTCGAGGCGACGACGGCCCGCTACCGCGATATTGCCCGCAGGCTGACGGAGTAGGCTCGGGGATAACGGTCTGCCAGACCGTTAACGGAGGCGAAAGCGGCCCGCGGGTGGGAATAACGGTCTGTCAGACCGTTAACGGTGGCGAAAGCGGCCCGCGAGTGAGAATAACGGTCTGCCCGACCGTTAACGGAGGCGGAAGCGGCCCGCGGGTGGGAATAACGGTCTGTCAGACCGTTAACGGGGGCGAAAGCCGCCCGCGGGTGGGAATAACGGTCTGCCAGACCGTTAACGTCGGCGAAAGCCGCTCGCGAGTGGGAATAACAGTCTGCCAGACCGTTAACGTCGGCGAAAGCGGCCCGCGGGTGGGAATAACGGTCTGCCAGACCGTTAACGGGGGCGAAAGCGGCTCGCGGGTGGGAATAACGGTCTGCCAGACCGTTAACGGCGGCGAAAGCGGCCCGCGAATGAGAATAACGGTCTGCCCGACCGTTTACGGTGGCGGAAGCGGCCCGCGGGTGGGAATAACGGTCTGCCCGACCATTATTCCGCCGAAAGTCTCCACTAGCACAATGTATCCTCCGACGGATCCGCATTATCGCACATGCAGTAAGATTACTTTTTTTGACAAGCCAAACGTCCTTATAGATTCAATCCACACCAACAATGATCAGGAGGAACCTCCCCATGAAAGCAAAGGTTTACGTGACGATCAAGCAAAACGTGCTCGACCCGCAAGGGAACGCGGTGCAGGGAGCGCTGCATACGCTCGGATTCAATGAAGTCGGCAAGGTGAGAATCGGCAAATACCTCGAACTGGATCTGGACACGAACGATCGCGCGCAAGCGGAGGAACAACTCAAAGTGATGTGCGAGAAGCTGCTGGCGAATACGGTCGTCGAAGACTATCGTTTCGAATTGGAGGGCTGAGGCGCTCATGAAATTCGCTGTTCTTGTTTTTCCGGGTTCCAACTGCGATATCGACTGTTACAAAGCGGTAGAAGACACGGTCGGCGAATCCGTCGATTACGTGTTCCATACGGCAACCGATCTGTCCGAGTATGACGCGATTCTCGTGCCGGGCGGGTTCTCTTACGGGGATTATCTGCGCTGCGGCGCCATCGCGCAATTCGCTCCGGTCATGGCCGAGGTGAAAAAAGCGGCCGAAGCCGGCAAGTTCATCCTCGGCATTTGCAACGGCTTCCAGATTCTTACCGAAGCGGGCTTGCTGCCGGGCGCCCTCATTCGCAACAACTCGCTGAAGTTCCGCTGCCATCAGGTGGGACTGAGCGTCGAAAACGCGAAAACCGGCTTCACGAACGACTATAAGCAAGGCGAGGTCATCACGATTCCGATCGCGCACGGCGAAGGAAGCTACTATGTAGACGAAGAGACGTTGGCGCAGCTGAAAGCGAACGATCAGATCGTGTTCCGCTATACGGGCGAAAACCCGAACGGCTCCGTCGACAATATCGCGGGCGTGTGCAACGAAGCGGGCAACGTCGTGGGCATGATGCCGCACCCGGAGCGCGCTGTGAAAGACATTCTCGGCTCCGCCGATGGCGCTCGGATGTTTACGTCAGTATTAAACGCTTGGAGGGAACGTAATGGCGCAGCAAGTATCCGCTAAGGAACCTACGATCGAGCAGATCGCGGAGCAGAAAATCTACAAGCAATTCGGCGTTTCGGACAAGGAGTACGAGCTCATTTGCGACTTTATGGGACGCAAGCCGAACTATACGGAGATCGGCGTGTTCAGCGTCATGTGGTCGGAGCACTGCGCATACAAAAACTCCAAGCCGCTGCTGCGGAGATTCCCGACTTCGGGACCGCGCGTCCTGATGGGACCGGGCGAAGGCGCGGGCATCGTCGACATCGGCGACAACCAAGCGGTCGTATTTAAAATCGAATCCCATAATCACCCGTCCGCGGTAGAGCCTTACCAAGGCGCGGCGACGGGCGTGGGCGGCATTATTCGCGATATTTTCTCGATGGGCGCTCGTCCGGTCGCGCTGCTGAACTCCTTGCGCTTCGGCCGGCTGGAGAACGAGCGCGTGCGCTACCTGTTCGAGCACGTCGTCAGCGGAATCGCGGGCTATGGCAACTGTATCGGCATTCCGACGGTGGCTGGAGAGATCATGTTCGACGAAGCTTACGAAGGCAACCCGCTCGTTAACGCGATGTGCGTCGGATTGATCGACCACGACAAAATCCAGCGCGGCGTCGCCAAAGGCATCGGCAACCCGGTATTCTACGTCGGACCGGCGACGGGCCGAGACGGCATTCACGGCGCGACGTTCGCGTCCGAGGATTTGACGGCGGAGTCCGAAGCGAAGCGTTCGGCGGTACAGGTCGGCGATCCGTTCATGGAAAAGCTGGTCATGGAAGCGACTCTGGAGCTGATCGACTCCGGCATCGTGCTCGGCATTCAGGATATGGGCGCGGCGGGATTGACGTGTTCCAGCGCGGAGATGGCGAGCAAGGCGGGCAACGGCATGGAACTGTATTTGGACGAAGTGCCGCAGCGCGAAGAAGGCATGACGGCGTACGAGATGATGCTGTCCGAGTCGCAGGAGCGGATGCTCTTCGTCTGCGAGCCTCAGCACGAGGAGCAGGCTAAGGCGATTTTCGCTCGTTGGGGACTGCACTGCGCGAAGGTCGGCAAAGTATCCGACGACGGCCGCCTCAAGCTGTTCCACAAAGGCGAGCTGGTCGGCGACATGCCGGTCAAGGCGCTCGTGGACGACTGCCCGATCTATGAGAAACCTTCGAAGGTTCCCGAGTATTATATGAAGGACGGTTCCGTGGATACGAACCGTTACGAGCAAGTGCTGGACCTCAACGACGCCTTGCTGAAGGTGCTCGGTTCGCCGTCTCTGGCGAGCAAAGAGTGGGTCTATAATCAGTACGACTATATGGTGCGCACGGAAACGGCGGTTCGTCCGGGGTCGGACGCGGCGGTCGTTACGATTCGCGGCACGCGCAAGGGCTTGGCGATGACGACGGACTGCAACGGACGTTACGTGTATCTCGATCCGGAGGTCGGCGGTCGCATCGCGGTCGCGGAAGCGGGCCGGAACGTCGTGTGCTCGGGCGCTGAGCCGCTGGCGATTACGGACAACCTGAACTTCGGCAGCCCGGAGAAGCCGGAAGTGTTCTGGCAGATGGAAAAAGCGGTCGACGGCATGGCGGAGGCTTGCCGGTTTTTCGATACGCCGGTCATCGGGGGCAACGTGTCACTCTATAACGAAAATACGCGCGGCGCGATTTACCCGACTCCGGTCGTCGGCATGGTCGGACTCGTGCATGACGTCGATCATATTACGACGCAAGAGTTTAAGGCCGAAGGCGACGTCATCTTCTTGCTCGGCGAGACGAAGGCGGAAATCGGCGGCAGCGAGTTCCAATACGTCGTTCACGGCGTGACGGAAGGCCGTCCTCCGGAGCTTGATTTGGCGGTCGAGAAGAAACTGCATCAGACGGTTCTCGGCGCGATCCAAGACGGCTTGGTCGCTTCGGCGCACGACTTGTCCGAAGGCGGACTGGCCGCGGCGCTTGCGGAAGCGGGCTTCGGCCGCGGCTTGGGCGCGGACGTGACTTTCGAGTCGAATCTTCGTCCGGACTTGGCGTTGTTCAGCGAATCGCAATCGCGGATTTTGCTGACGGCTCGCGCGGAAAACGCGGATCGGCTGGCGGCGTTCGTGGAAGCGGCAGGCGTTCCCGTTCAACGTCTCGGTACGGTAGGCGGCGATCGTCTGAAGGTGAAGATCGGCGGCCATGACGCGATCGACGCCTCCGTAACCGACTTGCGCGCGGCATGGTCGCAGGCGATTCCGAACCACATGAGCGGTAAGAACGCATGACATCTAGCGTTGCGAACGGGGGGACAGAAGTGAAGCGGCTCTGGACCGGGGATTATTACAACGAGGGCAACGGCAGCAAGGAATCCATTTTCGATAAAGTGCGGGAAGAGTGCGGCGTGTTCGGGGTGTTCGGTCATCCCGACGCGGCCAATCTCTCCTATTACGGTCTGCATGCGCTGCAGCACCGCGGCGAAGAAAGCTGCGGCATCTGTACGTCGGAGGACGGTACCTTCCATTATCATCGGGGGATGGGTCTGGTCAAGGAAGTGTTCGACCGCGATCGGCTCGATTCGCTGAAGGGGGACCAGGCGATCGGCCACGTGCGGTATTCCACGGCCGGTTCCAGCCATCTGGGGAACGCCCAGCCTCTCGTGTTCAAATATCGCGGCGGCGATCTGGCCGTCTGCACGAACGGGAATCTGGTCAACGAGCCGATTATCCGCAAGGAGCTGGAGGAATCGGGCTCGATTTTCCAAACGACGAGCGACACGGAAGTGATCGCGCATTTGATTGCGCGTTCCTCCAAGGACCTGATCGAGGCGGTCAAGGACGCATTCCTGCGTTTGATCGGGGGCTATGCGTTCTTGATCCAGACGAAGGATTATCTGATCGCGGCGTGCGATCCGCACGGCCTTCGCCCGATGGTGATGGGACGGCTGGGCGAAGCTTATATTTTCGCTTCCGAGTCGTGCGCGCTGGAGACGATCGGAGCCGAGTTCGTGCGCGACGTTCAACCCGGCGAGCTGCTCGTGCTGAGTCGCGACGGTTTGCGCGAAGATCGGTTCGCGCCGATGCAGCGCCGGGCGATGTGCGCGATGGAGTACATCTACTTTGCGCGTCCAGATAGCGACATTTACGGAGCGAATCTGCACTCGGCGCGGAAGCGGATGGGCCAGATTCTGGCGCAGGAATCGTTCGTCGACGCGGACATCGTGACCGGGGTGCCGGATTCGAGCATTTCGGCGGCGATCGGCTACGCGGAGCAGACGGGCATTCCTTACGAGCTGGGCCTGATCAAAAACAAATATACCGGCCGGACGTTCATCCAACCCTCGCAGGAGCTTCGGGAGAAGGGCGTCAAGATGAAGCTCTCGGCCGTTCGCAAAGTCGTCGAAGGCAAGCGCGTCGTCATGATCGACGACTCGATCGTGCGCGGTACGACGTCGCTGCGGATCGTGAACATGCTCCGCGAGGCCGGGGCGCTCGAGGTTCATGTGCGGATTACTTCTCCGCCGTTCATGAACCCGTGCTACTACGGCATCGATACGCCTAACCCGGCGGATTTGATCGCCTCCAGCAAGTCGGTAGAGGAGATTCGCCAGGCCATTAACGCGGATTCGCTCTATTTCCTGACGGATAAGGGGCTGCGCGACGCCGTCGGAATTTACTCGAACGAGTACAACAACGGGCTGTGCATGGCTTGCTTTAATAATGACTACCCGACCGCGGTCCGTTTTGAGGATGCGAAGCTGACCTCTTGCAGCTGCGACTGAGCGCGGGCGGGGAGGCATGAGGGCGGCGGTTGGAGGGGGGCGGAGTCTTGCCCGCGGCGGCGAGCCGCGTATAAGCGCGCCTCGCGGGCTTATTGGCTCCGCCAGGGGCGGTGGTACGCGGATAAGCGCGCCTCGCGAGCTTATTGGCTCCGCCAGGGGCCGGGCCAGGCGAATAAGCGCGCCCCGCGGGCTTATTGGCTCCGCCGGGGGCGGCGAGCCGCGAATAAGCGTGCCCTGCGGGCTTATTGGCTCCGCCAGGGGCCGGGCCTGGCGAATAAGCGCGTCCCGCGAGCTTATTGGCTCCGCCGGGGGCGGTGGGACGCGGATAAGCGCGCCCCGCGGGCTTATTGGCTCCGCCAGGGGCGTTGAGCCGCGAATAAGCGTGCCCCGCGAGCTTATTGGCTCCGCCCGGGGCGGTGAATATCGGGAAAGACGCGTAACACACGCTTTTTACGACGAACGTTGCGCGTGTTAACAAGAATAAAAGGAGCTGAAATCATTGTCCGAGGCGTACAAACAGGCCGGTGTCGATATCGCGGCCGGCAACGAAGCGGTCGAACGGATGAAGAAGCACGTTAAGAGGACGTTCCGTCCGGAAGTGCTCACCGGTCTTGGCGGGTTTGGCGGCTTGTTCGGCTTGAACAAAGACAAGTACGAGGAGCCGGTGCTCGTCAGCGGCACGGATGGCGTAGGCACGAAGCTGAAACTGGCGTTTGCGATGGACAAGCACGATACGATCGGTATCGACGCGGTGGCGATGTGCGTGAACGACGTTATCGTGACCGGAGCGGAGCCTCTGTTCTTCCTCGACTATCTCGCTTGCGACAAAGTCATCCCCGAGAAGATCGAAGCGATCGTCAAAGGC
>JAEZZE010000163.1 GCA_023418755.1 Bacillota bacterium | reverse complement strand
GGTTTCGAGCTTCGAGCTTCAGGTTTCGAGCTTCGAGCTTCAGGTTTCGAGTTTCGAGCTTCAGGTTTCGAGCTTCAGGTTTCGAGCTTCAGGTTTCAAGTTTCGACCTTCGACCTTCGACCTTCAGGTTTCGAGTTTCGATCTTTGATCTTCGGGCTCCGGGCAAGCTCGCGTTCACGCATACAAAAAAAGCCCGCGGCCCTAGGTGTAAAGGGATTCGAGCTTTTTAAGCGGTTCATCAAAGCATAAAAGAGGATCTCCTTTTTTAGACAGGTGACGTATAAGTTTGAAGAATGTGGGTCTTGTATGATTTATCGTACAAATGCCGCGATTTTGTTGGGCGTTGCGTCTATTTTGTATGATTGATCGTACAAAATACGGCGTTGGAGCGGTCGGGGCGGCAGATTTGTATGATTAATCATACAAGTTGGTCTCAAATAGACGAAGAGGGCCGAATTTTTTGTGCGAAATTTCGAAATTTCATATAAAGTTGGCGAGCGGCGATGAACGGCCTGCCAGACCACGCTCAACCGGGCTTCGAGCCGGAGCTGCCGGACCCTACAGCCACGGCCGGTGCGCAAGTAGACAGCCGCGCGACGAAGCGGGTATCGACGCGGGTTTTGCTGCGGGCATTGGAGCCGTGCTCGGCGGGATCCGTCAACAGATCGACGGCCAGCCGGGCCATCTTCTCCTTCTCGACGTGGATCGTCGTCAGCTCCGGCGTCACGATCACCGATTCGTTGATGTTGTCGAAGCCGATCACGGAGATATCCTCGGGAACGCGATAGCCAAGCTCGGCTAGCGTCTTCATTGCGCTGATGGCGATGTAGTCGCATTCGCAGAAAAGCGCCGTGGGCAGATTTCCCTCGTTTTGCAGACAGGCCTCAAGCTGCTGCCGCATCGAATCTTGCGACGACAGCAGCGTCGGCGCGACCGAGAACGTCCGGCTTGGCGCGACCTCCATGCCCTTTTCCCGAAGCGCGGCGGCAAAGCCCGATTTGCGCTCCTCGAAATTATGAATCCGCACGTTGGATGCGACATAGCCGATGTCCCGATGGCCGAGCTCGCACAAGTGCGTTCCCGCCTGATAAGCGCCCATCGCGTTGTTGATTTCGACGAAGTGAACCGGCAGCGTATCGTAGCAGGTGTCGAGCACGACGAGCTGCGGCAGCTTGTCCGCGACGAAGGCGATCTGTTCCCTGCTCAAATTGGTGCCGAGCAGGATGACGCCGCTGTTGCGATGATCTTCGGCAACGGCGCGGATGCTCTGATCGAAATTCTCCATGTCTACGGACGAAAAAACGACGGAGTATCCTTTGGAGCGGCAGCGCTCCTCGACGAAATGAATCAGCTCCCGGAAAAAGGGCTGCTGATAGTACTCCTCCGATACGATTCCTAGATTGGTGATGACGAGAAATACGAGCTGCTTCGAGCTTTTCTCCTGTGCGGACGCGCTGCCGCGGGGCTTCGCGTTATAGCCCATTTCCCGGGCAATGCGCAAAATGCGTTCCCGCGTTTCGTTCCCGATGCCGGGCTTGCCGCTGAACGCCAAAGAGACAGCGGACTTGGACACTTGCGCGATTTTGGCGATATCTTCCATCCTCATCGGAATTTCTCCGTTCTATCGACTGAATGTAGAGCTTGTCTCATTAGTTTAGTTTACTACTAATCTTTCCAATTGCGCAACAGAATAAACTTAACAACTGAATTAGTTTAGTGATTAATGCTAAACAATTACTAAAAATCGAGTTGACGGCCTTTTTTGGGGATGATACGATAGGGTAAAGCACTAAACTAACTAAAAAGTTTATTTTAAATTAGTTTAGAAATTGCCCAAAAGTTTAGCTTGATGAAGTGGATAAACGGAGAACGCCACTAATGGAGAAGAGAGGCTGAACATGAAGAAACTGAAATTGGGATACGCGCCGACGCGCAGGTTTACGTTCAGCGCGGAGGATGCCTTCAAGTACAAGGTGCAGATCCGCAACAAATTGGACTCGTTCGGGATGGATATCGATATCGTCGATCTGGAAGGACTGAACGCCGAAGGGCTGCTGTACGACGACCGGATCGGAGCGGAGCAGATTGCCGAGCATTTGCTGAAGGAGAAAGTCGACGCCGTCTTTTTCCCGCATTGCAATTTCGGAACGGAAGATACGGTAGCCCGGGTCGCCAAGGCGCTCGGCAAGCCGGTGCTGCTGTGGGGGCCGCGCGACGAGGCTCCGCTCGAGGACGGAATGCGTCTTCGCGACACGCAGTGCGGCCTGTTCGCTACGGGCAAGGTGCTGCGCCGTTTCCGCACGCCGTTCACCTACGTGACGAACAGCCGGGTGGACGATCCGGTATTCGAGCGGGGCTTCAAAAATTTCGTGGCGGCCGCCAACGTCGTCCGTCATTTCCGCAGCCTGCGCATTTTGCAGATCGGGCCGCGGCCGACGTCGTTCTGGACGATGATGTGCAACGAGGGAGAACTGCTGGAGCGTTTCGGCATCGAGCTGCATCCGATTACGCTCGTCGATATAACGAACGCGGCGAAGAAGGCGGAAAAGTCCGGAGGACCCGAGCTGACGGAAGCGATCCAATACATTCGCGACAAGCTGGATATCTCCGAGGTGACCGACGATGACGTCAAGCGCGTGGCCGCGCTCAAGGTCGCGATGAAGAAGCTGGCGGTCGATTCCGGCAGCACCGCCATCGCCATTCAATGCTGGTCCGCTCTGCAGGACGCGATCGGCATTATGCCTTGCCTGGCTAACGCGATTCTGACCGACGAGCAAATTCCGGTCACTTGCGAGACCGACATTCACGGGGCGATTACTTCGGTCATGGTTCAGGCGGCGGCGATGAACGAGGCTCCGACCTTTTTCGCCGATATTACGGTCCGCCACCCGGAGAACGACAACGGAGAGCTGCTGTTCCATTGCGGGAACTTCCCCGTGTCGCTCAGCGTGGAGAACAAGCCGAAAATGCGCAAGCATTTTCTGTTCGACGACCATGCTCCGGGCACGCACGAGGGCGAAATTCGCGGGGGCAGCATGACGATCGCGCGCTTCGACGGCGACAACGGGGAGTACCAGTTGTTCCTCGGCAAGGCGAAGGGCATCGAAGGACCTTACACCCGCGGTTCTTACGTCTGGGTGGAAGTCAACGACTGGCCGCTGTGGGAGGAGAAGCTGGTGAAAGGTCCGTACGTTCACCATTCCGTAGGCATTCACGCCAACGTCATCCCGGCTCTGTACGAAGCCTGCCAATATATCCCGGGGCTGACCCCGGACCCGGTCGACCCGACGGAGGAGCAAATCCGCGCCTGGCTGAGAGGAAGTGTGTGATCATGGCGACCGCGCTGGAACTGAAACGAAAATCGCTGCAAATCCGCAAGGATCTGCTGACGATGATCCATGCGGCGAAGGGCGGCCACACCGGCGGCTCGCTCAGCAACGCCGACATTCTGACCGCGCTTTATTACGAAGTGATGAAGCACGATCCGCGCAATCCGAAGCTTCCGGACCGCGACCGTTTCGTGGCGAGCAAGGGACATTGCGTAGAATCGCTATGGTGTATCCTAGCCGATCTCGGCTATTTTCCGAAGGAGGAGCTGTCCACGTTCAGCCAGTTCGGCACGAGGCTGATCGGACATCCGAACAATAAGGTGCCCGGCATCGAGATGAACACCGGGGCGCTCGGCCACGGCCTGGCCGTGTCGGTCGGCATGGCGCTGGCCGCCAAGAGGGACGGCAAGCCGTACCGCGTGTACTGCCTGATGGGCGACGGCGAGCAGGCCGAAGGCTCGGTCTGGGAGGCGGCGATGGCGGGAGCCCATTACAAGCTCGATAATCTCGTCGGCATCATCGACCGCAATCGGCTGCAGATCAGCGGCAGCACGGAAGACGTCATGGCTCTGGAGCCGCTGGACCGCAAGTGGGAGGCGTTCGGCTGGCATGTCGTCTCCGTGGACGGACACGATTACGACGAGCTGCTGAAGGCGTTTCGCGGCGCGCCCGAGGTCGGCGGGAAGCCGACGCTGCTGCTGGCGAACACCGTCAAGGGCAAGGGAGTGTCCTTTGCGGAAAACAAACCGGAATGGCACCATCACGTACCGAACGACGACCAGCTGAAGCAGGCTCGCGAGGAGCTCGACGCCGCGCTGGCCGCGCTCGCGGGCGAAGAGGAAAGGAGCGGAAACCATGCCTAATACGATTCCGAACCGCCAAGCGATGTGCGAAGCTCTGCTCGAGATGGCGGAGAGCAACCGCGACATTATGGTGCTGGCCAGCGATTCGCGCGGGTCGGCGGCGATGGCTCCGTTCGCGAAGCGTTATCCCGAGCAATTCGTGGAGACCGGCATCGCGGAACAGAACATCGTCGGCATCGCGGCCGGGCTGGCGCATAGCGGCAAAACGCCGTTCGTCGCGTCTCCGGCCTGCTTTCTGAGCATGCGAAGCATCGAACAGATCAAGGTCGACGTCGCTTACTCGGCCACGAACGTCAAGCTGATCGGCATCAGCGGGGGCGTCTCCTACGGGGCGCTCGGCATGTCCCACCACTCGGTGCAGGACATCGCCGTGACGAGGGCCATTCCCGGTCTGGCGGTGGTGCTCCCGGCGGATCGCCACGAGACGAAGAAGATGACGAAGGCGATCGCCGAGTACGAGGGCGGCGTCTACGTGCGGATCGGCCGCAATCCGGTCGAGGACGTGTACGAGGAGGACGACGATCGCGAATTCGTCCTCGGCAAAGCCGTTCGCCTGAAGGACGGCGGAGACCTGACGCTGATCGCGGCGGGCGAAACGGTACGGGTGGCTTTGGATGCGGCGGAGCTGCTGGCGCGGGAGGGCATCCATGCGCGCGTGCTGAACATGCATACGATCAAGCCGCTCGACGAGGAGGCGATCATCGCCGCCGCCGAAGAGACGGGTGCGATCATTACGCTGGAGGAGCACAGCGTGTACGGCGGACTCGGCGCCGCGGTTGCCGAGGTGACGTCCCAGCATTGTCCCGTTCCTCTGCGGATTCTCGGCATTCCCGACGAGCCCGCGATCGCCGGCAAGACGGCGGAAGTTTTCCGCCATTACGGAATTTCCGCGGAGAACGTCAAGGAGCTTGCCGCGCAATTGCTCAAGCGGGCCGGCGCGCGAGCGCAATGAGCGGCGCAGGCCCTTATCTGCTCACCGTCGATCAGAGCACGGCCGGCACGAAAGCCGTTCTGACCGACCGGGAGGGACGCATCCGGCACCGCTGCTCGATCCCGCACCGCCAAATCTATCCGCGGGACGGCTGGGTGGAACACGATCCGCTGGAACTATATGATAACGTTAAAGGCGCCATCCGCGGCGTGATGGAGAAGGCGGGCGTCAACGCGGACGCCGTCGCGGCGCTGACGATTACGAATCAGCGCGAGACGGCGCTGATCTGGGACCGCGAGACGGGCCTGCCCGTCGCCAACGCGATCGTATGGCAGTGCCGGCGCACCGCCGATTGGTGCGAGCGGATGAAGCGGGAAGGGCTGGAGGCGCCCGTGGCCTCCAAGACCGGCCTGCCGCTGGATCCTTATTTCTCGGCGGGCAAATGGCGCTGGCTGCTCGATCATGCCGCCGCCGGCGTTCCGGCCGAAAGATTGGCCGCCGGCACGGTCGACAGTTGGCTCGTCTGGAAGCTGACGGGCGGAAAAGTACATGCGACCGATTACACGAACGCGAGCCGGACTCAACTGTTCAACATCCATACGTTGAAGTGGGACGAGGAACTGGCGGAGAAATTCGGCATTCCGCTGACTCTGCTGCCCGAAGCGAGGGACAGCGACGCCGTATACGGCATGACGGACGAGCCGGAGCTGTTTCCGGTTCCGAAGCCGATCGCGGGCGTGATCGGCGACTCGCAGGCGGCGCTGTTCGGACAGCAGTGCACTCGGCCGGGAATGGCCAAGGGCACGTACGGCACGGGAACGTCCGTGCTGATGTACACGGGCGACGAGCCTGTCGAAGCCGGTCATGGTCTGGTGACCGCGATCGCCTGGAGCATCGGCGGTCGAACGCAGTACGCCCTGGAGGGCGTCATTCGCTCGACCGGAGATTGCTTGAATTGGGTGCGCAACGAGCTTGGCCTGTTCAACGACTATGCCGAACTGGAGGCGGCAGCCGCGGAGATCGGCGATAACGGAGGGGTTTATCTCGTCCCCGCGTTCGTCGGGCTTGGCGCGCCGCATTGGAACGCTCGGGCCCGGGCGGCGGTCATCGGCCTAAACCGCTCGTCGGACCGCCGCCACCTGCTGCGCGCAGCGCTGGAGAGCATCGCTTTCCAGGTCGCGGACGCGGTCCGGATGCTGTCGTCGGAGACCGGCCTGCCGCTGCGCGAGCTTCGCGTCGACGGAGGCGCGACCGCCAACGAGCTGCTCATGCGTTTCCAGGCCGATCTGCTCGATGCGGAGGTCGTCCGCTCCGAAGCGGAAGAGCTGTCCGCGCTCGGCTCCGCTTATATGGGCGGACTCGCCCTCGGATGGTGGGATCGGGAGACGCTGTATTCTTATTACCGCAAGGACAAGATCTATTCGCCGAATATGGATCCGGGGGCGCGCGAGAGATTGAATCGGGGCTGGCAGGCGGCGGTGAAAGCCGTGCTGGCCGCCGAGGAAGCGTCGCGAGCCGACTGAGCGACATCGGCCGCGCTTCGAACGCCGTCCGCCCGCTCCGGGGACCCGTCCGCATTCGAGATCGGTTCGGCCGAGTATCTGTTCGAGAGCTTCATTCTTCCGTCCGACGTTTGACCGGCTGCCGGCAATTTCCGACTGGTGATCCGATTCCGATCGGTTTATAATTTGTAACACGGACAAGCAGGATCGCATCGGGGAGGGAGAAGAAGATGAAAGCAAGCGGAAAGCCGATCGTCGGCAAAATTCGCGACTTCTTTTCCCGTATCCGCACGGTTCTGCTTTTCAGCTATTTCGTCATCATTTTACTGTCCATTCTTATGGTCGGGACCGTATCCTTTTACCTTTCGTCCTCGACGATCAAGGGCCGGGTCGAATCCGCCAATCTGCAGATCGTCCGGCAGATCGCCAACAATATGGACAACGATTTTCGCAGCAAGCGAAATCTCCTGCTCGCGCCGTACTACGACCAGGAATATATCGACGGCATCAACGCCTACCCGGAGATGAGCGAGCAAAATCAGTTTTTATTTCGCCAGAAGCTGGAAAACCTAAACTTGAAAAGCTTTAACGCCACGCCGATCCGCGGATTTATCCGCTTTCAGATCTATTACCGAACCGGTGAGCTGCTAGCCGCCTCGAACGACTACAAGCCATGGACGACCGTTCAGGTGCGCAACTCGGAATGGTTTTTGCGAACGGTGGCCAAGGACGGAGAAGTGTTCTTCAACGGTCCCAGCAACGGGGACGGCACGACCGACGCGGCCGGAACGGCCTATTCCTCGTCGATTCTGATCCGCGACTTCTCCAACCCGGAGCGCTTTATCGTCGTTCGCGTCGAATACGGGAACGATCTGTTCCGGGCGATCGGCCGCAGCGACGACCTGTCCGCCCGCAGCCGGATTCTCGTGCTGGACGAGCGCAACGGCCTCGTATACGATTCGCTGCCTCCCGGCTCTCCGGCTCCGGACAAGCGGCTGTTAAATCGTCTGGACAGCTCCGAGGGCAAGTTCTGGATGGACGGGGAGGACGACGAGCAGTTCGTCTCGTACATCGTCTCCGAATCGACCGGCTGGAAAGCGGTGATCTCGACTCCGCGCCGGGACATCCTGGGGCCGATCGACAACATCAAAACGACCGTCATCGCGACGGCCGTCGGCGCCTTCGTGCTGACTTTTGTGATTTCCGTTCTGTTCGGCCGCCGGATCACGCAGCCGATTCAGACGCTCTACAAGCACGTCAACCGCATCAAGCGGGGGGATTTCTCCGAGCGGGTCGAGATCAAGCGGGCCGACGAGATCGGACTGATCGCGTCCAACTTCAATGCGATGCAGGAAGAGCTTCGCAACCTGATCGAGAACAAATACGTCAACCAGATCAAGCTGCGGGACGTGGAGCTGGCGATGCTGTATTCGCAGATCAATCCGCATTTTCTGTACAATACGCTCGACATTATCCGGGCGATGGCCGATTATCACCGGGCGCCGCAGATCGGGGAGATCGCGCACGCGCTCGCCGATATGTTCCGTTACAACACGCGCAACCGCGACGAGATCGTCACTCTGCAGGAGGAGCTGGATCAGATCGAGGCGTACATGAAAATCCAGAGCATTCGTTTCGACGACAAAATCGCTTACGAGGCGGACGTGGACGAAAGCCTGTACAATTACCCGGTATTGAAAATGACGCTGCAGCCGCTTGTCGAAAACGCCGTCTTCCACGGACTGGAGCGCAAACGGGGCAAGGGGACGATCCGCGTCGCCGCGAAGAAGGAGGAGGGCCGTTTCGTTCTGGCCGTATCCGACGACGGCGTCGGCATGTCGGAGCAGCGGCTCGGCGACCTGAGGACGAAGCTGAGGATGTCGCTGCATTCCGAGGAGTCCTCATCCGTCGCCGAAGGGGGAATCGGCGTCCGCAACGTCTACGCCCGATACGCCATCCAGTTCGGGGAACGGCTCGGCTTCGAGGTCGAAAGCCGTAAAGGAGCGGGAACGAGAATTACCCTTTCGCTTCCGTTCGACGAATTTTCCGACGCTTTCCCCGACCCGAAATAACGAGGAGGTAAGATTATTCAACATAACGAGTCGAAATCGTGAATGGGGTTACAGAAAACGCTTCCCTTATAATGAAAACGTACTCAGAAGGAACCTACTTTAAGGGAGGCTCGCAACGATATGAAAAAGATGAAAGCGGTATCCGCGGCGGTGGCCGTCAGCTTGCTGGGCGCGTCGCTCGCGGCTTGCGGAGGCGGAGGAGACAAAGGCAGCGGCGGGAGCGGCGCATCCCCATCGGCGTCCCCATCGGCATCGTCCGGCGCGTCGGAAAGCCCCAAAAACAGCAATCCGGTCACGCTGACGTTCGTCATCTCCAATACCGAGGATACGACGGCGTTCACGAAAGTGTTCGACGCCTACGAGCAGCAGACCGGCAACAAGGTCGAGCTGCAGGCGCTGCCGGGCGGCGATTACGACAATCTGATCAAAACGCGTTTCTCTACCGGGGATTTTCCCGACCTGTTCCTGATGCAGCCGGGCACGAAGCAGTACGTCAAGCTGAGAGCGGCGGAGACGCTGCACGAATGGTCCGGCGAATCCGGAGTGTGGGACGACGTGTTCGATTCGATCAAGCAGGCGCAGGTGGAAAACGATAAAATTTTCGGCGTTCCTTACGGCTCCACCGGCATGATGGGCGTGTTTTACAACAAGGAAGTGTTTAAGCAGGCGGGCGTGGACGTGCCGAAAAATTACGCCGACTTGGTCGAAATCGCCAAAAAAATCAAGGCCGCGGGCTTTACGCCGTTCTATGAAGGAGTCAAGGACGCGTGGCCGCCGCAAGTGTTCTATTATACCGGCTGGGTAACCCAGGTGGATCCGGCGATCGGGGACGAAGGCGTCGCCAAGCTGAACCGCAACGAACTGAAGTTCGCCGACATCCCCGAGCTGAGGGATCTGTTCGCCAAGCAGAAGGAGCTCAAGGAGCTGGACCTGTACCAGAAAAACGTCATGGCCGGCACCTACGACGAAATGCAAAACGAGATGGGCGACGGCAAAGTGGCCATGGCCTTCATGCTGGACGGAATCGTCTCGCAAATGGAGCAAAAATTCGGCAAGGACTGGGTAACGAACAATCTCGGGTTCTTCCCGTTCCCGTCCGCCGACGATCAGGGCGTCGCCATGATTACTCCTCCGAACCAGCTGATGGTGCCGGAAAAAGCGAAAAACAGGGACGTCGCGATCGAGCTCGTGAAATTCATGCTGCAGCCGGACAACGTCAATCTGTTTTACGCGAACAAGCCGGGCATCCCGATTTACGAAGGGGCGACCAGCGAGCTGTACCCGGTGCAGGAGGACGTCAAGGCGTACATCGACGCCGGCAAGTCCCGCGTCAACATTCAGAACCGGCTGACCGCGTCGTTCGTGGATTTCTCGAAGACGCTGCAAAACTTCTTCCTTAAGGGCGATATCGACGAAGCGATCGAAGAATTCGGCGCCAACTACCAGAAAGACGGCAAAGCCAAGCTGCTGGAAGGCTTCTGATTCGCGCAGTCTAGACAACTAGCCGGGGCTGCCTCCGTGCGAAGACGTTAATCGGCTTCGCGCGGAACGGCCCCATCCACCTTAGGAGAAGGAGGGGGAGACGTGGAAAGGCGCAAATATCCGCT
Source organism: Bacillota bacterium (assembly GCA_023418755.1). Taxonomy (GTDB): domain Bacteria; phylum Bacillota; class Bacilli; order Paenibacillales; family Paenibacillaceae; genus Cohnella. The sequence goes on along the minus strand of JAEZZE010000163.1, from coordinate 1,662 downwards.
TTATTTTTCTTACCCCGCAGTCGCCGTTTTTCTGTTGTTTTTTATCGCCCCGACGCTGTTCGGAGTGTATTACAGCTTTACGGACTGGAACATTAACGCCGATTCGGTCAAGTTCATTGGCTTCGACAATTACGCGGCTCTTTTCCAGGAACCGAGACTGGGAAAGGCGCTCAGCAATACATTGATTTTCGCGGCGGCCGTCACCGTCCTGCAGAACGTGATCGGCCTCGCGCTCGCGCTCGTGATGAACGAGTCGATCCGGATGAGAAATTTTTTCCGCACGGTATTTTTTATGCCGTACGTCATCGCGCCGATCGTCATCGGTTACGTGTTTCGCGCCATCTATCATCCCGAGCACGGCATCGTCAATACGATGCTCGAGGGCGTCGGCCTCGGCTTTATGGCCCAGGATTGGCTGAACGATCCGAAGTGGGCGCTGTTTTCGATCATCTTGACGGATCTGTGGAAGGTATCGGGCTTTACGATGGTCATCTACTTGGCCGGCCTGCAGTTTATTCCGAAGGATTTGCTGGAGAGCGCGGCCATCGACGGAGCCAATTACTGGCATCGCCTTAAAAATATCATTTTCCCGCTGGTCGCATCGTCCACGACGGTCAACATCCTGCTCTCTCTCATCGGATCGATGAAAGTGTTCGAGATGGTCATGGTGCTGACGGACGGCGGCCCCGGCTATACGACGGAAGTATTCTATACGTACATCCGCAGCACGTTCAGCATGGGGCAAATGGGCTACTCGACGGCAATCAACCTGGTCCTGTTCGCGCTTGTTACCCTTGTCGGCCTTCCGGTCCTTGCGGCGCTTAAGAAACGGGAGGTGGAGATGTGATGAGGCAGGGAGGAAAAAAGCTCGCGTTGCATCTCTTCGTCCTGCTCGGAGCGTTAGTCATCCTCATTCCGTTCTACATGATCGTGGTCAATTCGTTCAAAGGCGTCCGCGAATCGGCGCTGTTCGGCATGGGGCTTCCGTCGGAGTGGATGTTCGGAAACTATCAAAAGGTATTCGAGCAGGGGAACATTTTGCGCGGCTTCAAAAACAGCTTTCTATTGGCGAGCTTGACCGTCGTCTGCGTCAACCTGTTCGCCTCGATGGCGGCCTTCGTCATCCAGAGACGCGACGATCGGCTCATGCGCGGCCTGTATATGACGTTTATTCTCGGGTTGATCGTGCCGGTGTCGATCGTGCCGACGATCCGTCTCATGGACATGCTCGGCATCAAGGGGACCTATTTCAGCATGATCATGTATTATACGGCGGTGCTGCTCCCGTTCTCCGTTTTTCTGCTGGTCGGCTTTATGAAGCAGATTCCGCGGGAACTGGACGAAGCGGCGCAGATCGAAGGGGCGGGATTTTTCCGTCTGTATGCCCGGATTATTCTGCCGCTGCTGGTCACCGTGCTCGTGACGGTGTCGATCGTCGTGATCGTATCGGTATGGAACGACTTCTTCGGGCCGTTCTATCTGGTGACGGATAGCACGAAGTGGACGATCGTGCTGCAGATTTTCAACTTCGTGTCGCTGTACAACACGAACTGGGGCGTCGTCTTCGCCTTCATGGTGATCGTCGTGCTGCCGGTGCTGCTCGTCTATCTGCTGCTGCAGCGTTATATTATCGACGGTTTGACGGCCGGCTCGGTCAAGGGC
>JAEZZE010000106.1 GCA_023418755.1 Bacillota bacterium | reverse complement strand
AATAAAGCGCCGCATCTTCGACTAAGATAGGAAGGGGCACATCAGTTCGCCTAGTCGATCATGCTAAGGAGGTACGGAATGAAAGAACCGAAATCCCATTCGGAATACGCCATCGAAGCGCTTAATCTGGTGAAAATATTCGGTGCGCAACGTGTCGTAGACGGCATCTCGCTGAAGGTCCCGCGGGGCTCGATCTACGGCTTCCTGGGACCGAACGGCGCGGGCAAGACGACGACGATCCGCATGCTAACGACGCTGCTTCGTCCCGATTCGGGTTCCGCCAGAATCATGGGCTTCGACTTGGAGAAGGAGCCCGGCCAAGTCCGGCAACGCATCGCCCTGACGGGGCAATTCGCTTCCGTCGACGAAGACCTGTCCGGACGGGAGAATCTGATTCTCATCGCCCGGCTCGTCGGCTTCTCAAGACCGGAAGCGAAAGCGCGCGCGGACGATTTGTTGAAGGCTTTCGGCCTGGAGGAGGCCGCGCAGCGGCAAGTCAAAAATTATTCTGGAGGCATGCGTCGGCGCATCGATATCGCGGCCAGTATCGTGATCCCGCCCGATTTGCTGTTTTTGGACGAACCGACGACGGGGCTCGATCCGCGAAGCCGGAACCAGGTATGGGACATTATCCGCGTGCTTGTCCAGACCGGCACGACCGTTTTCTTGACGACGCAATATTTGGAGGAAGCCGATCAATTGGCTGACCGGATCGGCGTCATCGACCACGGCAAGCTCATCGCCGAAGGCACGAGCAAGGAGCTGAAAGCGCTCGTCGGGGCCGGAAGGCTGATCGTTCATCTCCAGACGGCCGAGGACCTCCGCAAAGCCGCCGCAATTCTGGAGAACGTGGCCGGAGACGACGTCGATACGGACGAACGCACGCTGAAGCTCGTCGTCCCGATCTCGGACCGCGGCGAAGCCGCCGCCGCGATCAGCCGGCGCGTCATGGAAGATGTGCAAATTACCGATTTTGCGATGGGGCAACCGAGCCTGGACGAAGTTTTCCTTACGCTGACGGGCAAGAAGCCGAATCCGTCGGAAGAGACGGAAGGAGGAGTACCCGATGTTGATCAAGCCGGATAATCATCCCGACCTCCAGAAGGCGCTCACCTTGAACCGTCGCCCGAGCCGACCCGGCGCCTTGAGCGCTTCGCTCACCTTCGGTTGGCGCGCCTTGCTGAAAATCAAATACGTTCCCGAGCAGTTGTTCGATATTACCGCCTTCCCGATCATGTTCCTGCTCATGTTCACCTATCTCTTCGGAGGCGCGATCGCAGGGTCGACTGGCGAATATTTGAATTTCGTGCTTCCCGGGATTCTCGTCATGAGCGTCTCCATGATTACGATGTACACGGGCTTGGATCTGAACAAGGATATCCAGAAAGGCATCTTCGACCGCTTCCGCACACTGCCCTTCTGGCGCCCCGCGGCGCTCGTCGGCGCCTTGCTCGCCGATACGCTGAGGTATTCGGCGGCATCGGCGATTATGATCGGCCTGGGCTATCTGCTCGGATTCCGGCCGGAGAACGGGTTGGGCGGACTTGCGCTCGGCGTTCTCTTGCTCCTGGTGTTCGCGTTCAGCCTGTCCTGGATATGGACCTTCCTCAGTCTGGTCGTCCGATCGGAGAAGTCTCTAATGGGCATCAGCATGATGGTGCTGTTCCCCCTGACCTTCCTGAGCAGCGTATTCGTCGATACCACCACGATGCCGAAGTGGCTGCAATACCTCGTGGACGTGAATCCGGTTACGCTGGTCGTCAACTCGGTCAGGGAGCTTAGCCACGGCAGTGTCACGAGCGGTCAGCTCATCGCGGTGTTCGCGGTGTCCGCGGCTTTCGTCGTCATCTTCGCTCCGCTCACGATGTATTATTACAATCGCAAGAAGTAAGTCACATGAAAAACCAGCCTTCAGATCGACTTTGTCCGAAGGCTGGTTACGATGCGCTAAAGCGGCTCGTTCTCAAACTTGCGTTACTTCGTTTGCCATCCCTTTCCATGCCTTCATTATCTGCCTGCGCTTTTGAGGTGTCCACTTTTTATTCTAACTACAGACGCACCGTTATTCCCCTCGAACCTTCCACTTGAGCTCCATTCCGCCTTCTACCCCGCCTTCTACCCCGTATTGACGGCAGGCGGCAGTCGTTTTACAATAAGGCCATCACAAATTATCGATAATCGATAATCAACAACGTCGGAGAAAAGCGAGAGGTGAACGAATGGCAAGCCCATCGGAACCGTTGAAAATTCATTCTATCAGCGAAGGCGTCTATTCGGCGCTCAAGAGCGGCATTCTGGACGGCACGCTGGCTCCTGGGGAACGGCTGATCGTCACGGACATCGCGGGAAGATACGAGATCAGCCAAGCGCCGGTGCGGGAGGCGCTCGAGCGGTTGAAGATGGAAGGGCTGATCGTCGGGCAGCCGAACAAAGGCTCGGTCGTATCCGACATTACGGCCAAGGAGATCCGGGACTTGTTCGTGCTTAGGGAGTTGATCGAGGCGTACGCGGTAAGATCGTCCATGGCTTCGCTGACCGAAGCGGACTTTTCCGCTCTCCTGCAAGTGCTGGAGGAGATGCGGGAGGCGATCCGCGAGCGCGACAATCTGAAAATACTGGAGCAGGACATGGCGTTCCACGGCTACTTGTACCGCAAATGCGACAACGGGGCCATTCTGGAGCTATGGAATCGGATGAAGACGAAGATGATGCGGTTCATGGCGATTTCCAATCGGTATTATTCCACCGACAAGCTGGTCGAATGGCATCTGCGACTGATCGACGCTTTGAAATCGAAAGACCCCGAGCTGGCCGAGAGGGAATTTATCGAGCATATGCACGCTTATAAAATCATCCCGATGGAATGAGGAGGAACGGCTTCATGAAGAACGGGACTGTCGAGGTTTACGATCAGGCTTATCGGACGATTATCCGGGATTGGGCGTTGCGCGACCTGATGCTCAGCGGCGGCAGGGAGACGCCCGAGCTTCAAGAGATGCTGGCGCGCGCGGGCGTCAATCCGCATTATGCGTTCCCGGCCGTCGCGCTGTTCGATCCGGGCTCCGGCAAGCAGGACGGCGACCGCAGGCTGGGCAAGCTGAGGGAAACGCTGGAACGCCGGGCGCCCGGCGGAGCGGAGGCGTTCTCAACCGGGGCCGGACAGATCGGCCTGCTGTTCTCCCGGTCGGCTTCCGGCGAGCTCGAATCGCTGCGGCAGGAATGCGAAACGGCTTCGCGCGGGCCCGTGAGCGTCGGCGTCGGCAATTCGTGCAACCGCTTAACCGACGTCCGGCTGTCTTACGAGCAGGCTCAGGCCGCGCTCCGGCACAAATTTTACCGCGGAACGAACCGGGTTATCCGCTACTCCCAGGTACCGACGCCGCACCCGTTGCGGGAATACCCGCTGGAGCGGGAACGGGAGCTTGCCCGGTCGATTCCGAAGCTGGCGGACGCGTTCGAGATCGCGCGGGACGTAAGCGGCTTCTACCGAGGTCTGCTGCAGGACGGGCCGATCGAAATCGACCACATTTACGAGCTGACGATTCGGCTGCTGGCGGGGGTGGAAAAGCGGCTGACGCCGGACGAACAGGCGGACGGAGGGCGAATTCGCCAGGAGATCATGCCGATCCTGAGAATGGAGACTTTGGAGGAGATCGAACGCTTCGTGAGCGGCTATTTCGCCGACCTCGGAGAGGAGGTTCGACAGCGCGAACGCGAGAAGGACGTCCGCCGCAGCGTCATCCAGCAGACGATCGTGTACATGGAAGCGGAGTGCCGGCA
>JAEZZE010000093.1 GCA_023418755.1 Bacillota bacterium | reverse complement strand
GTCTGTGGGACCGTTATTCGTCGTGCAAATGGGGAGTTAGTGGAATTAACGATCTGTGGGACCGTTAATCGTCGTGCAAATGGGGGTTTTGCGGAAATAACGGTCTGTGAGACCGCTATTTGTCGTGCAAATGGGGGGTTGACGGAAATAACGGTCTGCGAGACCGTTATCTATCGTGCAAATAGGGGTTTTGCGGAAATAACGGTCTGTGGGACCGTTAACGTAAAAGGAAACAGCCATTGGCAGGCGGATGCCGACCGACGGCTGTTTCCTCATATTGCTTACCCTTCCATCCGCGCGATTTCCTTATGCACGATCGGAGCGACCCGGGTGCCGAGCAGTTCGATGGCGCGAAGAAGATCGCGGTGCGGCAGCGCCCCGAAGTCCACGTGCAGGAAGAAGCGCGTGAGACCGAGGTTTTTGCGAAGCAGAACGATCTTCTCCGCCACATATTCGGGATCGCCGACATAGAGGGCCCCCTGCAGACTGCGCGCGGCGTCGAAAGCGGCTCGATCGTAGCGCGGCCAGCCCCGCTCGCGGCCGATCGTATTCATCTGCGCCTGCACATGCGGATAAAACTGCTCCGCGGCTTGTTCCGTCGTATCGCCGATGAAGCCGTGCGAGTGCGTCGCGATTTGCAGCTTGGCCGGGTCGTGTCCGGCTTGCACGGCGGCTTTCTTGTAGAGCTCGACGAGCGGGGCGAACCTCTCCGGCATTCCGCCGATGATGGCGAAAACGACGGGAAGACCCAGCGCGCCCGCCCGGACGGCCGACTCCGGATTGCCGCCTGTCGCGATCCAGACCGGAAGCGGCTCCTGAACGGAGCGCGGGTACACGCCGAGATTATGGATCGCCGGACGATGACCGCCGCGCCAGGTGACCTTCTCGGTTTCGCGGATTTTCAACAGCAGCTCCAGCTTCTCCTCGAACAGCTCGTCGTAATGATCCAGACTATATCCGAATAACGGGAAGGACTCGATGAACGAACCCCGGCCCGCCATAATTTCCGCCCGTCCGTTAGTCAATCCGTCCAATGTGGAGAAGGATTCGTATACGCGCACGGGATCGTCCGAAGACAGCACGGTTACCGCGCTGGTCAGCCGAATCCGCTTGGTCCTCGACGCGGCTGCCGCGAGCACGACGGCCGGGGCGGTTCCGGCGTAATCGGCCCGGTGATGCTCCCCTATGCCGTACACGTCCAGACCGACCTGATCCGCCAACACGATTTCCTCCACGGCATTCCTCAGACGCTCCGCATGGCTCACAGGCTTGCCCGCAGGCGAATGCGGCGCAGCCTCCAGAAACGTGCTGATCCCTATTTCCATTTTCTTCGTCAAATCGGCCATATCCGATTCGCCTCCTTTGTTTCCATTATACTATATAATTTAAAGTTTCTCAATTATCGTTAGTTAAATGAGCGCGTGCGAATCGACTGCATTACAGTCGGGGAGTGTACATTTTCAGTCGCAGAGTCCACTTTTGCGCGAAAAGTCCTTGTTATAATGAGCGATGTAAACGCTATTAACAGCTAGAGAAGGGGGAGATATCGTGGCCCGAAAATGGCAGTCTGCCGCAAATACCGGGGTCGGGGGAAGCGTCTCCGCCGACAAAACCTTGCTGCAAAGCATCATTAAGCACCGCACCTTATACCTGATGTTTTTGCCGGTCGCTGCGTACTACGTTATTTTCAGATATTGGCCGATCGCCCTTGCCTGGATTGTCGCCTTCAAGGATTTGCGGCTTGGCATGAGCGTCTTCGACAGCGAATGGGTGGGCTGGGCCAATTTTAAAGTCATGTTCGACGATCCGGAAATCGTGAACGTCCTGACGAACACGGTGGAAATCAGTCTGCTGCGGCTGATCGTCGGATTCGTGCCGCCGATCGCGCTGGCGATCATGTTCCACGACCTTGCTTCCAAGCGACTTAGGAAGTGGCTGCAAAGCGCGGTGTACATTCCTCACTTTTTCTCCTGGGTCATTATTTTCGGAATCGTATTCGCTTTCTTTTCCACCGGCTCGGGATTCGTCAATAACGTGCTGGAACGCTTCGGGCTGGAGCGCTACGAGTTTTTTCTCTCCGAGGGCTGGTTTCGTCCGATCTTGGTCGGCTCCGCGTTATGGAAGGAAATCGGCTGGAGCACGATCATCTACCTTGCGGCGCTCAGCACGGTCGATCCGCAGCTGTACGAGGCAGCCAGAATCGACGGCGCGGGTCCGCTGAGACGCATTGTCTCTATTACGCTGCCGGGCATCCTGCCGGTCATCACCTTCGTGCTCTGCCTCAGTCTCGGCAACATCCTGTTCGCAGGGGGCGAGCAAATATTGCTGTTCTACAACAAGGCCGTTCTGGATACGGCGGACGTCATCGAGACTTGGGTGTACCGCGAAGGGCTGGGCAGGCTGCAATTCAGCATCGGCACGGCGGTCGGCATCTTCCAATCGTTCATCGGCATGGTCGTGATCGTGATCAGCAACAGTCTGGCCAAACGTTTTACCGGCCGGGGCATCTGGTAGAGGAGGGGTCAAGTGCATTACAAATCGGCTAGCGAGCGAGCCTATCAGATCGTCATCCATCTCATCGTAATCGCCGTGGCGATATCCGCCGTTTTCCCGCTGCTCTACGTCATCGGGATGTCGCTTACGACGAAGGCGGAGATGATCGCGCGCAACTACTTCGTCATCATTCCGCTGGAGCCGACGCTGGAAGCGTACAAGCGGCTGCTGGCCTCCTCGGTCATCTGGAACGCCTTCGTCGTGTCCACGGGGAGAGCCGTCGTCGGACCGCTGCTGACGCTGCTGCTGACGACGATCGGCGCTTACGTGCTGGCGCAGCGGACGCTGCCCGGCCGCGGCATCTTCCTGTTCTTTATCCTCGCGACGATTCTGTTTAACGGAGGGTTGATTCCGACCTATCTCGTGATCAAAAATTTGGGGCTCATCGATTCCTACTGGTCGCTGATCCTCCCGATCATGGTCGACAGCTTCGGCCTGCTCGTGATCAAGATTTTTATCGAGAACTTGCCGGAAGGCTTGACCGAATCCGCCAAAATAGACGGCGCGGGAGAATGGAGCATGCTGCTGCGGATCATTATCCCGCTTGCGGCGCCCGCGCTCGCGGCCATCGGCTTGTTTAATCTGGTCGCGCATTGGAACAGCTGGTTCGACGCGCTGCTGTATTTGAACGACAAGCAAATGTATCCGCTGCAGATGGTGCTTAAGAACATGTTGACGATCGATTCGGTCAGCGGAGATTCGATGAACGCCGTGCTCAAGTCGTCGCAGTCGATCAGTACGGAGACGCTTAAGATGGCCGCGGTCGTCATCGGCATTATTCCGGTGCTGTGCGTCTATCCGTTTTTGCAGAAGCATTTCGTCAAAGGCATGTATATGGGGTCCGTCAAAGGCTGACCGCGGTGTTCGGAGGCGAATCAGACGCTTCTTGACATAAAAAATAGAGCTCGAAAGGGGAAACACGAATGAAGAGAGGACATTGGTCTTATGCGGCGATTGCGTTGCTGCTTGCTTTAACGGCGGCGCTTGGCGCTTGCTCGTCGGGCGGCGATAAGGAGAACCGGGCGACAACCGGAGGCGATGCGTCGAGCGCGCCGGAGACGAATCAAGCAAGCCCCGCTCCGGCGAATACCGGCGATAGCGGATCGCCGATCGGGGAGCTGGTTTTCCCGGCTGCGTTCCCCGAAGTACCGAAGGCCGTGGACGCTTCCAGCTATGCGTATGACGACCTCGGCAAGAAATACGAGCTTGATCTGATGGTGGCCGGCGCCTTTAACCAGCCGGTGCCGGAGGATACGATCAAGGCGTATCTGGAGGAGAAATTCAACGTATCGATCAAATTTACGAGCATGACCGGCGAAGATTTGAAGAACGCCGTCAGCGTGCGGTACGCTTCCGGCTCGGAGCCCGATCTCGTCATGTTCTCCTACAAGGACGTAGCGCGTTCCCTCTTCGAAAGCGGCCAATTGCTCGATGCCAGGGAAATTCTGCCGTATATGCCGCAGACGATGCAATACGTCACGCAGGATTACGCCAAATGGGCGACCGTCGACGGCAACATGATCGGCATTCCGCGGTATCCGGTATTCCCGAACAACTGGGGGTACTTCATTCGTCAGGATTGGCTCGAGAAGTTGGGCATGAGCATGCCGACCAACGAGGACGAACTGTTCGCCTATGCGAAAGCGGTGGTCGAGCAAGATCCCGACGGGAACGGCAAGCCGGATACCTGGTTCATGGCTACGGCCGGCGGGGGCAACGGCTGGAACATGCTGGACGCGCTTAAAGCGATGTACGGCCATCCGAGCTGGAACGCGGCCGACGGCAAGCTCAACCATCCGATGCTGGACGGTACGACCAAGCGTTTCCTGGAATTTGTGAAGAAGCTATACGACAACAAGCTGCTGGCTCCGGACTGGTATACGATCGGATGGGAGCCGTTCAAGGCGTACAGCCTGAACGACCAGATCGGCATGGTGTGGTATCCGGGCTGGAACATCATCGACGAGCAGTACAACGCCAAGAAGAAGGACGCAAGCGCCGTTAATTTGTGGGCGCCGATCCAGCCGCTCAAGTCCAATGACGGCAAAGGCGGCATGTACGGTCCGGGCGACAATCCGGGAGGCATCTTCATCATCTCGAAGAAGGCGGCGGATGACCCCGGCAAGCTCAAGCGCCTCGCGCATCTGATCGATTCGATGATGTATCCGAACGAAAATTACTGGGCCGTATCCCAAGGCGGCGGTCCGGAAATTTATCCGGGAGAATCCAGAGTGCAGTTGAACGAAGACGGCACGAACGTCTTCGCCATCGCGCCTACCCACGTTCAGCTTGCCAAACCGGAATATCAGTCGCTGGCGGATTGGCAATTTTTCGGCTACAGCCTCATCTGGCAAGTATACGACGACGAACCCGTCGGTGTGCTGGGCAGCAAATACAATCAGGAGATCATCGCCATGCCCCGCTACAAAAATTTCGATATGAACCTTACGCTGGACGGTACGACATCGACGAAAATAACCGATTTCCAGAACAAGAACGAAATTTCCTTCGTGCTGGGCAAACGTTCGCTGGACGAATGGGACAGCTACGTGGAGGAGTGGAAGAAGGCCGGCGGCCAGAAATTGATCGACGAGGCGGCCGAGCAGCTTCAGGTTTCCAAGCCTTAACCTGCGGAATGGGTCCGCAGTCCTATACTCACGAACGCTTGTACGTATAAGCGCTCGTGAGTATACTTCTATGTATGCCGGGAGAGAAGGGGCGAGCTTAGGTGAGAGGGTATCGGATGAGTTCGCGCAACAAGCTGATTCTGCTCCTTGTAGTCCCGGGCACCTTGTTCGTGTTGATCGTGACGCAGATCGCCAAAGACTACGCGCTCGAATTTCTGCGGGAGACGCAGAACGAAGCGCTGGCGGGCATGTCCGACCAGGTGGTGCATTTGATCGGCATCTATAACAACGAGCTTACGTACAATATGCTGGAAATGGAAGAGATCATCAAGCAGGAGGGCGGCCAGGGGGACCGGTTGTACGAGGCTATGCGCACGGTTGCGATGATTCGGGCCGATTTCGTGCGCGGCGTCGTGTACATTGCGGCGGGCGGAGACATTACCGGCTACCCGATTACGTTCTGGGGCAACTTCTCCGCCAAGGAGGAGGCGCTGATCCACGAGCAGGCCGAGCGGAGCCGCGGGGTATTCGAATGGTCCAATACGATCCGCTCCGATATCGGGCGCTCCGGGACGTTCGGACCGACGAGCATCGTGACCAAGACGGTGTTCGACACCGGCGGCCAACGGCTCGGCTATTTGGCGTTCCTCGTGGATTTGTCCGCGTTTCTCGAGCGGAGCGCCGCCTTCGCCGGAGCTTACGAAACCCAGACGCTGCTGTACGACCGCGAAGATCGGCTGATCGATTTTATGGGGGCGATCAATGTAACGACCCCGGTGCTGATCTCCGAAGAACACGTGCAGACGCTCTCTTCGGCGCTTTCGTATTTTCGCAGCGAGGGCATCTATCATTCCGTCGGAACGATGGAAGCGAATCTCGGCTGGAAAATCGTCGTCGTCGGCGACGTGGAGAAGCTGGAATCGCGATTCGAGCCGCTGGGCCAGATCGCGTGGGCCATCGTGCTGTTCGGCGCGCTCGGCTTTCTGTGCATCTATGTGGCGGTGTCCTGGTGGTTTACGCGCCCGGTGATGCTTCTGACCAAGGGCATCCGGAAGGTGTCCAAGGGGGATCTCGACAGCAAGCTGCACATTCGCCAGCAGGACGAATTCGGCGAGCTGGCCGTTCAGTTCAATCGGATGACGGACACGATCAAGGAGCTGATCGTCGATCTGCAAGCGACGGAGGAAGCGAAGCGGAAATCCGAAATGCAGACGCTGCTGTCGCAAATCAATCCCCATTTTCTGTACAACACGCTTAACACGATCGATATGATGGTCGATTTCAGTCCCAAGCCGGAGCTTCACGAGATGATCAACGTGCTGTGCAGGCTGCTCAAGTACAGTCTGGACAGCCGCAGCGAGGAGCGCACGCTGGAGGACGAGCTGCAATATACGAAAAATTACTTATACATTCAGTCCGTCAGGTATGACAATCGATTCGAGATCAACGTGTCTCCCGTGAGCGAGCGGCTGGGCGCCGCGAAGGTATTAAAGCTGATTCTCCAGCCGATTGTGGAAAACGCGTTGTTCCACGGCATGCATCCGCTTGAAGGGCGCAAAGGACGGCTCGACATCGGAGTGGAGGAGCGAAACGGCGATCTGGCGCTGACCGTAAGCGACAACGGCGTCGGCATGTCCGGGGACAGGTTGTCCGCCCTGCGCAGCGCTTTGTCCGGCATGGAGGCGGAGGACGGAATCGGCATCGGCGTACTTAACGTTCATCGCCGAATTCGCTTGTATTACGGCGCGGAATACGGGCTGGCCGTCGACAGCGCCATCGACGAAGGGACGACGATCACCGTGACCCTGCCGCTTGGAAATCAATCGTTTGCTGCAGACAAAGAGAGGTTAATCCGATGAACGATTACGCGGACCAAGGCAAGCTCAAGCTGCTCATCGTCGACGACGAACCGATGGCCAGAAGGAGAATTCGTTCATTCTCTCTGGAACTGCACGGCTTCGAGATCGTCGGCGAAGCGGAGAACGGCATTCAAGCCTGGAATAGGATACGGGAGCTGGCCCCCGATATCGTCGTCGCGGACATCGGCATGCCCGTGCTTAACGGTCTCGAACTGCTGAAGCGGGTACACGGTCTGAATACGCCGCCGAAATTCATTTTGCTGACCTGCTATGAGGATTTCGACAAGATCCAGGCGGCGCTCCGTTACGGGGCGCACGATTACATTACGAAGCTGCTTCTCTCCGAACGGGATTTCATAGATTGCCTGAACAAGGCGGCGCTGACTATCCGCCAGGAAAGGCGCAACAGGAAGAAGGCGCTGCGCCAGCTTCTGCTGGAACGGTTGCTGTCCAACGACGACTCGGATGCCCTGGCCGATCAATTGGCGACGCTGTCCTTTCCTTCCCGGCGGCATATGCTGGCGCTGATCCGGTTTGCCCCGGAGCATAATCGCGCCATGTTCAGCGCGTCCCCGGCCATGGAAAGTTCGGAGGAGGATAACCTGTCGCTCGCCGTGCAGATCGAACCGGGACTATGGGCGATGATCGCCGCCACGAACGAACGAGGGGGAGGTCCCGCGTTCTTCGGCTGGACGATGCAAATGCTGCGTCGCGGTTACGAGGCCTGCAAGGCCAATGGAATTATCGCGCTCCAAAGCGTATCTGACATCCGGGACGGTCCGCCGCTCACCGCTTCGTTGATTCAGTGCCGCCAATTGATGGATGAAGCGTATTATTTGCCCGTCGGGGTGCCCGCCTTTGCCGGAACGCCCGGCCGTACCTCGACGTTCCCTCCCGACGTCTTCGAAGCGATGAAGCAGGAATGCCGACAAGCGGTCGAACGGGAAGATCCGGAGGCCGTAGCGCAATTGCTGCTTCGCTGGCTGGAAGAGACGGAGCGGCATTATTGGCCGAAGCCGGCGCAGCTGTGCATGATGGGCGCGGCATTGGCGGGATGTTTGAGCGACGATTATACGTGCCGCCAGACGGACGGCTTCGTTCCGCTGCGCCTTCGACTGCAGAAGCGCATAGAGGAAAGCTGCCACGTTTCGGAGGTTAGAGCGGCGGTCGAGGAGGCGGCGGACGCCCTGCGGGAAGCGCGGACGCCGCTGCGCGGCGTTCGCTCGGAAGTATTGAAAGCGCTGCGCTTTATCGAGCAGCGCTATAGGGAACCAATCGATGCCGCGGCAGCGGCCAAGCACGTCAATTTAAGTCCGAGTTGGTTCGGTACGCTGTTCCGCAACGAGATCGGCTGCAGCTTCTCCGACTATTTGCTGACCTACAGGCTCGAGCAGGCGAGGGAGCTGCTGCTGCGCACGGATCTCAAGGTGTACGAAATCGCGGAGCAAACAGGCATTCCGAACTATCGCTACTTCTCCAAGTTGTTCTCCGACAAATACCGGCTCAAGCCTCAGGACTTCCGCTACAAGCTGCGCGGCGGAGAGCGGGAATGCGACAAATGACGGGAAGAGCCTCGCCCGGCCAAAGGCCCGGCACGGGGATCGAATCGCGGGATGCGGACCGGCCCAAATTGTCAAGGGGAGCCGGTCCGTGCTAAGGTAAGAAGGAAGAACCTTTTCACAAATCCGCATTGCGATACGGGAGGCGAGACCGACGATGAAAGCGCTGTTTATCGGAGGAACGGGAACGATCAGCTCCGCGATTACGAGGCAGTTGGCCGCGCAAGGCTGCGAATTGTACGTTCTGAACAGAGGCAATCGCAACGAGAGGCTGCCGGAGGGCGTCAGGACAATTGAAGCCGACATCAACGACGAGGAACGCGTGGCCGGCTTGATCGCGGACATGAAATTCGACGTCGTGGCTGATTTCATCGCATTCGTGCCAAGCCAGCTTGAGCGGGATTATCGCCTGTTCAAGGACAAAACGAAACAATTTATGTTCATAAGCTCCGCTTCCGCCTACCAGACTCCGTTATCCGACTATCGAATTACCGAAGGAACGCCGTTATCGAATCCGTGCTGGGAATATTCGCGCAATAAGATCGCTTGCGAAGAGTACTTGATCAAGCAGTATCGGGAGAACGGATTTCCGGTGACGATCGTCAGACCGAGCCATACATACGACGAACGCACCATTCCGTTGGGGGTTCACGGCCGGAAGGGGACGTGGCAGGTCGCCAAGCGCATGCTCGAAAATAAACCGGTCATCATTCACGGGGACGGGACCTCTCTGTGGACGATGACGCACAACAGCGATTTTGCCAAAGGATTTATCGGGTTGATGGGCAACATTCACGCAATCGGCGAAGCCGTACACATCACTTCGGACGAGAGCGTGACCTGGAATCAGATCTACGAGGTGATCGCGGACGCTCTCGGCGTCAAGCTGAACGCGGTTCATGTCGCTTCGGCGTTCCTTGATGCGTGCAGCACCGAGGATTATCGTGGAGGACTGCTCGGGGACAAAGCGAATACGGTCGTCTTCGACAATTCGAAGCTGAAGCGCCTCGTTCCGGATTTCGTGGCGACGACCCGGCTGGATCAAGGGCTGAAAAAGACCGTCGAGCATATTCTCGCCCATCCGGAGCTGCAGACGGAAGATCCGGAGTTCGACGCCTGGTGCGATAAGGTGATCCGGGCGCTGGACGATGCGGCCAAGGCGATCAGGGGCTAGGGGATCGATTACAGCCGCTTGCGCGGATGTGATATACTCGGGATATGACACACGATAGGGATAAACAGTCCGTTCAGCCGGAGACGGCTATGAAAATATGCGTACAGTGCCGGACGCTCAAGCCGCTAGCGGAATTCTCCAGCCGCAGCGGCGGACGCGCGGGACGAAGAAGGCGGCGGGGGACGTGCAAAGCTTGCCGGCAGCCGGCGAACCGGCTCGAGCCTGCCGCGGAGACGGGGGAGGCGATCGTCGCGATGCCGGAGGACGAGGCGATCTCGAAGCTTAAGCGCCGCCGAAGAGGGCGAAGGCGCAAAGCGAAGAAGCTCGAATCGGTCGCGGAGAAGGGCGAGGCGATCGTCTCGCCGCCGGAGGAGGAGCCGGCCGCGAAGCCCAAGCGCCGCCGCGGAAGGCGGAGACGCAAGGCGAAGAAGCCGTCCGTGCCGCAGGTCGCCGTTGCGGCGGCCCCGCCGGCAGCGGTGTCGTCGGCGCCGGCGGCCGCGGGAGCGAAGCGTGCGGCTCCGCCGGCGGCGCCCCGCAAAGCGGCGCCCAGGAAAACCCCGGTCTCGAAACCCGAAGCTCCGAGGATCGCCGCAGGCGCGCCGAAGCTCGATCCGCACGACGCGGACGGCCTTCGCGCGACTCGTCAGGGCTTCGTCCGGATGCGGGGCAAAACCGACAGCGGCCGTTCCTACTATCAAGAGATCGAGCCGGAATTCGCCAAGACGCTCGTCCGCGAGCATGCCGCGTTCGTCGTCAACCGCCATACGATTCGACGCATTCATAGCAACCGGGAGTTTCGCCGCCTCATTCTTACGCGCGATAACTATACCTGCCACTTCTGCGGCGAGTATGGCGACACGATCGACCATTTATTGCCGCGGGCCAAGGGCGGCCACACGACCCCGGTCAACTGCGTTTGCGCCTGCAACGAGTGCAACCAGTCGAAGGCCGACCGCGATCTCGACGAGTTCACCGAATCCTTGGCCGTTCGCCGTCTTCTGGAGCCGACGGTATAACGGCTTCACCCACCCGATTAAGCGCCTTAGGGCGCTTTTTTGGCGTGCGGTTGCTTATGCCGCCATTTCATCATGCGGGCCGGACCCATGTAGGACGAACGGATTGGCAACACTAGGAGAGGCGGCTTCTTCCCGCGTCGGGGGGTCAGTCGTTCCCTGAAGGATTCCGGCGAAGATCCGCGCGATGAACGACCGGCGCCCCGGGCCGGAAAAGCCCGGGGGCGGCCCGCGGTTCCGATAAAACTCGCTAAGGTTTCGTTATCGATGTTAAATCCCCGTTATATCTTGTCGGGAGCCGGACCTTTATCATGAAATTGTAAACCACATCTCTTCTAGGGGGTTTCACCTATGAAAAAGAAGTATATCGGAGCAGGGACCGCGCTTGTTGTAACCGCTAGCATTTTGGCGGGGTGCGGCGGCAATTCTACGCCTGAGGCTTCGTCGCCGGCGGCAAGCCAAGCTCCCGCATCCGCATCCGCGTCGGCTTCGACGGGCAACGACAAACCGTTCGCGGGGCAGACGGTGACGCTGGTTACGGCCAACCATCCTTGGTCGGAGGCGATTACGCCGTTGCTGCCGGAATTCGAGGCGGCCACGGGCATTAAGGTCAAGGTAGAAAATTACTTCGAGGACCAATTGACGCAGAAGCTGACCGTTCAATTCACGGCAGGCTCGGAAACGCCGGACGTCTTCATGTACCGTCCGCTCCAGGACGGCCAACTGTTCTTCAAGAACGGCTGGGTGGCGCCGCTCGACGATTACGCGCATAAGGACGCCGAGTACGACTTCGCGGACATCTCCGCGTCGGCGGTCAACACGACGACGATCGACGGCAAGCTGGCCGGTATCCCGATCATTACGGAACGAGGCGTGCTCTACTACCGGAAGGACCTGCTGGAGCAGGCGAACATCCCGGTGCCGAAGACGATGGAGGAGCTGGTCGAGGCGGCCAAGAAGCTGCACGACCCGGGCGCCGAGATGTACGGCTTCGTGGCGCGCGGTCAGCGTTCTCCGCTCGTCACCCAGCTTGCTTCCTACATCTTCTCCGAAGGCGGGGACTTCATTACGGACGGCAAAGCTTCGATCAACACGCCGGAAGCGGTCAAGGCCATGACGACTTACGGAAATCTACTGAAGGATTCCGGACCTCCGGGGGTTCTGAACATGTCCTGGCCGCAAGCCTTCGGCATCTTCGCGCAAGGCAAAGTCGCATTCCTGACCGACGCGGACTCGCTGTACACGAACGCGACCGATCCGGAGAAATCGACGGTCAGCGACAAAGTCGGGTTCGCCTTGTTCCCGGCGGGAGCCGCCGGATCCAGACCGGTTAACGTAACGGCTTGGGCGCTGTCGATCAACGAGAGATCGAAGAACAAGGACGCGGCTTGGGAGCTCATCCAGTGGGCAACCAGCAAGGAGAACGTGCTGAAAGCGCAGCAGAAGGGCAATCCCGGCGCCCGGACGTCCGTCTGGGACAACCCGGAAGCGACGAAGTCGTTCCCGGAAGAGCTGGTGCCGATCATCAAGGAATCGATGCAGAACGGCGTCGGCCACGACCGTCCGGTCGTCGTCAGCGTCGGCGAAGCCCGCGACGCCGTAGGCGAAGTCGTCATGAAGGTCATTACCGGAGATAAGGACGTACAGGGCGCGGCCGACAAGGCGAACGCCAATCTGCAGGCCATCATCGACAAAGACAGCAAGAGGTAATCCGCGCGAACCGGTATGAACCGCCCCGCCGATTCCGGACCGCCCGCCGAGGGCGGACGGTCCGGAAAAGGCTTTTTGGAAAGGATGATACGCAATGGGGTATAATTGGATCAATCGCAACTTGAAATGGATGTACATCCTGCCCGCGCTTATTTTCGTGCTCGTCATGATGCTTTTCCCGATCGGTTACACGCTATGGATCAGCTTCTACGAGTGGAGCATGTCCGCCATTACGCCGCCCGCTTTCGTAGGCCTCGACAACTACATTACCATGTTCAAGGACGAACGGTTCCTGGACTCCGTGTTCAACACGTTTTATTTCACGATCGTCGCATTGGCCGCCGAGATGGTGCTGGGCCTGGCGATCGCGGTTCTGTTCAACCGTTCCTTCAAGGGGAAAAATATCGCGAAGACGCTGTTCCTGCTCCCGATGGTCGCTACGCCGGTAGCGATGGGGCTTGTCTGGATGCTCATTTACGAGCCGACGATCGGCGCCGCGAATACGATACTGAAATCGATCGGCCTCGAGCCGCAGCTATATCTCGCGTCCATGACGCAGGTCATTCCTTCTCTGATTGTCGTCGACGTATGGCAGTGGACCCCGATGGTCGCGCTCATTCTGATGGCGGGCTTGTCGACGCTGCCGACCGATCCGTACGAATCGGCGGACGTCGACGGGGCGTCCGCTTGGCAGAAATTCGTGCACATTACTCTGCCGCTGCTTAAGCCGACGATCATTATCGCGCTGATGCTGCGCCTGATCGACGTGCTCAAGACGTTCGACATCATTTATGCCACGACACAGGGCGGGCCGAATTTCAAATCGGAAACGCTGAACATCTACGGTTACGTGCTAGGCTTCCAATACTTCAAGCTCGGCTCGGCTTCCGCGCTGCTGGTCGTCTTCTTCCTGATCGTCATGGCCCTTACGCTGCTGCTGATCTGGACGAAGAAACGATTGGAGGCGGAATAAGGATGATGAACAAGAAAAAAGCGAAAAACGCCGTGCTGACCGGACTCACCGTGCTTGTCCTGCTCGTGTTCGTCTTCCCGTTCGTCTGGATGCTGCTCGCCTCGTTCAAGACGCAGGCTCAGATCATGTCCAACTCCCAGACGTTCGTGTTCACGCCGACGACGGACAATTACGTCAACGTGTTCCAGCAGTACGACTTCCTGAAGTATATCGTCAACAGCATGATCGTCGCCGTCGTGTCGACGCTGCTGTCGCTGCTGCTCGGTCTGCCGGCCGCCTACTCGATCGCCAAGTACAAGCTGCAGGGTCTCGGTCTGGTCATTCTCGTCGCGAGAATCGTGCCGGGGATCTCGTTCCTGATTCCGTGGTATATTATATTCTCGAAAATGCATTTGGTAGACTCCTACGCGGCGCTCGTGCTAAGCCATATGCTGGTCGGACTGCCGTTTATCGTCTGGATCATGATCTCGTTCTTCGAGAAGCTTCCGCAAGAGGTGGAGGAGGCCGGCGCGATCGACGGCTGCTCGCCGCATCAAGTGTTCCGCCGCATTGTTCTGCCGATGTCGGGAGCGGGCATCATCACGTCTTCGCTGCTGAGCTTTATTTTCTCGTGGAACAACTTCATGTTCTCGATCATACTGGCCGGCGATAAGACGAAGACATTACCAATTGCCGTATTCAACTTTATGTCTTACGCTGAGATTAACTGGGGCGGATTGATGGCGGCCGCGTGCATCATCACTCTCCCGGTTCTCATCATTGCATTGATCGCGCAGCGTTACGTCGTCAGCGGTCTCGCCGCGGGAGCCGTCAAAGGGTAACCGGAGCGAGCGGGGAAGGAGAGCGGATGTTCAAGAATAACACTTTTCGCAAAATCGTGCTTCTGCTCTTCCTGCTGCTGCTCCCGATTCTGGTCCTGTACGGCGTCTCCACGAACACCAGCACGGAGGTCGTGCGCAAGCAGATCGAGACGTCCAACCTGAATCAATTGACGTTCCTCATGAACCAACTGGATACGAATATCGAGCAGCTGTCCATGTTCCCGGTGCTGCTGAGTTACGATCCGTATATTCGCGAGTTTCTCGACCGGCGCCCGCCCGAGCAGTTCGACGCCTCCAACGCTGAGTACCGGATCATCGAGAAGCTGAGTCTGCAAAGCGTGTCCAACGCGTGGAAGAACGATTTGACCGTCCTTCTTCCGCGCGAGCGGCGCGCGATTTCGTCCAATATTTTTTTGCTGGAAAGCGATCAAGATATGACCGGGCCGGTCTATACGCGCTGGACGTATATGTCGGAGGTAGCGGGAGGCAAAACCGAGCGCTATTTCGTGCACGAGATCGGAGAGCCCGCCAAGGCGGAACGCAAGGAAGCGGCCCAGGCCGTATTCCGCGTCCGCTTCACGACGGGCAACCTGACCGGGATGCTGGACGCGTACAAGAACGGGAAAAACAACGATCCGTTCCTGTACGTGCCCGGCGAACGACCCGTTCTGAACGGCACTTCGTCCGCGGAAAAAACGCAGCAGCTGATCGGCTTGCTGGAGGACGAGCTGGGGAAGGAGCCGGAAACCGGACAGCGCTTGGTCAAGCTCGGAGGCGAGCAGCATCTGGTCAGCTTCGCGAAGTCGAAGCAGCTGGGCTGGTATCTCGTCGACTATACGCCCTATCAAAGCGTTATAACGCCGATTACGGAGCAAAGGAACTTTTTCTACGTTATTATCGGGCTGCTGCTCGTTCTGGCCGTGGCCGCATCGTTCCTGCTCTACCGGAACGTTCAGCGCCCGCTCAGGAAATTGATCGCCAGCGTGCAGCGCATCAAGCGGGGAGATTACTCGGCGCGCATCGACTATCTGGCCAAAAACGAGTTCGACTATCTCATTTTCCAATTCAACGAGATGTCCGACCAGATCCAATTGCTGATCGAGGACGTCTACGCGGAGAAGCTGAGGTCCCGGGAAGCGACGCTGAAGCAGCTTCAGTCGCAGATCAATCCGCATTTTCTGTACAATTCGCTGTTCTTCATCATTAACTCGGCGGAGATGAACGATCGTCGATCGGTCGTGCAGATGTCCCAGAACCTGGCGGAGTATTACCGCTATGCGACGCGGGTCGAGAATCAATCCGTGACGCTGGAGGAGGAGCTGGAGCTCGTCCGCAACTACTTGATGATTCAGAACCTGCGAATGGGCAGGGTGCAGTTCGAGATCGACGTGCCGGAGAAAATGCTGGATCTGGAGCTGCCGAGACTGATTCTTCAGCCGATCGTGGAGAACGCGATCGTTCACGGAGTCGAGAAGTCGCCGGAAGGCGGCATGATTACGATCACGGGCAAGCAGGACGACCGGTACAATATGATCTTCGTGCAGGACGACGGGCCGGGAATGGACCCGCAGCGGCTTCGCGACCTGCAGGCCGAACTGTCGCAGCCGATGTCGGAGGAGGTCGGCTGCGGCACATGGAACGTGCACCGCCGCTTGCAATACCGGTTCGGCGGACAATCGGGGCTCGCGTTCGAGCAATTGCCCATGGGAGGCCTGTGCGTCACCATCAAGTGGACGCGCGGCGAGGAAACGGGAGAATGATGAGGTTGAACCGCCGAACTTCGAGCAAGCCGAATGGAATGGAGAAAGGGAATGGTTTTGTCCGCGAGAATATAGCCATCCAGAAGAGGGGGCCGAACGATGCATCTGTTGATCGTGGATGACGAAGCGCACGTGGTCGATCGGTTGGCGACGACGATCGGCTGGGACAAGATCGGGATAACTCATGTGTATCGCGCTTATTCGGGCTATGAGGCGCTTGAGCTTCTGCGGCAATTCGCCTTCGACATCGTCATTACGGATATTCAAATGCCGGGCATGACGGGGCTCGATCTCATCGCCCGCATCCGGCGCGATTGGAGCAAAACGAAATGCGTGCTGCTCTCCGGATACTCGGATTTTCAATACGCGAAGGAAGCGATCCAGAATCAGGTCGAGGACTATCTGCTCAAGCCGGTGAAGGAGCAGGAGCTGCTGGATACCGTGTCGCGCCTGCAGCAGAAGCTGTACGGCGAATGGGAGCACATCTTGTCCGTCCGCAACCTGACCCGTACGCTGAACGAGAACATGCCGCTGCTCAAGGGAAATTTGCTGATGGAGCTGCTTCAGGGAGCGGTATGGAACGAAGAGGCGTTGCGGGAGAAAATGGAGACCCTGGCGTTGCCGGATCTCCATGCCCGAACGTGCTTCCTGATGCTTGTCCGGTTGGAGGATACGTTCGTCGATTACGATTTTCGCAGCCGCTCGCTGATCGAGTACGCGATCGGCAATATGGCCGAGGAGCTGTTCGACGGGAAGTTCCGGCTCTGGCACGCGAAGGATGCGCACGACTATTTGATCTTCCTCGCTTCGGCGGACGAGCGAGTCGAGCCGAAAGAGCGCGAGGCGCTGTTCGAGCAGACCGCCTCTCAGCTTCAGGCTTCGGTGAAGAGCTTGCTGAAGGGCAGCATCTCCGTCGTCGTCAGCGAGCCCGGCCTGTTCCCGAGGGACGTGCCGGGCCGGTACGACGGCTGCGTCTCGGCCGCCCGCAAGCGGGTCGGCAACGAGCAAGGATTGTTTTTGCGGGCGTCCGGGGAAGCGGCGGCGGTCGAGGTCGAATCGATTAGGAGCCTTTACGAGCCGCCCACTCTGATTCATCTGCTCGAGGCGGGCCGATGGGACGCGATGGAAGAGAAGCTGGAGCGCGTCTTCGAAGAGCTGAAGATCAAATCTTCCCATCCCCATTCGCAGGAGCATCTGCTGGAAGTCTATTTCGCGGTATCTTCCGCGTTCTCGTACATTTCGCATAAGAACGGGCAGCCGCTGTCCGACCTGATCGGGGAAGACTACGGCCGGCTGGCCGACGGCATTCCGTTCCGCTCCGTCGCCCACTTGCGCGAATGGTCGCTGCGCGTGCTGCGCCGACTGATGGAGGACATGGACCGCGAAATGAAGGACAACCGCTCGGAGCTCATCCGCTCGATCCACCAGTTTATCGACGACAACCTGGCGCAGGACGTGACGCTGCAAAGTATCGCCGATCACGTCCACATGCATCCGGTCTATATTTCGAAGATCTACAAGCTGGAGACGGGCGGCAATATCAGCGACTATATTCAGCAATTGCGCATGGAGAAGGCGGTCTACCTGCTCGCGAACAGCCACGAGAAAACGTACGAGATCGCCGCCAAAGTCGGGTATCAGCGCGCTCATTCGTTCAACTATGCGTTCAAGAAACATCATGGCGTCACCCCGCAGGTTTATCGGGATCAACAGAAGAAAGGGGCGATCTGCCAGTGAAGCTGACTTTCAGATGGTACGGCCATTCCGACCCGGTATCGCTGTCGTACATTCGGCAAATTCCGGGGATGAAGGGGATCGTGACGGCGGTGTACGACGTTCCGGTAGGGGAAGAATGGCCGCTCGAAACGATTCTGAAATTGAAGGGGAGCATCGAAGAGGCGGGCCTGGAGCTGGCCGTCATCGAGAGCGTTCCGGTGCACGAGGACATCAAGCTGGGGCTGCCGTCCCGGGACCGTTACATCGCCAATTACAAGAAGACGCTGCGCAATCTCGGGAAGGCCGGCGTGCCGGTCGTCTGCTATAATTTCATGCCCGTGTTCGACTGGACGCGCTCGAAGCTCGACTACGAGCTGGAGGACGGCTCGACGGCGCTCATCTACGAGGAAGAGGTCGTCGAGCGGATGAACCCGTTGACGGGCGAGCTCGGCTTGCCGGGCTGGGACAGCAGCTACGAGGTCGCCGAGCTCCGGAGGCTGTTCTCGCAATACGAGAGCGTGGACGAGGAGAAGCTGTGGGACCATCTAGGCTATTTCGTCCGGGAGATTATGCCGGTCGCGGAAGAAGCGGGGGTCAAGATGGCGATCCATCCGGACGACCCGCCTTGGCCGATCTTCGGCTTGCCGCGCATTATAACGGGCAGAGCGAGCCTGGAGCGGATGGTCGGCCTCTACGACAGCCCGGTCAACGGCCTGTGCCTATGCAGCGGGTCGCTCGGAGCCGGCGCCGGCAACGACGTGCCGGAGCTGATGCGCGAGTTCGGTCGCAGAGGGCGCGTCAACTTCGTTCATGCGCGCAACGTGAAGCTGACCGGTCCGAAGTCGTTTCAAGAATCGGCGCATCTGTCCTCCTCGGGCTCGATCGATATGTACGAGGTCATTCGGTCGATGAGCGATTTCGATTACGAGGGGCCGATCCGCTCGGACCATGGCCGGATGATCTGGGGAGAGACGGGCAAACCGGGCTACGGCTTATACGATCGGGCGCTCGGAGCCGTGTATTTGAACGGGCTATGGGAAGCGGTCCGCAAGGAGCGTCTGCGCCGGGAGGGGTAAGCCGGCCGGGCTGAGCTAGCGGATTCGTCAATGCCAATCTAATCGATTAGACGGAGGCTGCGGATGAGTACGATCAAAGATATCGCCAAGCATGCGGGCGTGTCCGTGGCGACCGTATCCTATGTGCTGAACAACAACCGCTACGTAAGCCCGGAGAAGAAGGAACGGGTGCTCGCCTCCATCCGCGAGCTGAATTACGCGCCCAACGCCGCGGCTCGCGGCTTGCGGGCGGGAGAGAGCCGGACGATCGGCCTCATCGTCTCGGACATCTCGAACCCGTTCTACCCGGACCTCGCCAAAGCCTGCGAGGATGCGGCGCAGGAGCACGGCTACGCCGTGCATATGATCAACACGAACGATCGGCCGGAGCGCATGAAGCAGGCCGTAGCGCAAGCCCGCGAAGGGAAGATCGACGGGCTGATCGTCGCCTCGGCATTGGAGGCCGACCGGGAACCGCTGGAGTCGCTGAGGGAGCGGGGGTTTCCGCTCGTGCTGGCCCATCGCAGGCTCGACGGGCTGGATGCGGATCTGGTCGAATCGGACAATTTCGAGGGCGGCCTTCTGGCCGCGCGGCATATGCTTAGCCTGGGCCACCGCCGCGTCGCGTTCCTGACCGGCGTCGCCGGCTCGCCGATCAGCGGGCTTCGGGAGGCGGGTTACCGGCAGGCGATGGAGGAGGCGGGCATCGGCGTGCTGCCGGCGTGGGTGCAATCCGGGGAAGCGGGATACGCGGCAAGCTACGAGAGGATGCTTGGCTATGCGGATATGCCGCCCGGGGAGCGGCCGACCGCCGTCATCAACATGAGCGACATCGGGGCGATGGGCGTGCTGGACGCGGCGGCGGACCGGGGACTGCGGGTTCCGGAGGATGTCGCGGTAATGGGCTTCGACGATCTGTTTCTCGCGGCCTTTCGTTCCGTGCGGCTGACGACCGTTCGGATTCCGCGCTCCGAGCTCGGCCGGCGGGCGGCAGAGCTGCTGCTGGACCGCATTGCCGACGCGAAGCTCGACAGGCGGCACGAAGTGCTTCCGGTGGAGCTGATCGTTCGCGGCACCTGCGGCGGGGAACGGGGCTGATCGTCGCCGAAGGCGGGAATGTCCGGGCCCCCGTTCCGCGCGGGCCGAGGCCGTGCGGCTCCGGCATCGGGCGTGTAGACGGCCTTTTTTTACACCTCTATCTAATCGATTAGCTAATCGATTAGATAGAATCTACCGAGGAGGGGATAAGATGAACGGAATGGTTTTTCAATCCGACAAGGAATGGGATTTGATCGGAGTCGGACGGTTGTGCATCGATCTGAACGCGAACGAGATCAACCGGCCGCTCGAGGAGACGCGGACGTTCACGAAATACGTAGGCGGGTCGCCGGCGAACATTACGATCGCGGCTTCGCGGCTCGGGCTGCGGGCCGGTTTTATCGGCCGCGTGGCCGACGACGCTTTCGGCCGGTTTATCGTGAACTATCTGCGCAAGGAGGGGATCGATACGGAGGGCGTCGTGACCGAACGGCCGGGCAGCGTCACCGGGTTGGCTTTTACCGAGATCAAGTCGCCGACCGAATGCGGCATTCTGATGTACCGGGATAACGCGGCCGATCTTAATCTGGAGCCGGGAGACGTGGACGAGTCGTATGTGCGTAAAGCGAAGGCGATTATGATCAGCGGCACGGCGCTGGCGAGAAGTCCGTCCCGCGAAGCGGTGTTCCGTACGATCGAACTGGCCCGCAAGCACGGTGCCGTCCTGCTGTTCGACATCGATTACCGGCCGTACACCTGGGCTTCGAGAGACGAGATTTACGCGTACTGCCGCATGGCGGCGGCGCAATGCGACGTCATCCTCGGCGGGCGGGAGGAGTTCGACTTGCTGGAGGGAATCGAGGGGACGGAAGATTTCGCGACGGCCAAACCATGGTTCGCGCACGAGGCCAAGCTGGTAGTCGTCAAACACGGCGGAGACGGCTCGATCGCTTTTGCCAAGGATGGAGGAGTCTATCGGGCGGGCGTCTTTCCGGCGCAGGTCGTCAAGACGTTCGGAGCGGGCGACTCCTTCGCCGGGGCGTTCATCTACGGGCTGATGCAGGGGTGGGGCATCGACCGCTGTCTGAAGTACGGCAGCGCGTCCGCTTCGATCGTCGTGTCGAGCCATAGCTGCTCCGACGCGATGCCCACGAAGGATAAGATCGAAGCGGTTATGGCCAAGAAGGCGTGATCCAAACATTTTCGGGGAGGAATCATCTATGAACAATCCAATGGCGTTGCGCAACTTTATCGGCGGCGAATGGGTGGAATCGACTTCGGATCGAACGGAAGCGGTACCGAATCCGGCGACGGGAGAAACGCTGGCTTACGTGCCGCTGTCGACGGCGGAAGACGTGCGGGCGGCCGTCCGGGCGGCGGCCGAAGCGTCGCGGAGATGGCGCAAGGAGCCTGTGCCGAAACGGGCGCGCATCCTGTTCAAATACCAGCAGATTCTGGTCGAGCACTGGGAGGAGCTGGCCAGGCTGATCACGGCGGAGAACGGCAAGAGTTACGGCGAGGCCTACGGAGAAGTGCTGAGAGGCATCGAATGCGTCGAGTTCGCGGCCGGAGCCCCTACGCTGATGATGGGCAGCACGCTGCCGGACATCGCCACGGGCATCGAATCCTCCATGTATCGATACCCGCTTGGCGTCGTCGGAGGCATTACGCCATTTAACTTTCCGATGATGGTTCCGTGCTGGATGTTCCCGCTCGCGATCGCTTGCGGCAATACGTTCGTGCTTAAGCCGTCAGAGAGAACGCCTCTGCTCGCCAATCGGCTGGCGGAGCTGCTGACGGAAGCGGGGCTGCCCGCGGGCGTATTCAACATCGTGCACGGCGCGCATGACGTCGTGAACGAGATGCTGGCGAACGAGGGCATTAACGCGATCTCGTTCGTCGGCTCGCAGCCCGTCGCCGAGTACGTGTACAAGACGGGAGCGGCGGGCGGCAAACGCGTGCAGGCGCTCGCCGGCGCCAAAAACCACTCGATCGTCATGCCGGACGCCAACTTGGAGCTGGCCGTCAAAGAGATAACGAACGCCGCGTTCGGCTCGGCCGGCGAACGGTGCATGGCCTGTTCGGTCGTCGTCGCCGTCGGCGACGTCGCGGACAGATTGGTCGAAGCGCTTCGGCGTTCGGCCTCGGGATTGTCGATCGGCAACGGATTGGAGCCGAACGTGTTTCTCGGGCCGGTCATCCGCGATTCGCATAAAGCCCGCGCGCTGGGCTACATCGAAAGCGGCGAGAAGGAAGGGGCCGAGCTCGTGCTGGACGGCCGAGAGGCGGAAGCCGCGCATGGCGACGGCTACTTTGTCGGGCCGACGATCTTCGACCGGGTGAATCCGGACATGAAAATCTGGCGGGACGAAATATTCGCTCCGGTGCTGTCCGTCGTGCGCGTCGATACGCTGCAGGAGGCGATCGCGCTCGCCAACCGCTCCGAATTCGCCAACGGCGCCTGCATCTATACCGACAGCTCGAGCACGATCCGCGAGTTCCGCGATACGATCGACGCGGGGATGTTGGGCGTTAACGTCGGCGTACCCGCACCAATGGCGTTTTTCCCGTTTTCGGGCTACAAGAAGTCGTTTTACGGCGATCTTCATGCGAACGGGCGCGACGGCGTGGAATTTTACACTCGGAAAAAGATGATCGTGCACCGGTAAATTTATACAAGAGAGGCGATGAAGCGCTATGGCAAACTTGAACTTATTCGATCTTACCGGGAAAAAAGCGATCGTCACCGGGGCGAGCCGCGGGCTTGGCCGGGGAATCGCGACGGCGTTGGCGACGGCGGGCGCGGAGGTAGCGATTCTCGACATCTCGGACGCGGCCGCTCGGACCGCCTCCGAGCTGCAGGCCGAAGGGCTGGCCGTTCATGCGGTAAAGGGTAATCTGATGGATCGCGCCGATCTGGAGCGCAGCTTCGGGGAAGCCGTCGGGGTACTGGGCGGGACGGTCGACATTCTCGTCAACAATGCGGGCATGCACGACCGCAGAGCCTGCCTCGACCTGCCGGTCGAAAGCTGGGACAAAGTGCTGGAGCTGAACATCACCGCGGTGTACCAGCTTTGCAGGTTGGCCGGCGCGATCATGGTCGGGCGAGGCAGCGGAAAAATCATCAACATGGCGTCCATGCTCAGCTTTATCGGCGGCTTTAACGCTTCCGCGTACGCGGTCAGCAAAGCGGGCATCGCCCAATTGACGAAGTCGTTGTCCAACGAGTGGGCGGGCAGGGGCGTTCAGGTCAATGCGATCGCTCCGGGTTATATGGCGACGGAGATGAACACGGATTTGCTGCAGGACGACGTGCGTCTGCCGCAGGTCAACTCGCGCATTCCGGCCGGGCGCTGGGGGGGTCCCGACGACTTGGCGGGGGCCGGCGTATTTCTCGCGTCCGCCGCATCCGACTACGTGACCGGCGTTATTCTTCCCGTCGACGGAGGCTACTTGGCGAGGTAATCGGCTGAATAACGCAAGACCAAAAGACCAAAACCTATCCGGTCGTGAAGCACGCGCCGCCCGCATTCCCTTGAGGGAATGCCGGGCGGTTTTTTTTGCTATTCGGACCGCCGCGGGAGGAGTTACGTCCATGATCGATCGCGATCGACTGTTCGGGAGCCGAATTCTCCCGCGGAATGGCCTCAAACTTCGCGTTGCGGCGGAATAGGGGCTTTTTCGCACCATTTTGCTTGGAAGGTGAGTTATAATCCTATTAAATACTACGATAGGAGAGATCTTGTGAATCTATTCGATAAGTGGTTGAACGAAGCTCCGATTACGGAACAGGATAACCGGATTCAAATCTCCGCCCCCGCAAAGACGGACTTTTTCATCAATCCGGAGAACGGAGACGTCAAGAATAACGCGCCCTTTTTATATGCGGATATCCGGGGCGATTTCGTGCTGCGCGCCAAGGTAAGGCATGACTTCGTCTCCAAGTACGACGGGGCCGCGCTCTTCATCATGGACAGCGAGGATCGCTGGGCCAAGCTTTGTTACGAATATACCGACTTTAACACCTATGCGGTTGTCAGCGTCGTTACCGACGGAGTATCCGACGATGCCAACGGCGTGAATCTGACGGACAAAAGCGTATGGCTTCAAATCGGCAGGAAAGGCAATGCGTTCGCGATGCATTACTCCACGGACGGCGTTCAGTATCGGATGGTCAGGGTTTTTAATCTGAAGGCATCGGATACGTTGAAAGCGGGCATCGTTTCGCAATCGCCGACCGGCGAAGGATTGATCAGCGAATTCTCGAATCTCCAAATGGAAAAAGCGACCATGAAAGACATTAGAGCCGGAAAGTAAGCTCGCCTTTAAAGGGTCTGTCCCAAGCTTCCGCATACGGGACAGGCCCTTGTTTAATCGGTTTCCGGCGGAGGACCGTCCCGGAAGCAAGCTCATATGCCGGGACGGTCAGATGCGCGGCGATGTCGGCGGTGTGCGTCGCGCTAGCTCCGGTCCGGCACGAGGAACGATACGGACGTACCTTCTCCGACACGGCTTCGGATGGACAAGCCCCGCCCGTATAGCTGGGTCAATCTTCGGTTCGTATTGGACAGTCCGATTCCTTTTCCGTTGTTCCAGATCAGCAACCGGGCTATTTTGTCCTCGTTCATTCCAACCCCGTCGTCGGAAACCTCGATCAGCGCGGAACCGTCCTGACGGACGATCCGAATCCGCACGGTCCCTCCTTGAGCCTTTCCGAGAACCCCGTGCCTGACCGCGTTTTCCACCAAAGGCTGAATCGTAAGCGGAGGCAGCGTCAGCCGCAAATCCGGCTCGATCTCCCAAACGACGTTAAGCTTATCCTCGAACCGTTCCTTCTCGACGTACAGATAAGAATTCACGAGCTCCAGCTCGTGAGACAGAGAGACGAGCTTGCCCGAATTCAGAAAGTCGAAGCTGATTCTCAAATACGAGGTAAAGGCGTCTCCCAGCTTGCGCATTTTGCCCGTATCCTCTTCGCTTAACGTCAGGATCGAATTCAGGGCGTTGAACAGGAAGTGGGGATGGATCTGCGCTTGCAAATACGCGGCCTCCATGCGAAGCCGTTCGCTTACGGATTGCTTCAGGGCGGCCAGCGCCCGAATACGGGACTTGAGCTCCGTCGCTTCGACCGGTTTGGTGACGTAATCGTTGGCTCCGGCAAGGAAGCCGGCCTGAATGTCGGCGGGTCCGCTGCGTGCGGTGAGCAGCAGCACCGGAAGCTCCGATATCGAGAACCGTTCCCGGATCTTCTCGGTCAGCTCGTAGCCGGACATCTGCGGCATCATGACGTCCGCGACGACCAAATCCCAGGCCTCCGAAGCAAGCCGTTCCAGCGCTTCTCGGGCCGAGCCCGCCGTAACGACGTTGTAGGGCTCGGACGCCAGAATGCCGGCAAGAACTTTCAGGTTGACCGGATCGTC
Source organism: Bacillota bacterium (assembly GCA_023418755.1). Lineage (GTDB taxonomy): Bacteria > Bacillota > Bacilli > Paenibacillales > Paenibacillaceae > Cohnella. The sequence continues at coordinate 4,087 of JAEZZE010000093.1, read as the reverse complement.
GTCCACGGCTAGAATGTTCGCTTTCCCGGTTTCGAAAGCGTGCGGAGCGGCGATCGGAGCGGGAAGGTCGTCGGGCCCCTTGGTCAAGACGGCGGCCGCCGCTTCCCGATATCCTTCCAGGGCTTCGCGCGGCCCGGCATCCTGCGTATGCGGAGAGGCCGATGGAAGCGCAAATCGGAACACGGATCCGACGCCCGGTTCCGAGCTAACGGCCAATTCGCCGCCATGAAGCTCGACCAGCTGCTTGGAAATGCTTAAGCCAAGCCCGAAGCCTCCGTCTTCGTTCAATCCCAGGGTTCCTTGCTCGTAAGGAAGGAACACCCGCCGCCGCGTCTCGTCGTCCATTCCGGCCCCGGTGTCGCTGACGCGGATTACGACCGTTCCGTCCTCCGCGTCGGCCGATACCTTCACCGTTCCTTCTTGGGTGAACTTCAAGGCGTTATGAAGCAGGTTAAACAAAATTTGCACCAGTCTTTTCTCGTCGGCCACAACGTGCGGAAGCGAATCCGGGATATCGGTTTCCAGGCGAACGGGCTTGCCTTCGGTCATGAATCGCAGCATGGCGGTGACCCCGGAGGCGATCGAAGCGACGGACAGCGGCTCTTTTCTCAGGACGATCCGCTTCTCCCGCAGTCTGACGACGTCCAGCAGATCGTCGAGCAGATACGACATCCGCCTTCCGACCGTGATCAGCAGCTCCATGTCCTCGACGCTTCGCTCGTCCAGCTCCGGCTTTTCCCGATCCACGACATTGCGCGCAATGTTGATCATGCCATGGAGCGGAGTGCGAAGCTCATGGGAAGTGTTGGCCAGAAATTGATCCTTTAGCTTGTCCGCTTCCCGGAGCCGGGCGGTCAGCCGGGTATTTTCTTCCGCGTTGCGGAAGTACCGTTTGAACCAGTAAGCCGAGAATGCGATGATGGCAGCGATAATATCGATCGGGTAGTAGACGGTCGTACTGTCCTTAGAAGAATCGACGATGCCCCAGATGACGCTGGACAGTACGCTGACGATGGCGAGAAACAGGTAGATGACGTCGTTTTTGCGCTCGAGTATCATTTTTACGGTCAGCCAGACAAATGCCGCCAGCGGCACCACGTAATAGAAGGTCATGATCCTGAGCCAGTAGCTGAAGGTGACGAGCCTAACGTCCGCCAACAGGACGAACAGCGTGTAGGCGAAGAACGATCCGATGAAGATCCGGTACGCTGCGGACTTCCCCGTTCTTCCCGCGAAAATTCTGCCCATCGTCAGAATGAGCACGGACAGCCACGTATACGAGAGAAGCCGGATTTTGATCAACCACGTATAATTGACCGGCAGCCAGTTGAGGAGAAGGATTTCATCGGAAGTGGCGACCGTTATGCCGGCGGCGAAGAGCAGCAGCGCGAAGATCAGAAATTCTCTCTCCCGGCGGCTGAACGCGAACAGGATGCAAGAGTACAGGCCATGCACGAGAAGGATCGCGAAGGTGACGAGCTGGAAGCCGATCGAGTACCACCGCTCGTTATCGATCGCGTCCTGGGAGCCGATCCGGATTGAACGGACGATTCCGCTTCTGGAGAAATGATCGAAGTTGGCCGCTTGAATGAACAGTTCGATTTCTCCGGCGTTCTTCGTTTCATAGGAAAGCGAATACGTACTCGCGTCGGGGACGTAAGTCTCCCTGCCGTCTCCCACCTTGCCGAATTCGAACGCCTTGCCGCCATTGATCTCCACGCGGGAAGAAGCCGCGATTTCCTGAAACCAGAAGCCGAGATCCAGATCGAGGTCCGGATCGATCAGAATGCGCAGCTTGTACGTCCCGTAGCCGTAGGCGCCATCGAAGCCTTCGATTCCGACTTTCATCCATCTTGCCGGAACCGGGATGAATCTGCGGGCGCTTTCGGGCTGCTCCGCTTCGTTATCGCGGCCGACCAAAGCGGAAGGGTAGAACGTCCACTCCCCGTCGAGCGGAATGGGGGGATTGGCGCCGAAATCCCATCCCCGCAAGTCGAGCGTGCCTTGTACCGGGCTTGGATGCGGGGGAGTGAAGAAGATTTCGGACCAGAACCATCTCAAACCGAGCAGGAAGGCGAGAAACAAGCCGGCCGCGACGGCGGATTTCAACAGTTTGGATTTCAGCGGCGTGGAATCGTGTATTGGCATCATAATATCGTTATCATTCGACGTCTCGTGCCGCTTTTCCTTGTCATAGCCCCGCTTTCCGATAACACCTGCAATTCCCCGGAAAAAATTGTATAGTGGAAGAAGAACCGATCAGGGCAAGAGGAGGCCAATATGTCGATATCGCTTGTGGTGCTTCAAGGGCCTAGCGCCTCCGGCAAAAGCACGATCCAGTCGCGCCTCGGGCTGCCCCGAATCGTCACGTGGACTTCGCGCGCGCCCCGTGATGGAGAGACCGACGGGGTGGACTATTTCTTCAAAAGCCGTTCGGAGATGGAGCGCCTGTACGAACGAGGGCGGATGGTGGAGATGACCGAATATCACGGCAACATGTACGGCACGCCGCTGCAACTAATCGAGGACATCGTTAACGGGGGCTTGCCGCGCTCCGTCATTTTGGATAAAGCCGGCGCGGGAAGGCTGAGGGAGCTGTTCCGCGACCGCACGCTGCTGATCGGCGTGAAGTCGGAGCAAGAGGATTGCCGGAGGAGGCTGGCGTCGCGGGGCCATAGTCCCGAAGAAATTCGCACGCGGCTAAGCTCTTACGAAGACGAGATCGCGGCGTTGGCCGCATGCGACTTGATTCTCAACAATACGGACGGCAATCTGGACAAAATCGATCTGCTGGCAGACTTCATCCGGGAAGGATTGAGAAAGAACGATGGCGCATCATTACGACCCGATAACGCTTGAATACGTCCGCGAGCAAGTAGAGAAAGTGCGGGAGCTGGATTTTCGGCTTCATCCCGGCGAATCGGACGAGCGCGGCAGGGATGAATATTCGCGGGATTACGCGCGAATCTTGTACTCGGCTTCCTTCCGCAGACTGCAAGGGAAAATGCAGCTGCTCGGAGTCGATCAGCATCACTTTATCCGCAACCGGCTGACGCACAGCATGGAGGTGGCGCAGATCGCCCGCGGCATCGCCTTCGATATGGGCATCGACAACACGTTCGTGGCCGAAGCATGCGCGCTGGCTCACGACCTCGGCAACCCACCGATCGGCCATCACGGCGAGACGGTGCTGAACGAGCTGGTCGGCAAGATCGGGGGATTCGAGGGGAACGCCCAGACGCTGCGCATTTTGCGCAAGCTGGAGAAGAAGCATCATGCCTACCGCGGACTGAATCTGACCTTCCGAACGCAGCTTGGCGTGATTAAGTACTTCCGGAGGCATGACGGAGGGCGGAACAAGAAATTCATCTACGACGAGGACCATGACGGGATTATCCGGGTGCTGGAGGAGCGCGGTATCCGAATGGAACGGGTGCGGACGATCGACATGCAGATCATGGACCTGGCCGACGAGATCGCTTACGCGGCCCACGACTTGGAGGATTGCCTCAGCCAGAATCTGTTTACGATCGACGATCTGCTGTACGAGTTTCATATTGACGGCGAGTACAAGACGGCTTACGGCGAGTTGGAACGGATCGTCAAGAACTGCCGGGAATTCGCCTACAAAGGCCGGCATCTCGGCTCGTCGGAGGAGTATTCCTTCCTGTTCCGCAAGGAGCTGACGTCCGCCATCGTGAACCGGCTGATCCGCGACATTCATTACGACGAAGCTAGGAACCGGCTGGACTACAAGGCGTACGGAGAGCTGGCCAGAGGGTTGAAAAAGCTCGTCTTCCTGCTGATCATGCGCCGCCCTTCCGTGCAGCTCTATGAAAGAAAAGGAGAGAAGGTGCTGCGCGGCCTGTTCCGCGTGTACGCCGACGAGCAAGCGAACGCGAACCTCAAGCTGCTTCCGCCGGAGTACCGGATGTTCGCCGGAGAAGCCGAGAGGCTGCGGAACGTGGCCGATTTCATCTCGGGCATGATGGATCGGTTCGCGATGCACGAGTACGAGAAATATTACGGACCGGGAGAGCTGAATCGGCTCGCGTAATCCGATTCCGCGCGGCAGTCGGCCTATGCC
>JAEZZE010000405.1 GCA_023418755.1 Bacillota bacterium | reverse complement strand
TGCATATCTACCGTACCCTGATCTACTTCCCTTCTCTCGTCGGAACCAGCGTAGCTATCGCGATTCTATGGAGTAATATGCTGGGGGCCGACGGATTCGTCAACAAGCTCCTCTCGTATGTCGGGATCGAGGGCAAAAGCTGGATCGGCAACCCGGATACGGCTCTTGGAACATTAATCTTGCTGGCCATGTGGCAGTTCGGAGCATCCATGGTGATTTTCTTGGCGGGACTGAAGCAGATTTCGGGAGAGCTTTATGAAGCGGCCTCGGTGGACGGCGCCTCTAAAGTCAGACAATTCGTATCGATCACCATTCCGCTGCTTTCGCCGGTTATTCTGTTTAATCTGGTGCTGCAGACCATTGCGGCGTTCCAAATGTTTACGCAAGCGTTCGTTATCACGAAGGGCGGGCCGATCAATTCCACGTATATGTACGCGCTTTATCTATACGAGAAGGCGTTCGGAAGATTAGAGATGGGATATGCGTCTGCCCTGGCTTGGATCTTGCTGCTCATCATTGGCGCGGTAACGGCATTGATCTTCTTTTCGTCGAGGTACTGGGTATTTTACGCAACGGAAGGGGGGAAATCGAAATGAGCGCAAAGAGAAGCAAAAGCTTGCGGCGCCACGGTTTATTGATTGCGCTTAGCTTGGTGATGATGTATCCGATATTGTGGTGGGTCAGCGCCGCGTTCAAGTCGAATGAGGAGATGAGCTCCCCGAACCTGATCCCGGCCAAGGCATCGATCGTTAATTTCATCGAAGGCTGGAGTGCGGTTCCGGGTTATTCTTTCACGCATTTTTACGCCAATACTTTCTTCCTGATTGCGGGAGTGCTGTTCACGACGCTGATTTCTTGCAGCATGGTTGCTTTCGGATTTTCCAGGCTGGACTTCCCGCTTCGCTCGTTCTGGTTCGGTATCGTACTGATGACGGTAATGCTGCCCAATCAGATTACTCTGGTTCCCCAATATGCGATGTTCAACTCGTTCGGCTGGGTAAATACGTATCTTCCTTTTATCGTGCCGCATAGCCTGGCGGGCGGAATCGGCGGCTCCTTCTTCATCTTCCTGCTTGTCCAATTCATCCGGGGAATTCCTTCCGAGCTGGATGAGGCGGCCAAGATGGACGGCTGCTCCTGGTTCGGAATTTATTTTCGCATTATTATGCCGTTGTTGAAGCCGCCTCTGGTCACGGTGGCGATCTACTGCTTCCTATGGAACTGGGACGATTTCCTCGGCCACCTGATCTATATCAATGCCGTGGATAAGTATACCGTCGGATTGGCGCTTAGAATGATGATCGATACGAGCTCGACCGCGCCTTGGGGGCAACTGTTCGCGATGTCTCTCGTATCCGTCCTGCCTTCCGTGCTTATCTTCTTCCTTGCGCAGCGTCATATCGTAGAAGGTGTTGCAACAAGCGGTCTTAAAGGCTAAAATGCTCCAATACAACGAGAGCCCCGCTTGGCAGGAGGTAATGGCCTATCCGAATGATCCATCCGTTCAAGAACTTTCAGATCGGCCACGTGTTTTTCGGCAGCTTCGCCGGATTTATTACAGTTGTCCTGATCATCGTCATCGGCGTCAGTTATCAATTTTCCGTGCGGGAAATCGTTAAGAGCACTTCTTTCTACCAGCAAAACAATTTGAATCAGCTCGACAAGCAGTTGAATATTCAAATGACGGAGATCGAGAATATTTCCTTGGCGATCTCGCGCAACAGCAACTTGCAGGAATATTTGAACAAAGCTGGAGCGGATTCTTATACCCGGTTCGCGAATGCTTCGCGGATTACTTTCGATCTGTCGAATATCGCCTTCAGCATGCCCATCATTCATTCGATCCGCGTCTATATCGACGACCCGCCCGTGTCGGATTACCAGGGACCGGTCAAGTTCGTGAAGCTTCAGGGGCTGCGGGAGGAGCCCTGGTCCGAAACGGTCGAAAACTCCGATTTTTCGTGGATCGGTCAACATCTCATTTCCACGAACCAAGGGGATTTGCCCGTTATCAGCTTCGCCAGGAAAATATATACGCCCGGTTATGAGTATAAAGCGTTGGTCGTGCTGGACATCAAGGCTTCCGACATTATCAAGCTTATCCAGGGGGAGGAGCCCGATTCCAACCGGGTATTGCTGGATCTCGGCTTACGGGCCGTGACCTCCACGGGGGACATCCCCGCCGAGCAATACAGGGATACCGTTCAAGACCTTATTCATAACTACAACGCGAATTTAAATGACAAAGGCACTCTTCGGTACCACGATTCCCTTATCGTCTGGTCCAAGCTGTTCAGCTCCGATTGGATCCTGATGGAAGTAACGCCTTGGTCGGAAGTGACTAAGGGCAGCGTCAGAACGGCTATAGTCCTATTCTCCATCGGGATCGCCGCGATCGCGATCGCGCTATTAATGACGCTGATTCTGTCCAAGCAATTCACCAAACCGATCATTCTCCTGATGAAGAGAATGAACAGCTTCTCGCTCGGCCATAAGGACAAGCCGATGATCGACGATTATCACAACGAGTTCGGCGCCCTGTTCAAAGGTTATTCCGTCCTGGTGAATCGGACAACGGAACTGTACGCCTCTCTCGAGCGGCAATACCGAAAGCAGAAGGAAGCGGAAATCCAGGCCTTGCAGGCGATGATCAATCCCCATTTCCTGTATAACACTTTAGACCAGTTGAACTGGATGGCGATAGAGGCGGGCGAAGAAAAGATGAGCCGGGTTCTGGAGCTGATGGGCCGAATGTTCCGGATCGGTTTGTCTAACGGGGAAAGCATGATTACGGTCGAAAGGGAACTCATGCATCTGGAATGTTATTTGCAAATTCAACAAATTCGTTGGGGGGAGAAACTCCGCTATGTCATCGATGTGCCGGAAGGGATCCTGTCTTTATATCTTCCGAAGCTGACCCTGCAGCCCTTCGTCGAGAATGCGATTATTCACGGTTTTCACGGACGGGAGACGGGATTGATCGTCGTTTCGGCCGTGTTGTCTCAAGGAGATGTGCACTTCGAGATTAGCGACAACGGAGTAGGCATTTCCGACAACTGGGAGAAGCCGAAGGCGAGAAATACGGGAGGATACGGAATACGCAATGTGAGGGAACGGATGATCGCTTACTATGGCCCCGCTTACGATATCGGGATCAGCAGCAATCCGAATACGGGAACCTTGGTTTCGATTCGGGTTCCCATCCTCAAGGAGAAGCCGAATTCAGAGGGAGGCTCATATGTGGAAAATCGTAATTATTGATGACGATCCGCGGGTTCTTCAAGGAATGAAAAATTCGATTCCATGGGGAGAATTGGGGGCGGAGTGGGTCGGAGAGAGCATAGACGGCAAGCAGGGGCTGGAATTGATCCGAAGAACGCAGCCGCATATCGTATTGACGGATATTTATATGCCGGTGATGAACGGGATCGAAATGATCGAGCTTCTTCGTTCCGAGCGATACGAAGGGAAAGTCGTTATTTTAAGCGGATATTCGGACTTTCAGCATGCCAGGCAGGCGTTGCGGCTCAACGTCGACGATTATTTGTCCAAGCCCGTGACCTTGCAGACAATCAGAGGCGTGCTCGGCAAAGTGATCTCGCGGCTGGAGGAGGAACGGCTTAAGCTTGCGGAGAAAAAGCGCCTCGAGGACAGGCTCGTCATGTACGAGCCCTTCGTCATGAAGGAGTGGATTAAATCGGTGCTGACGGGGACGACGACCCCCGAGCTGGCCCTGCTGAAGGAAGCCGATGCGCTCCGGGCGAAGTGGGAGAAGCAGACGCATATCGTGCTTGGGCTGCATCTATTCCGCTCCGATAATAAACCGCTGACCGCTGCCGCCGGCGACGGCGAAGCGGAGGGGGTTCCGCTGATCCGGCTATGGAATGCCGCGCTGTTCGAAGGCCGGTTAGATTGCGAGTTTGTCGAGCTGCACAGCCATCACAAAGCCGTAATCGTTCATTTCGACCGGGACGTATCCGCGGAAGAGGCGATTAAGGAAGTCCGCGAGGCGGGAAGGCGAATGATGCGCGGCGCTGCGGATTATCCCGAGTACGGCATCCGAATAGGCGTGGGGTCTTTAAAGCGGGATTGGCAGGAAATTGCCGATTCCGCGGAAGAGGCCTTCTTCGCTATTGCGGCGGATTATCCCCTGCAGCCCAGCAACGGCTCTATGGTGGAATATACGGCGGCCGCGAGCAGTCCGATGGCCGCGGCAGGCGCTCGGAAATCCGTCGGCCATATTAAGTTTTGCCAGCAAATCTTCGAAGGCTTGCAACATTCGCGGCTAGAGCAGGCCCGGACAGCCATCGACGCGTATAGGACCAAGCTTGGCGGCATGGGCCTGACGCCTTCGGACGTGAGGATGCTTGGAACGGAGATATGGGCTATTCTTGCTTATTCTCTGTACGACGTCGGGATTTTTCTCGATGAAATGTTCCCCGAGCTGGATCTTAAGCGGCAATTCATCCCGGTCGCGACATCGGACCAGCTCATGGACTGGCTGCTGCGGAAGTCCGAGCTGATCTGCGCCAGTCAGCAACGGGACGAGAATCTCAAGCATAAGCAGGCCGTCGATTTTATGATCCAATATATCCACGAGCATTACGACGAAAACATAACGATCCATTCCTTGTCCAACGAATTGTATATTTCCAGATATTATCTCGGGCAAATTTTCAAGAAAGCGACCGGAGATTCCTTTAACCATTATTTGACCAAGGTGCGGATTGCCAAGGCCAGGGCGATGATTCTGGAAGGGAAGCTGCTGATCTATGAGATCGCGGAAAAGGTAGGCTTCAAAAATGTCCCTTATTTCAGCACGTTATTCAAAAAACATACGGGCCTTAATCCGACAGATCTGTTGAAATAATTCGGCGTCCGATTGTTTAGTAAAACTCGAAAGTTTTTGTGTATCCTTCGTATTTAGACCGGCGTGTAAACGCTTTATAGTTATAATGCAAGCCCATACAATCCACAAGGGGGACTAGAATTTGAAGAAATCATCGAGAAGCGTGACCCTGTCCATTGCGTTTTGTTTGCTGTTCGTATTGGCCGCCTGCGGTACGAATAAAGAAGCCCCGTCCGCCTCCCAACCTTCGGCCGGGGGAACGGAGTCCGCCGAAGCCGCCAAGCTTCGCATCGTATGGTGGGGCTCGCAAGCCAGACATGACGCGACGAAGACGGTGCTCGATTTGTATTCCAAGAACCATCCGGGCATTACGTTCGAGCCGGACTTCTCCGGCTTCGACAGCTATTGGGACAAGCTTGCCACCCAATCGGCAGCCAAGAACGCGCCGGATATTATTCAGATGGATGCCCAGTATTTCAATGAATATGCCTCGCGCAATCAACTGGCCGATCTGTCCGAGGGAATCAACGCGAGCGATGTGGATCCCAATTTGCTTAGCGCAGGTAAATACCAAGACAAGCTGTTCGCTATTCCGATCGGCAGCAACCCTTTCGGCATTGTCTACAACAAGACGGCGATCGAGAAAATGGGCATCAGCGGACCGGGCGACAATTGGACATGGGACGATCTGTTCCAGTTGGCGCGCGATATTCAACCGAAGCTGGAGAAAGGGAAGTATGCGCTGCGCGATTTCACCGTCGACGGCGAAGTGTACGAAATGTTCCAGCTCAGCAAGGGCAAAGGTCCGCTCTCTTCTCCTGACGGCAAGCTTAACATCGACGAGCAAACCTGGTCGGAGTGGTGCGCCCTGTTCGCCAAGCTGAGGGAGGAAGGCGTAGTGCCTCCGGCCGAGATAACCGTATCGGAGAAAAAGTACGATCCACAGCTCGATCTGCTGCTGAACGGAACAGTATTGATCAAGCAGAGCTACGCCTCGGATTATCCCGCATGGGATAGCGTGCAGCCCGGAGTATTCGGCTTGGCGAAGGCGCCGAGGAGCACGCAAGCCGGAGGATACATCAAGCCGGCCATGTATTGGGCGATCAGCGCGGAATCGAAGCATATCGAACAATCGAAGCAATTCATCGATTTCTTTATTAACGACAAGGAAGCCGCGGATATTCTCGGCGTTACCCGGGGCGTTCCCGTCTCGTCTCAAATTCTTGATTATTTGCAGCCGAAGCTGAACGATGCGGCCAAAGCCCAACAGGGACTTATCGATGCGACCAAGACCGATGCCAATCCGTTCACGGTCGGACCTAAAGGGTTCGGTAATTTTATTGTAGATTTCAACAAGGTAGGCGCGGAGATTATTTTCGATCAGATTACTCCGGAGCAAGCTTATCAGGATATCGTGAAGCACTGGGAAGCGGACATCAAGTAATCGGATCAGGAAAAGAGGTCAACGGGATGAATGGACAATTGAACGGAATCGTCGTTCCGATATTTACCCAATTCAACGTACAGGGCGAGATCGATCTTGAGGCGATGGAAGCCCACATGGAAGAGCTCATTCGCGCAGGAGTGGATGCGATCTTCGTCGGCGGGTCGGCGGGAGAATTCATCGCGCTGGATAGGGAGGAACGGGAGCGGATTACGGAGAGGCTCATGAAGGCGACGGCAGGCAGAGTTCCTTTTCTAGTCCATGTAACCGCGTCGAATCTTCGCGATAGTTTAAGGCTTACGGATCATGCGCGGTCGCTGGGCGTAGACGCGCTCGTCGCCGTATCCCCCTGGTTCTGGAAGCATGACGATGAATCGCTGGCCGACTTTTTCGGAGCTATTGCGCAACGCGCCGAAGATACGCCTCTCTATCTTTACAATATGCCGCATACGGGCAATGACCTGAGGCCGGAGCTCGTGCAGCGCTTGATCCGGGAACATGGCAACATCGTCGGACTGAAAAACAGTCAGGACGATATGCTGCGCACCTTAACGTATTCGGCTATGCCGGATACGACCTTCTTCACCGGCTCGGATATTACCGCGCTTTACGCGTTGTCCCATGGGGCGGACGGCATTATATCCGGAATGATCAATATCGTGCCGGGGACATTCGTCGCGTTGCGACGGGCGGTGAATAGCGGCGATGTCGCCGCGGCGCTGAAGTGCCAAATGGAGCTGCACAACTATGCGCAATTGTTTGCCGGAGACATTCGCAAAATGAAGGCCGGAGCGGAAATTGCCGGATACGGCTCGAGACGCTGCAGGGAACCGCTCGGCACGTTGTCGGATACGGATTACGAGAAGCTCCGGATGATCTTGGAGGAGGAGCTGCATCTATGAAATTCGCCGATCGGGATTTAAGAGGAATCGTTCCTCCCTTATTCACTCCGCTGAACGAGGATGAAAGCTTGGATGAAGCCGGCTTCGTTAAGTTGATCCGCCATTGTCTGGAGGGCGGCGTCCACGGCTTGTTTCCGATGGGGTCGGCCGGAGAAGGCACCAATGTGAGCAGAGAGGCGTGGGAGCGGGCGAATGCCCTCTGCCTGCAAGAGGCCGGAGGCCAGGTTCCCGTCTATTGCGGCGTGATCGACGTCTCCACCCCGCGCGTGATCGAAGGCATCAAGAGGGTGGAGCAGCACGGAGCGGAGTATGTGGTGGTTACGCCGCACTTCTATATGAACGCTTCGTGCCAGGCCGAAGTGATCCGGCATTTCGAGACGATTAGCCGGCAGACGGCGGCCAAGATTATGGTCTATAACATTCCTGCGCTAACCCAAGTGAACATCTTGCCGGAAACGGTGCTGGAGCTGTCCAAGATCGATAAGGTGATCGGATACAAGGATACCTGCGGCAACTGGGACCAGCATTTTAAGACGCTGACTTTGCTTGAGGGAACGGATTTGCGGATATTTTGCGGCGGCGAGGAGCTGTGCGGAACGAGCCTCTTGTTCGGCACCCACGGAAGCATTGCGGGGCTCGCGAATTTGTTTCCCGAGGTTTTCGTGGACATTTTCGAGGCCGGCAGGCAAGGGGATGTGGCCCGCACGAAAGAGCTGCAGCAGAAAATCAATAACATCAAGAGGATATGCGGCATCGGCAGCTCCTGGTTGACCGGGATGAAATACACGATGCAAAAAATGAATCTGGGCCGCTCCAGGGCGTCTATGCCGGTCGAGCCTCTTCGGCCGGAAGAGGAGCGGAAAATCGATGCTTTGCTGGAAGAGTTGAAGGCTTGACCGGAATAAAGGAGGGTGCAACGATGCATCATGAGAAAGACAGTCGGGCGGAAATCCGGGGATTGAGCGACGCCGTGGTATTGAACAATGGCGTTCGGATGCCCTGGTTCGGGCTTGGGGTATTTCAGGCGAACGAAGGGGAAGAAGTCAAGCAATCCGTCCTGTCCGCGATCAAGGCCGGTTACCGGAGCATAGATACGGCGGCTGCCTATGACAATGAGCTAGGGGTCGGGGAGGCTGTTCGGCAAAGCGGCGTTCCGCGGGAGCAGCTATTTATTACGACTAAGCTGGCGAATCCCGACCAAGGCTACGAGAGCGCATTGAAGGCGTTCGAAGTCAGCTGTCATAAGCTGGGGCTGGATTATATCGATCTCTATTTGATTCATTGGCCAGTGGCGGGGAAATACCCGGAAAGCTGGCGGGCCATGGAGAAGCTGTACGGCGAAGGACGGATTCGGGCCATCGGCGTCAGCAACTTTCAAATTCATCACCTTCGGCACTTAATGGAGGGAAGCGCGATCGTACCCGCGGTAAACCAGGTCGAGCTGCACCCTCGGTTGTCGCAGCGGGAATTAAGGCAGTTCTGCGGCGAGCACGGAATTCGGGTGGAAGCGTGGAGTCCCCTAATGAAAGGCCAGCTTCTGGACAACGAGATCCTCGTGCAGTTGGCGGCCAAGTATGGAAAAACGCCGTCTCAGATTATTCTGCGGTGGGACGTGCAGAGCGGCATCGTTACGATTCCCAAATCCGTCAAGGAAGCGCGCATTCGCGAAAATTCGGACATCTTCGACTTCGAGCTGACCGACGAGGATATGTCGGCGATCGATAGGCTTAATCAAAATCACAGAATCGGACCCGATCCGGATAACTTTGATTTCTAATAGGGGATACGGCAGCGCAAGAGGATATCTTGCCTGCCGTTTTCTGTTTTTTCGCTGATGAAGCGGGACGAGGTAGACGCGGTCGACGTATGCCTGCATAATAACAATCATGAGCGGTGCTGATCGGCGAGGTCATCTACTTGTCGCACTAATAAGGCGGAGAAATGGCGGCAGAGGAGATGATAGCTTGCTCAGTCTTCCGTTCCTTCCCTAAAACACGAAATTCAGTCCCGAAAGGAACGGAGCGCCATGACGGAACGACCGACCCTGCCGTTTCACATTCTGAGAATATTCAATTTCGTCATGTACGGCGCTCTGGCCGTATACGGTACTTTTTTCGCCCTGTATCTGAAAGACATTGGCATCTCCCCGATCGAGATCGGCACTTTGCTGGCGGGAGGACCGATCGTTTCTCTTGTGGCTAATCCGCTATGGGCTTATTGGGCGGATCGGATGCGCAACAATCGCATCGTGCTTATTCTGGCTTTAATAGGCGCGTTCGCCGCTATGCAAGGAGTGTTCTTCACGGGCCGCGAGCCGCTGATCTACGGGGCGATCCTTGTGTATTTCCTATTTCAGAGTCCGTTATTTACGCAGAGCAACAGCCTTGTTCTAAATACGATCGAGGGCACGCGGTACAAGTTCGGAGCTTTTCGGATGTGGGGATCTCTAGGCTGGGCCGTCACGGCCGCGGCGGTCGGTCCTCTGATCGGCCATCTGGGTATTTCCAAGCTCTGGATCGTTTTCGATGCCGCGATGCTTGTAGCGATCGTCATTGCCTTTCTGCTGCCGCGCGGCAGCGAAATGCCGACGGCGGGTTCCTCGAACAAAACGTCGTACGCTCGAATTTTCGCTAACGGGCCGTTTCTGGTGCTGCTTACCGTCGGAGTGCTCGTATCCGTGCCCAATTCGATTAACGGAACGTTCGTCGGATTGTATATCGATCAGTTGGGCGGCTCCACGTCCGTGGTCGGCTGGTCCATGTTTGCGACGGCTTTCCTCGAAGCTCCGGTGTTTCTGCTGCTGGACAAATACATGAAGAGAAGCGTAAGACCGATGGTCGCCTGGCTGGTCGTGGCCAGTCTGCTCTATACGATTCGCTGGGCGCTGATGGGCGCGGCGGATACGTCGACGCAGATCGTGGCCATTCAGTTGATGCACTGCGCGACCTTCGGCATCTACTATTATGTCGGAACCCAACTGACGTCGCTGCTTGTACCCCCGGAATATCGTTCTTCCGGACAAGCGATCTACGGTCTGACGTGGGGCGGAGTGTCCGGGATATTGGCGGGAACCGTCGGGGGCTGGATGTTCCAGGAGCTAGGTCCGCAGACGATGTACAAAATCAGTTCGGGAATTACTCTGGCGGGTACGGTCGCTTACTGCGTCATGCTGAGGATGGTTTCCAAAAGAAGGTTCGATCGTCGGCCGGAAGGGAACAATATGGGGGCATGACAAATCCGCGCAAGAGGAGGATGACGAATGTCCGAGCATAACCATGTAGTCGACAAGAACGGCGATATTGCGCCGGATCATGTAGGGGATGCCATTGCCAGAATCGAGCCGTCGGAACGGGAGCGCATTCTGAGAAATTTCGAACAGTTCAAAGGTTATCTTAACGGGCGAATCCGCATGGCCGAGAGCTTCGGAATGAACGAGGAGCAGATGGCGATCATCGCCCGGGAGGTGGCCGACTATTTGGCAAACCACGAGGAGCCCCGCAATAGCGAAGAGCTGCTGCTGCAGGAGCTATGGAAAGCCGGGACGGAAGAGGAGCGTCATGCGCTTGCCCACATGTTGGTGAGGCTGGCCCAGGAATCCCGGTCCCATTAACGCGATAAGTTGAACAGGGGGAAGCTGAAACCTATCCGCCGACCGCTGCGTCTGAATAACGAGGTGATCGTGCAGATGAAGAGAAGGTACTTGACCGTGGCCCTTGCCGGTCTGCTGCTCTTGACGGGCTGCGGAGCTTCCAAGCCGGCGGGAGGGCCGATGCCGAGCACGCAGGAGAATAAGGCTTCGCCGGAACGGAAGCCGGAGATCGCAACCGTAAAATGGGGGGAGGCGGAGTTCGGACGGGCGGTGGTCAGCCGGTCGCAGCGGTTCGGAAGCGTCCATCCGGCCGAGCTCGGCGCGTTCCCGAAGCGGGAGGGGCTGGAAGAGTTCGTCAAGGCGTTCCGCGGCGCGGAGAAAATGGAAGGCCAACTGGATATCGCCAAGCCGGAGTACGACGTCTCCTTCGTCGGCGAAGACGGAAGGACGGACTTTCATCTCTGGTTAGGGCAAGCATCGGGCTCGAAAGGCTTGTATACCTATGTAGAGGATACGGGCACGGGATACGTGATGTCGGAAGAGGATACCGATCGATTAAGAGAGCTGATCCGGTTGCTGGACTACGAGCCGGAACAAGCCGTCGCTAACGGGGATATCGTCAACGTCCACGGCAAGCTGACCGGTCTGGACGAGTGGACGAAATTCGTCGAACAAGTCAAGTCGGGGACTCCGGGCGAAGCCCATCTCGTCGATTACACGATCGAAGGGGATCCGATCTTTCGGGATTTGCTTTTTGACGGACAGGTTATTCAGTATACTTACGACAATTCGATGGACAACTTCGGCTCGCCGGAGAGAAAGATCGGTTTCTGCAAAAACTTGGACAGGGACGGGGAGCGTTACACGCTGTCCAAATGCGACGGGGACGAGTCCTGGGTCGTCTTGGACGCGAATGCGGGCGATTAAGCGGGAGGCCGCGTTGAAAATTTAATGGCGACGGATTGATTTTTGCCGATCCGATAACGGTAGAATTTCACTATGGCAGAATAAGCCCCTTCGCTTGAGAAGCGAGGGGGCTTATTCGCGATTCGGGACGCGTTACTTATTCGTGCCGTGCTGCTTGCCGGGGAGGTGCTTGCCGCTGCTTTCCCCTCCGTTGCCTTGGGTGAGGCGCTTGCGGTTTCTGCGGTCCTTGTCCTGGGTGTCGTGCAGCTTCTCGACGAATTCGTTCGTGTTGTCCATGCGGAACGAGAGGCCTCCTTGTTTGCGGATCTCCGTTATACGGTGCCCAATGAGCGCCGAAGGGATTCCGGGATAACAGTTGCGTCTCGTTGCCTTCAACGTTAGCGCCTTCCCGTTCGCCGTCCGGGGCTTCAGCCCTGGCCAATAAGCATCGAGCACGGCGCCATTCGGTACGGCCTTCTCTATTGCTTAAAACTCGATGGAGCCGGCCAGCTCCGCGCCGTTCTCTCCCG
>JAEZZE010000082.1 GCA_023418755.1 Bacillota bacterium | reverse complement strand
ATGATGGACAGAATGAACATATTCCGCAACGCGGTGGCGAACAGCGGATCGGAGAAGACGTTCTTGAAATTATCCAGACCGATCCAGTTCGCGCTGAAGGAAACGCCCTTCCAGTCGGTGAAGCCGTAATAAAGTCCGCTGACGATCGGACCCGCGTAGAACAGCGAATATAGCAGCA
The DNA here is from genome assembly GCA_023418755.1 of Bacillota bacterium. Lineage (GTDB taxonomy): Bacteria > Bacillota > Bacilli > Paenibacillales > Paenibacillaceae > Cohnella. The sequence goes on along the minus strand of JAEZZE010000082.1, from coordinate 13,060 downwards.
GCGCGGGAGCCAGGAACAGAAGAAAGGTTTTCAGATTCAGTATTCTCATAAGGTCCCTCCCGTGTGTGCGAGGCAAGCCGGCGAAGAAGCAAAGACCCGGGCTTCTTCCCCGGGTCGGAGCTTCCGTTCGCGCCTGCGCGGCGGATTACTTGTAGTCCTTCTCCTGCGCCTTCTGCATCTCTTCCATCAGCTTCGCCAAATCCGGCTTCTGCTTGAGCAGAATCTGCTGCAGCATCGGGAAATACGCCGGCTCCATCGAAGGCGTCAAGCTCGGGAAGATGGTCGAAATATTCGACTCGATGCTCTTCGTCAGCTCTTCCGCGATCGGATGATAGGTCGGGGAGGTGCCTCCGACGACGGTGACCGCCGATTTCGTGTCCTCGGACCACAGCTTGGCCGTCTCCGGCCGGGCGATGAAGTCCATGAACAGCTTCACTTCCTCGGGATGCTTGCTCCAGGAGATGCCGGTGAAAATGTTGTCCGAGATCAGGTTGACGACGAGCGGATCGCCGGCTTTGTTAAGCGGGATCGGGAACGCGCCCACCTCGAACTCCTTGAAGTCCGCGGGGAATTCGTCCAGCGCCCAGCTTCCCATCGGATACATTGCGGCCTTCCCTTCCTTGAACACCTGCACGACCTGGGCGTTGCCCAGCCCGACCGAGTTTTCGAGGAAGTATCCCTTGTCCGCCAGCTCGCTCAGAGGGCCGAAAAAGTCCGCGAATTCCGGATCGGTCCACTTCTTCTCCCCCGAGGCCAGCTTCTCGAACATGAGAGGGTCCTTGTGCTGATAAGCGCCGAATTGGCCGCTCGACATGAACTGGGTCGCCCAGGCGTCTTTGCCCCCCGTCACGAAAGGCGCGAGTCCGCTGGCTTTGATTTTCTCGCTGACGTCCAGCAGCTCTTCCCAGGTCGTCGGAACGTTTAAGCCAAGGTTTTGGAACACGTCGCGGTTATAGAAAACGACAACGGCGTAATAGTTGTACGGCACCCCGTAGGTTTTGCCGTCCACAGTGCCCAACTGAACCGCGGATTCCAGATAGTTGGCCTTCCACGCTTCCCCGGACATGTCCATTAGCACGTTCTGGTCGACGTACTCCCGCATCTGGTTCGGGAACATCCAGGCGATGTCCATGTCGGCCTTGGAGACGATTCTCGTCCGGATGACCTCCCGGTACTGGTCCGCGATCTGGTCCGGCTCCACGGTAATATACGGATATTGTTCCTCGAACTTCTCGATCACCTTCTGGCTGAGCGGATTCCAGCTGGAGATTTTCAAGGTGACCGGTTCTTTGTCCTCTCCCGAAGGCGCCGGGCTGGACTCGGATGCCGACGGACTCGACCCAGAGCCTCCCGAGGCGGGAGCGCCCGTATCCTTGTTGCCCCCGCACGCGGAGACGATAAGCGAGACGGCCAATACGAGAAGCAGTAATGCGGAGAAGCGAGAATGCTTCATGTCAAAACCTCCCTTTGTTCTGTAAAACGCTTACAAGATTCATTATAGGAGCGGTTCGTCTCCCTCTCCATGAACGGTTTATGAGATATGGGCGCTTTGTTTTGCCCAATTTCGGGCTCGTCCATAAAAAAATGCACGATTTTTATGAAATCGTACATTTTATTGATCGTCGGTTCAGGAGCCGTTGCGGTACTCGATCGGGGATTGGCCGACATATTCCTTGAACAGCTTGCTGAAATAATGCGAATGCGCGTAGCCGACCTTCTTCGCGACCTCGTACATTCTCAGATTCGTTTGGCGAAGCAGTTCCTTGGCCCGCTCCATCTTCTTGCGAATGACGTAATCGCTGAAGTTGACCCCGGTCTCCTTGAGAAAAATCCGGCTGAGGTGAGCGGGACTGACGTGGGCGAACTCGGCGCAGGAAGACAGGGATACGTCCTCGCAGAAATGCAGATCGACGTAGTCCATCGCCATGCGAACGGCCTGTCCGACATTCCCCTCGGCCTCCCCCAGTTCCCGCTGCAGCTCCCCGTACGCCGCCCTTAACCCGGGAACATCGTTCGCAAGCGCGCCTCCGGAGAAGATCAGCGCAACGTTGAGCAGATTGGCCAAATTTTTCTTCAGCTCCGCCAGGTATTCGTTCCAGGCCCGCTCTCCGCCGCGCGCCTGCGCCGGCGCCAGCCACAGCAGCTCGTCCCGCTCGCCGGCCGCGACCGCGCCTCCCCAATCGTGCGACACGTATTTCTCGATGAAGTACCGGGCGGCCGCGAAGCGCGAGCCGCCCTTATCCGGTTCCTCTTCCCTTCCTCCCGACGCCGGACGAATGCCGACCAACCGAACGCCGTCCGCCAACACGGGCAGATCGAATGCGCCATACTGCTTCGCCAGCCTTTCATCTTCGTCCGTCCCCGAGAGCAGGGCTTTCAGAAACTCGTCTCTCTCCTTCTCCGTCGTTCCGGCCGGCGCCGAGGAAGGTCCGTACGTCCGTTCCAGATTGTCCAGCACCTTCTTCAGCATGTCGACGATCTCTTCTTTCGCCATCGTGGGCTTATGCAAATAATCCGTTACGCCGAGCCGCAGCGCCTCCTGTACATAGGGAAAATCGTCGTAGCTGCTGATTACGATGACCTGGATTCTCCCGTCCCGTTCCTTGATTTTCTTCGCCAGCCGAATGCCGTCCATCACCGGCATGCGAATGTCGGTCATGACGATATGAATGTCCTCTTCCCCAATGATTTTCCAGGCTTCCTCGCCGTTGGACGCCTCCGCCTTCCAGACGACGCCGTAGCTTTCCCAGTCGACCAGGTAGCGCAATCCGATCCGGACGATCGACTCGTCCTCAACGACCAGCATGTTCCACATCGCCAATCTCCTCCCTCGGTTGGTACGGGAGAAGCAGAATCGCCTTCGTCCCCTCGCCGGGCGCGCTTTCGATCGTCATTCCGTAGGCTGTCCCGTATCTGAGCCTGATGCGTTCCCTTACGTTCCGGACCCCGATGCTCTCTTCGCCGTCCGCGGCCGTGTCGTTCAATTCCTTGAGCTTGGCGGCATCCATGCCTTCTCCGTCGTCCGCGACGACGATGCGCAGCATGCGGCCCTCTTCCGCGATATTCGCCGACACCTCGATGCGAAGCTGCCGCTCCATGCTGCGGGGGCCGTGGAAAATCGCGTTTTCCAGCAGCGGCTGCAGCAGCATGACCGGCACTTGGGCCCTCAGCACGGCTTCGGACACGTTCCATCGGACAACGAACCGGTTCGTGTAGCGAAGCTCCATCAGCAGCGTATATTCCTTGAGCAGTTCCAACTCGTCCCTCAGGCTGACGAGGTCCTTGACCATCTTCATATTGGAGTGAAGCAGTTTGCTGAGCGACTGCAGTAATCTCGCGATATGATCGGATTGCTGAATCAGCGCCAGCATGCGAATCGAATTGATCGTATTGTACAGAAAATGGGGATTGATGCGGGCGCGAAGCGCGTACAGCTCCGCGTTTCTCTTCTGTTTCTCGGATTCCTCGATCGAATTGACCAGTTCGTCCAGATGCGTCACCATCCGGTTATACCGGAATTGCAGCTGGCCGATCTCGTCCTTTCTCTCGTAGGGAAGGGCCACGGTCGATTCGAAATTGCCCATTTCTACCTTGCTCATCGAGCGCATCAGGCTGCGGATCGGCTTGGACAGGCCCTTGGCCAGAAGCCAGGACACCCCTGCCGCTCCGACAAAAATAAACAATACGACGAGCAGAGTCCATTTTTTGATCGCCGCGCTTTCCTGAAGCAGTTCCTCCCGGTCGACCAGCAGATAAGTCGTCCAGCCGGTGTACTCGTTGAATTTCTCCACGCCGTTCCAGGAGCGGTGGTTGCCGCCCACCGTCGACTGCAGACGGAAGGCGTTCGCGGATTCCGAACCTCCCGCGCCTCCGCTCCGAGCGCTTGCGTACTTGGACACTCCTCCGCTCGCGGCGCCTTTCCGGTTCTGCGAGTAGCGGAACTCCAGCAGCTTGTCCGTAATTTCCGGTTCCGAGGAGTAGACGTAGCCGTCGGAAGCGGCTACGGTGACGTGAACGTTCTTGAAGCTGAGGGAACGGACCGTCTTCTGGATGAACGCCGGCTTAATGTCGACGGCAACGACGGCGGCAGGCTTGAAATCCCGGTCGATCAGCTGCCGCGCGATCGTGATCGTCTTGAACGCGGCTCCATTGAATTGGGCCTCGTCGCGAAGGCCTGAGATGACCAATCCGCCTTCCCTGTCGATCGCCTGCTTGTACCACGTCTCCTCATAAGGCTTGTAATCCGGGTTAATGGATTTGTCCCCGCTCGTTCGATAACCGTAAATGCTGCCGTTCGTTCCGTAGAACAGCATGCCTTCGATCATCGAGTTAACGGAAGGATAAGCGGTAATGAGCTGAATGAGCCGTTGTTGGTTGGTTAACTCCCGATAGCCCCATTGGTCTCTTGGCGAGAACGGCGAGGCGATGATCTCGAATATTTCTTCCGTGGAATAGGGGAGCATGCTGTAGCGTTCGAAATCTTGTACCTGCTTCTCCAGCGTATTGTTGAACTGTCCGATAATGACCTGCAGATCCTCGTTGACCCTTTTTTCCAGAGAATCCGCCGACTGCCGATACGCAATCAGCCCCACGCTGGCCGTGGGGATAACGCATAGCATATAGATCGCGCATAGAAGCTTGGTCTGAAAGCCCAGACCGTTCCACCATCTCGGAAGCATCGCTGTCCCTCTCCATCCCGTCTCATAACCCTAGTTTAGCGGTCTTGGGACGGATGCGACAGATAGGCGGCTAACTTTTTTCGGGGATGAAATTAACCTGATCTTCCAATCCCTTAGATGCTCCAATGCTGCCAGTCCTGCTGACGCTTCTCGTGACTGGCCAGCCAGTCTAGAGTGGACTGATAGAGTTCGTTTTTATGAACGCCTTCGGAGTACGTATGATCCGCTTGGAAGAGGATGTTCTTGTCGCAGCGCCCCTCGCCCCGCAGCCAGAACGTTTTCTCCAGCAAAAAGCTATAGTCCGCCGGAATGGTGTCGTCCGATGTACCGTGCGCGATAAAGACGTCTCCGGAGAATTTCGACGCTTCCTGGAACGGCTGGTGCTGCTGGAGCGATTCGAAAAACTCGGGCTTCAGCTTGTAGCCGAGGTAATCCGCCTGGCCTTTCTTGACCGTCTCGTCGTAAGTGCCGCGTCCAACGATTTTCACGATGTCGCTGAACGGATACGCGACCGGCGACCACAGGGCAAGCGACTTCACGCGTCGGTCCCTCGTGCCCGTCAACAGAGCGACGGCGCCTCCGAGGCTGTGCCCGAGCAGCGTCACCCGGAGCGGATCCACGCAATCGAGGCTTAAGCCGTAGTCCAATACGGAACGCGTCTGCGCGATCATCGAGTCGAGACCGTGTTCGCCGTATACGCCTTCGCTCTCGCCGCAGCCGGCATAGTCGAAGCGAATGACGAGAAACCCTCTCTTCGCCAGCAGCCGGCTTGCCAGCAGGAACAGCCGATCCACGCCGATCCGGTTGCCGATAAAGCCGTGGCAGATGACGACGAGCGGCATTTTCTTCTCCGGGCAAGCCCCGTCCTGGGCCGGGTAATGTATCGTAGCCGATAAGGCGAGATTGTCGTGGTAGATCGTAATCGGTTTTTCCATCATGCAAACCCCATTTCCATATATTCCGATTAAAATAGTATGAATTAAAGTTATCACCTCCCTCGTCTTCTGTCAACCCTGAATCGAGCGACTTGACTCAATTCCTTCTCGTGTATTTGATGTTATAATGGTTACAATTAGTTTTGAAAGGAGTTGTCAATTATGGCTATTAGTAAAGAACGCTTCAATGAATTACTTGAACGATTGTCCGATAAGGATCTTGAATTGGTTGCCGAATTAATGGAACGTCTTTTACAGTCCGGGCCTATTCAAAGAGTAATCCCGCTTGATGATGAGCCCATTACTCAGGATGACATAAGTGCCATAAATGACGCACATGAAGCCTATTTAAAAGACGAACTCATTAACCTTAAGGATGTTGAGCATGTATTACGAAATTAAGTTCCTTAAGGATGCCTATAAGTATCTTCAAAAGCAAGATCTCGTAACCGTAACCGCATTCTTGATCATCTCAAAATTTTATCCGAAGACCCCAAACATCCTGAACTCGATATAAAAAGATTGCAAGGCATGGAGAATCGGTTTAGACTTCGTGTTGGAACTTACCGAGTGATCTATTCAATAATTGAAAATGAACTCATAATAATTGTAGTAAAAACAGGTTCTCGAGGCGATGTATATTAATCCTACGGCACTGGACTTCAAGTGCCTTTTATTTTGTCTTTCCGCCGCGCCGGATGTCCGGGAATGCACCGAAAAGAGCCAAGAAGATTCCTGGCTCTTTCCGCGTATGCAACAAGCTTGCTACTTCACATAAAACGTCGCATCCGCCTGATCGAGAGACGTCGTGATCGACGAGATCTCCAGCGCTCCGCTCCGATGCCTCAGGTAGATGCCCGAGAAATTGTACGTTTCGAACGAGGCCGCCCATCCGCTGGAGAAGCCGGGGCGAAGACGCCAGGTGGCATCGTTCTTGTACAGCGCCGTATTGGCGTACGGATCTAGCCACACCTGCCCGTCGCGATGGCGCAAATAGTAGCCTGGATTCGTCGCCGACTCGATCGACACCGCCGACGGATCGGCCAGCCCCGGCACGAGCCGCCACTGCGACTCCGGCGCGTACTGGCCCCCGTCGATCTTGCCCCGGCCTGCGTCGACGCGGACGAAGTTGCCGATATTGTAGCTCTGAAGCTGATTGACGGGTTTCTCGACGTCGACTCGCTGCAGCTTCCAATTCTGCGTGTCCAGCCCGTTCGCGGTCCATTGGATAACTTTCGTGCCGGCCGGAGCGCCTCCGCCCGCATTGTCCAGCATCAGGCCGCTGTGCTCGTTCATGCCCGTATAATAGCCGTTGCCCTTATAAGAGAACTTCCACCGCTGCGTATCCAAATAATTGTCCGTCCACAGAACGACTTTCGTCCCCGGAGCCGTCGCCCCGTTCGGATCGTCGAGCACTAGCCCGGTGTTCACGTTCATGACCCGGAAAAAGCCGTTGCTCCTGTAGTCCGTCACCCACCACTGGGTGTCTAGCCCCAGATCGTTCCATTGGATCACCTCCGTGCCGGCCGGAGCGCCTCCGCCCGCGTTATCCAGCAGCAGACTGTTGTTCTGGTTGATCAGCTTGTACGTGCCGCCGGAGACGATAGAGGAATCGCCGTTCATCTGCGCGACGTTGGCCCGTATCTCGTTGCGGCTTCCGACCTTGACCGTGTTGACCTCCAGCAGCAGCGAATGGTCGAGCGGCAGCAGCGTCCCGCTCCAGGCGGCTGGCGTGTTCTGGTTGCTGCCCTTGACGGTCAGCGGCGCATCCACCAATGACCACGTCGCGCCATAGTCGGCGCTGGTGAACATTTGATTGGCGGTCGGCACGACGTCGGTCATGCCGCGCACGTAGAACCGGCCGTTCGGGCTGCCGTCGTCCACGTACGCGACCTCCGGCGTTTGCGAAGCGCGATAGATGCCCGTGCCGACGACGGTGCCGAGATCGGTCGGGCTTCCCCAGTTGATGCCGTCGGTCGACGTCTTGAACCGGACGGCGAAGTTGGGAGCCGCCCCCAGCATCTCGAAAAACATAAAGTACGTTCCGTTCTTGGCCCGAACGACCCGCGGCATGCCCGGACGCCAGTCCCAATTCGTCGAGCTGCCGACGGTCAGGCTGTAGCTCCCCCAAGTCAGTCCTCCGTCGCTCGATATCTCCTGCGCGAGCGCCTGGTTATAGCCGGGCTGCCTCTCGTCCGAGTAATAACAGATGAGCCGGCCGTCGGAAGTGACCGCGAATTCGGGCTCCCAAGTGCGCTTGGTGCCCGCCGTTCCCCTTGCGGCCAGATGGCTGTGAAGCTGCCATGTCGCCCCGTTGTCCGTGCTTCGCCAAATATGGATCGTATAAGCCGAGGTGTTGTCCCAATCCGTCGAAGCGAACAGCAGCGTTCCCGCCGGATAAGCGCCGACCTGCTGGGGCAAGACGTACAGCGTCGTCATCCCCTGCTGATCCCGGTTCAGCCCGTAATCGTTCGGATCGATCTGGCTCAGCAGCGACCACGTTCGGCCGTTGTCGGAGCTGCGATAGATCGGGAACGGCTGCATGCCGACCCAGCCCGTGTTGCCTGGAAATCTTCTGGTGAACGTACTGAGAATGTCGCCGTTTCCCAGCTTGACCGCCCTAGCGTAATAAGGCTCGGTTTCGGTCCCGCTGCTGTAGACGACCCATCCGGTCGCGGCCGCCTGAACGGACGTACCCGCAAGAACCGATGACGATAAGACCAGCGATAGAACGATAAGCAGAACTTTTCGAAAACTTCCCATTTCCCTTCCTCCTTGGCTCGGTGAAATTGAAAAAAGATCGTTCATCAGTCTGCTTTCTATGCTCGTTTAGTCCCCAAACCGAAACTATTTGCGGCATGCCCCGCAAACTCTTGCTAACGCAAATTCACTCCTTTCCCCCGTTTGAAGTCCTTTTGCTCCTATTTCATTCGGCGGAGCTCCGGCGCGCGGTTGGCACCGCATGACCGTGGTCGATCACTCTAAGCCCCTCTTGCCTCTATGTCATTCCCTTTCGCCTGCGGGAAGCGCGATGTCGTGCGAATCGCCCAGCGGCACCCCGAAGTCCGGAGAACCGTCCGGCTTCCACCCGAATTTCTGCACGCGGGTGCTGCGAAACCTCGTGTCGGCTCCCGGCGCCGGCAGCGCGTGAAACACGATCCAGTCCTCCGTCCCGTCCGGCGATACCGTGAAGCTGTTATGTCCGGTAGCATAAACCCCGTTTTCCGGACTTTTGCGAAACACCGGCACGGGGGACTTGGACCAGGATGCGGCCTCCATCGGATCGGAGCCCTCCTTCATCGTCAGCATCCCGAGCGCGTAATCCTCGGACCAGGTCGTGCTGGCCGAATAGACCAGAAATACATAGCCGTTCCTGCGCAAAATGACGGGCCCCTCGTTGATCGCTATCCCGCCCTGCTTCTCCCATTCCAGGGTCGGAGCCGAGAGCAGCACGTGCCCCCCGTCAAGGTCCAGCGTCAACGGATTCGTCATGCGAACGATGTAGATAGCCGAGCCGTAGTCGGGATAATGACCGTATCCGGCATACAGGAAGTACAACCGTCCCCCCAGCTCCACGACCGTACCGTCCAGTCCGGCCAGAGGCGTCTTTAGCGCTCCCTTCCAGCTCCACTCCCCCTCGGTCGGATCGGCGGACCCGTTTTCCAATACGCATATTCTTCGCGATTCATCCCCGCCTCCGTCGTTGGCGGTATAGTAGATGTACCACTTGTCTTCCAGCCGGTGCAGCTCCGGAGCCCACAGATTGTGGCTGTAAGGGCCGTTCTCCTCCGGAATCCACACCTTCTTCTTGCGGCCCTCGGCGATTCCCGTCATCGAGGCGGATTTCGTGATTTCCAGGCAGCCGAACTGCGTGGACATGAAGTAGTAATAACCGTCGCTATGCTTGAGCAGCCAAGGATCGGCCGCCTTCTCGACGATCGGATTGCGGAAGGTTGCGTTCATCGTTTTCTCTCCTTTTACCCCTTCATTCCGGTCAAGGTAATGCCCTCGACGAAGTATCTTTGCGCGAAAAAGAACAGCAGCAGCGACGGGATCAGCGCCAATACGGAGCCGGCCATAATGTACGTCCACTGCGAAGTATAGAAGCCCTGGAACGAAGCCAGCACCAGTTGAAGCGTAAACTTCTCGGGAGAGTTGATGTAAATGAGCGGCCCGAGAAAATCGTTATAGCCGGCAAGAAAGCCGAGCAGCCCCTGCGTAATGATGGCGGGCTTGGACAGCGGCAGCATGATCCGGAGGAAAATATGGAGCGGATTCATCCCGTCCACCTTGGCCGCCTCCTCCAGCTCCCTGGGAATGGTCATGAAAAATTGCCTCAGCAGAAACACCGCCGCGGCCGCGCCGAACATTCCCGGCACCATCAGCGGCAGCCAGCTGTCGATCCAGCCGATATGCTTGAACAAAATAAACGTGGGAATCATCGTAACGACGCCCGGGATCATCATCGTGGCCAACAGCAACGTGAACAGGACGTTTTTCGCCGGAAAATCCATCCTCGCGAACGCGTTGGCCGCCAGCGCGCTCGTAAACAAGCCGACCAGGCAAGGCAAAGAGATGACGAGCAGCGTGTTCAGAAAACCTTTCAAAATATCGGCTTCCGTCAATACGAATACGTAATTGTGCCATTCGAAAACCTCCGGGATCCACTTGGGAGGCATTTCGAATTCGCGTCCCTGTTCCTTGAGCGACGTCGACAGCATCCATAGGAAGGGAATGGCCATCACGATCGATCCCGCCGTCAGGAACAAGTACGCGAAGGCTTTGCGGACCTGCTCTCCCGCTTTTTTTCTCTTCTGCCTGACGCTCGTTGCGATTGCGGTATTCGGCATGCATGTCCCCCCTATTCGTAATGCACCCAGCGCTTGGACAGCCAGAAATTAAGCAGCGTGATCGCCAGGATCAACAGGCCGAGCATCCAAGCCATGGCCGACGCGTAGCCCATGCTCATATAGCGGAACGCGTTCTGGAACAAGTAGTAGACGATCGTCGTCGTCGAGTAATTCGGTCCGCCCTCCGTCATGATCTGGAAGCGCGGAAAGTCCTGCAGCGCCGCAATCGTGGCGGTGATCAGAATATACAAAGTCGTCGGCGAAATGCACGGAATCGTAATCCGGAAAAATCTCTGCCACTGGTTGGCCCCATCGATCTCCGCCGCCTCGTGAAAACTCTTCGGAACGCCCTGCAGCGCGGCCAAATACAGCACCATGTTGATGCCCAGCCCCGCCCATACGCCCTGGATGATCATCGCGGGCATCGCCCATTTCTCGCTGCTCAGCCATGCGGGACCTTGAATGCCGACGAGGTCCAGCAAATAGTTCAGCAGGCCGTAGCTGTCGTTGAAGATCCATTTCCACAGCAGCGTCAGCGCGATGATCGAGCTGATCGTCGGCAGGAAGAACATCGTGCGGAAGAAGCGTATGCCGCGCACCTTCTGGTTAAGCGCCATCGCGACGCCGAGGGCCACGGCCATGCCGATCGGAATGCTCAGCGCCGAATAGAACGTGTTGAACAGGGTTTTCCAGAACAGCTCGTCGTTCATGACGAGCTTGGCGTAGTTCGCGGTTCCCGTAAATACGGGAGTCTGATAGCCGCTGTACTCCGTGAAGCTGACATAGACGGAGTAGCTCAGCGGGATGAACGCGAACAGCAGAAAGCCCAAGATCGGCGCGGAAATGAACAGGTAGGCCCATGCGTATTCCTTGCGCTTCATAACTCCCCTCCGTCATTCGGAATCGGGCGGCGGAACCCGCTAGTCCCCTAAGAGCATAGGAGTCTGAGCGGCATCGGCTTCGACAGCGCCACGCGGGCTTCTCCCCGCCGCTCTCTCGCGATGCGTTCCCTCCGCCCGGCATCCCCTTTTACTTGAATATCGCCGGATTGCCTTCCTTGATCGCCGCGTCGATCTTCGGCTTCAGCTCGTTCAGAACGTCCGAGGCCGATTTCTTGCCGTCCCACATCGGAGCGAGTCCTTGGGACAGCATGTCGAACCATTTGGCGTTAGGCAGGTTCGTCCACGGGCCCGGCACTTGGTTTTCCGCCGCTTTGATGAACACTTCCGCGTGCTCCGGCTTTTGTCCCGACTGCAGGAAGACGTCCGTGGCGGCCATCGATTTGAAGCTCGGGATCGCGAAGCCCATCAAGGACTGCTCCTTCTGGCCTTCCGGTCCGCCCAAATATTCCACGAGCTGGTACGCGGCCTCGAGATGCTTCGTCTTGCTGTAGATGCCGATTCCGACCGAGCCGCTCCAGCCCGCCCACTTATTCACCGGCAGCGGGGCGACGTCCCAATCGAAGGCGAGCTTGCGGAACTCGGGCACCATCCAGCGTCCGGTAATCATCATCGCCAGCCTGCCCGTCTGGAACATCTGGCTGTCGTTCATGTCTTTCAAAGCCGCCGCGTTCGGCACGACTTTATGCACGTTGGCCAGATCCGCAGCAAACTGCAATGCCGATACCGCCGCCTCGCCGTTGCCGACGAACTCTCTCCGGTCGTCGCTGAGGAACGCGCCTCCGTTGCCGAACACGAAGCCTTCCCACCAGATCGGTCCCATGCCGTACTGCTTGATTTTGCCGTTCTCTTCGACGGTCAGCTGCTTCGCCGTATCCAGCAATTGCTCGAAGGTCATCGGCGTATCGGCGCTAGGAAACGGAACGTTCATCTTGGAGAAAATATCCTTGTTATAATAGAGGACGGTCGGACCGATATCCTTGGGCAGCGCGTACAGAGGTCCTTGTCCGTTCACCGCTCCGTCGTACCGGTATCTCAAAAGGCCCGACTCCCACATGTCCCCCGTATTGATCGAGCTGGCGTCGACGAACTCCTGGATCGGATGAAGCAAGCCTTGGCTTACCCAACGGCCGAAATCGCCGTCCGGGACGTAAAACACGTCGGGCGCTTCGCCTCCTGCCAAAATCGTGTTCATCTTGCCCACGTAATCAGCCGGAATGTGCAAGTACTCCACCTTGATCGTCGGATTTTTCTGCTCGAAGTCCTTAATCAGCTTCGTGAACACTTCCTTCTCCGACGGATCTCCCCAACCGGCGAACTTGATTTTGACCGTCTCTCCCGCGGGGGCCTGGCTTCCGGAAGCTCCGCTCTCCGCGGGACTTCCCGACCCGGCGGCCGATTCCTTCCCGTTGCCGTTGCCATTGCCGCCGCCGTTGCCGCCGCAACCGACCAGTCCCGCCAGCAATGCGAGTGATGCCGCGACCGCGAGCCATTGTTTTCCCTTTCCAAGACTCATCTTATAGACACTCCCTTTTGTATTGGATCTGCCTTCACCTTTAATTATAGGGACGCGACGGGGAGGTACAATTGTGAAAACGCTTTATCCAATTCACAAAAAAGAGCGTAACCGAAGCGATTTCGACGGTCGAAAACATCTCCTGTTGGGCGGGGGGGCAGCTAGTTCGGGAGATTGGCGG
>JAEZZE010000079.1 GCA_023418755.1 Bacillota bacterium | reverse complement strand
GCCACCAATCTTGCGACGTCTCCCAAGTAAACGACGGCGCCGGGCCTCACGACGGCTCTTCTTCGCATGCGAACATAGACGACTCCGGAGTCCTCGTCGGAACGGACCATCGCAACCCCCTCCCCATTCGCATTTCGCTTAGTATGGAGTGGAAGCCGCCAGCCTAAACGCATTTCAGGAAAAAAAGAGGGAGACGAGCGCCGGCGTCCGGCTTTCGTCTCCCTCGCGACCGCGCCCCCCTTGGCGTCATCCGCCTACAGCGCGATCTGGTCCTTTATGTTTTGCAGTATTTTTTTCTCCAGCCGGCTGACTTGCACTTGGGAGATGCCCAGCCTCCCGGCCACTTCGGATTGGGTTTGATCGCGGAAATACCGCAAATAGATAATCAGCCTCTCCCGGTCGCTCAGCGCCTGGATCGCTTCCGTCAGCGCCAGCTTGTCGAACCAGCGCTCCTGGGACTCGTCGGCGATCTGGTCCATGAGCGTGATCGGATCGCCGTCGTTCTCGAACACCGTCTCGTGTATGGAGGTCGGAGGCTTGTTCGCTTCTTGGGCGAATACGATTTCCTCCGGCGTCACGCCCAGTTCCTCCGCCACTTCGCCGATCGTCGGCGCACGGCCGTATCTCTTCGACAGCTCGTCCTTGACTTTGCGGACGCGGTTGGCCGTTTCCTTCAAGGATCGGCTCACTTTTAGCGTGCCGTCGTCCCTGAGGAATCTCTGGATTTCGCCGATGATCATCGGCACGGCGTAGGTCGAAAATTTGACGTCGTAGGAGAGATCGAACTTGTCCACCGACTTCAGCAAGCCGATGCAGCCGATCTGAAACAGGTCCTCGCTGTCGTAGCCGCGATTGGCGAACCGCTGTACGACGGACCATACCAGACGGATATTGCTATTGACGAGCGTGTCCCGCGCGGTCGTATCCCCGGACTGGCTCAGCGCAATGAGACGTTTCACTTCGCTGTCGTCCAAGTATGCCGGCGGAGACGATCGTTTCCAATCTGCTTCCATGCCTCCAACCCCTGCCGCACGGTTTTAGTTAAACATAGCTTTTTTTGACTCAATCCGTTTTTTCATCCGTAAAGATGTGCCTCCCGATTCCGAACTGACGACGTCGAATTCATCCATGAAATTTTCCATGATCGTGAAGCCCATTCCGGAACGCTCGAGCTCCGGGCGCGAAGTGAACAGCGGTTGTCTGGCTAAATCCAAATCTTCGATCCCTTTGCCCCGATCGGTCACGGACAAAGAAACCGTGTCGCCGTCGATTTCCGCTTCCACGGTAACGATGCCGTCCGTTCCGCCGTCGTATCCGTGGATGATCGCGTTGGTGACCGCTTCGGAGACGACGGTCTTGATTTCGTCGAGCTGCTCCAGCGTCGGGTCCAGCTGCGAGACGAAAGCGGCGACCGAGACTCTCGCGAACGACTCGTTCTCGGACCGGCTTGCGAACGAAAGCTTCATATGGTTATGCCCGCTCATGACACGACCTCCAGACCGGCGATCGCCGAACGCTCCGAATCGTAAAACGAGAGAATCTTGAACAGCCCGGATAGCTCGAACAATCTTTTGACGCTGGGCTGCGTGTCGCACACGACCATTTTGCCGCCACGGCTCTTGATCAGCTTGTAGCGCCCGAGAATGACGCCGAGTCCCGAGCTGTCCATAAACTGCAAATCCTTGAGGCTAAGCACGACATGATCGCATCGGCCTCGCAGGATCGCGTCCTCCATCTTGAATCGCACGATATCCGCGGTATGATGGTCCAATTCTCCTCGTAGGCGGACGACCAAAACGTTGCGTTGCTGCTCCAGCTCGACCTGCAAGCTCATCTCCATTTCCCCTTCCCCAATAACCTGCTTGCCTCGTCTTCAATTCTACGGAACGCTCTCCCATTCCTGCCCCCCGACAAAACTAGAAGCTGGTCCTCCCGATTCGACAAAACGCGCGAAAGAGGCGGCGACGCTTGCCGCGCCATGCCGCCTTTTCGCGGGCTTAATCCGCATCCGAGAAGAACAGATGCCCGGTCGTTCTGCGCAGCAGCGTCCACCAGCCCGCGCGCTCGACCGCCGCGGGAGATTCCACCTGAAACTCGGTAATGACGTCGTTGCCCCGATAGACGACCAGCTTGCCGACCGATTGTCCGATCTCGATCGGAGCCTTCACGTTAGGCTGAAGCACCAGCTCGTGGCGAATGCCCTTGCCCGCGTCGCCCTTCTTCAGCAGGACGCTGTACGAATGCTTCGCGGTCAACGGAATGCTGGCGACTTTGCCTTTCTCGACCGGCAGCGTGCCGATCGAATCGCCTTTTTTGTAAATCGGAACGTTCGTGTATTGAGCGAACGCATAATCGAACAGTTGCGACACCTCCGCGTTGCGCGTCTTCGTATTCGGCTCGCCCATGACGACGGCGATCAGGCGCAGGCTGTCCCGGCGCGCCGTCGCCGACAGGCAAAATTTCGCCTCGCTCGTAAATCCCGTCTTAATGCCGTCCGCTCCGCTGTAGAAACGGACGAGCTTGTTCGTATTGACGAGCCAAAAAGGCTTAGAGCTTCCTTTGCGCAAATAATCCTGGTACAGGCCCGTGTATTTCGTGATATCCTCGTATTTCAACAGCTCCTTGGACATGAGGGCGATGTCCCGGGCGGAGGACACGTGGCCTTCGGCCGGCAGACCGTTGCAATTGACGAACTTCGTATTGGTCATGCCGAGCTCGGACGCCTTCTCGTTCATCATCGCGACGAATTGCTGCTCGCTGCCCCCAAGCTTCTCCGCGAGCGCGACGGAAGCGTCGTTGCCCGAAGCAAGCGCGACCCCCTTAAGCATATCCTCGACGCTCATTTCTTCGCCGGGCTCGAGGAAAATCTGGGAGCCGCCCATCGAAGCGGCGTATTCGCTCGCGGTCACCTTGTCGGCCAGCTTCAATCGGCCTTCGTCGATCGCTTCCATGACGAGCAGCATCGTCATGATTTTCGTGATGCTGGCGGGAGGCAAAGCCAACGAGCCGTTCTTCTCATAAATGATCGTGCCGCTGTCCGCATCCATCAGAATCGCGGATTTGGCGTTCGAGGCCAGGTCGGTAGACGGCTGCTTGACCGTCGGCTCCTTGGCGGAGACCGCGGCCGGCGCGATCAGGGCAACCGTTAACAGCCCGGCAAGCAGCCAGGCGAGGTAACGTTTCCCGGACGGTCTTCTTGTCTCTTTACAAGCCAAAAGTGGCTCCCCTCCTGATGGCCGAGTGTCGGCCAATGATTTCTTCCCATTAGTCTGTCCTTCTGGGATGAAAACTATTCCATTGGACCACACGGCATCAGAAAACATAAAACAGCTAACGCGGGGCAGCGGACACTGTCCTTCACGTTAGCTGTCTGGGGATGTGCGAATCATCCAAACCTCTGCGTCTTATACCATTTAGTCTTTCTGCCTATGATTTTGTCGACGACGAGCGAATAGAACGCTCGTACCGAAATGATCAAGAACAACTGCGAGTAAGTGAAATACGAAACGACCGCAACGACGAAATTGCCGACCGTGCTTTGGCCGATATCGGCGGCCAGCGCGAGGTTGATCTGCAATACGTAGATGTAATACATCAGAGCCCATGCGATCATCAGATAGACATAAATATCACCGCCGAATACAAACGGGGATACGAACGATGCTCCGAATAAAGCCATGACCTGGTAGACGATGTTGGCGATAAAAATAATATCGGAAATAATAATGGCGATCATAAACCAGAAATAACTGGCCGCATAATAAAGAACGTGGAGCTTGATTCGCCAACTCGAAGAATTGAACAAATGGTGCGCGTTATCGAGTATGACATGGTAGTTTCCTTTGGACCATCTCTCGCGTTGTTTCATATAAACGCTCAATTTCTCCGGTTCCTGCTGATATGCTTCGGCTTGCGGGGCCAAAGCAATCAATTGTCCTCGCGTAAGAATTTCAAACGAGATCGCCGTATCTTCCGTAATCGCCTCTTCGTCCCATCCGCCGATTTCTCGAATTAGATCGGATTTCACAATGAAGTTCGTCCCCGGGATCGTTCCGATCTTAAACAGTTCCCATAGTCCCGTATGATGCACTCTCTGTACGGTTACAAGCTCCAGATTAATGCTTTTGGTAAGAAAGTTCTGATTCCGATTACGAGCTTTATTGCGCCCGAAAACAGCGCCGTACTCGTCCGGCTTCTCAAGCGCTTTTTGCATAAGAAAAGCGAGTGCGTTTCTTTCCGGTGCTGCATCGGCATCATATACGCAGATCCATTCTCCTGTAGCCATCTTAAACGCATCGTTCAGCGCCCCGGACTTGCCGCCCTTCCCGGTCCGCTCCAGGATGTGAAAGTCCCGATCCCGATAGGCGAGTTTAGCCTTCAATTTCTTGAGTCTCTCCGCAGTACGGTCTGTGCAATTGTCCGCGATCGCGATCACTTGAACTTTGTGGGCCGGATAGTTCATTAACAAAATATGTTCCACGGTGGATTCAATTACGATTTCCTCATTATGCGCCGGAACCAAAACGCTTACCGTCGGAAAGCGCTCCATATCTTGAGGAATAACGAGCGGCGTACGGCTTTGCCGATGAATGAATTTTATGGCCCCTGCCATAATGATGATTGCTTCGAATACGGCCAACCAAATACTAATGACCGAGAAAAGCAGGATAAAATCAGACATGGTTTCTTCCCCTATCGTATTTCTCGATCACTTTCGCCCTAAAGTACAAGGTATAGATGGTTAGCACCACTACCGCTAACGTAAACAAAGTCGATACAACGATACAAATCGGAATAAACCAACTGGTGTAACTCATGCCAACTCTCCTTTTCTTCTAAGCTGCATCAAACATATTCTGCGACCAAATCAATCTCCGTATCTCTTTCAAGCATAGCGATGACATCGTCCACTTTACGGTACAATTCAAACTGCTCGATGTCGAACTCATGGATTGACGACTTGACGACAAGCTTAAGGGGTTGTCCGTTTTTGTCTTCGATTCCGAGGTTCATCATCGCGTTCTTAATCCGATCCGTCACGACAGGGAAAAAATCTCGATCCGTTAGTGGACATAGGACAATGAAACGACCCATGTCGATGGAAAATTTATAATCCTCGTGACGAATTTGTTTCTGGATTGTATTGGAAATTTCGAGCAAAAACTTGGAGTATCTGCCTTGTCCGAGAGATTCCAAAACAAGCGGAAGAAATTCTATTTTAAACAATGCCATCGCAAAATCGTATTTATCGGAGTACCTTCTCGCCAGATTAGCTTGTTTGATCAACGTATCGTTGAACGATTCCTTATTACCTAGACCCGTGTCGAGATCAATCGCAGGATTGGTTTGTTTCAGATCTTCCAGCCTCTCCATAATTCGCTTCGTTCGAACAATTCGGTTTTTAATAAACGAGGTAATCAATACGTTGGCCGGTATAAAAAGTAGCCAGGTTAGATCCAAAACATCGCTTCGCCCGCTCGTTGCAAGCCATACAATATACGTGACAATAAATAAAAATACGATAACCACCGAGATCCCCAAACGCACTGTGAATCCGAATAATATCGCAATTAGAGCTCCCAAACTGGCAGCGAAATCCCATGCTGAATAAGATTGCTTTATATAAAGATGAATAAAAATAGCCGATTGCTCAATCAACAGTAATATAATCAGAATCGAGTATCCCAAATCAACACTACGCAACTCGTTTTTGTTTTCCATCTCTCAATGCCCCTTCTAACTGTTCTGCCGGAAAGAAACTTCGGCCAATAGCGGAATTAAATTGTCAAACATATGCGACTCGCCATCAAAGACATATCCCCCTTTGAAAGCGGGATCCTGATCCTTCAAGGCAGTCATGCGTCGATACAGTTCTTTTGCCCATTCTTCATCCTTAATCTCTAAAGCGAGCAGCAGCGATAGCCCATAAACCGCGGGAGATTCGTATTGGACGGTCGGACGCGCGGTGACCCTGTCATATCGACCTGCAAGCCTTCCCTTGTCTCTTATTTCGCTTTTCAAGAAAGCGACGAGGGAATCCGTTGGAAGATTGAAGTCGGCTAGATGAAGCCCGACGATTAACTGATCGATCAAGTTCACTTCCTCGTCAAATAAGTATTCGCCTGTTTCCACCTTGAATAGTTTAGGGTAAAAAGGCCCTTCGGTCGGAAGATTACGCAATAAATTCAAATGCTTATCCACGACACCCCGATCCATTAAATCGTGTTTGTCCATAGCCTCCAGTGCCAGGACATCGATATAAACCAGGCTTAGCTCATCAGGCTTCCACCCGCTGGAAAAATCGTTAAAATCAACAAAATATCCCTGGACAAGCAGTGAAGATTGCAAAGAGTCCGCAATCTCCCCGGCAGTCGTTAAATACTTCTCTTCTTGCCAGAGGTCGTAACCGTTTAATAGCGCCCTGACGATTCGAAGATCGTCGCCTAACGCGTTGGTGTTCACCTCGGACTGCCCTTCCGCAGTCAGCTTCCATCGGATATAATTCCGAGGGGCAAGAAAATAGTTGGTTAATAATTCGTAGCTCTGGCTGAATCTTGAGTGATCTTGATTCAAGAGCGCGATTTGCATCCAAATTCCGAGCGATTCCGAGAGCGACTCGCGACCGGCGACCAAGTTCGGATCGATTGAAGGAAAATCGTTAAGGAATGAAGCAAAAGTCCCATTCGGATTTATCATATATTGCTCTATGAAAGCCAACGTAGACGTGTTACTGCGCTTTTGGGAATCCTGTTGAACCAACTCGAATGCGACAATAAGGGCTATCATGAGGGATAGGATGATGGACCACCGTGATTTCGTCATGATTTTGCTCCATACCTCCAATAAAACGCCCCATCATTAGGTTTATAGAATCATTTATGTAGGATGCAAGAACTATTTTTCGACGTAAAATCAAAAAAATCATAGCACTCGTCACTATACAATTTCTGAACAAACGAAACCCTATGTACAGATTTTGTTCAGACCAATAGTTTATTATTACAGTTTGAACGTATCTTGTATAGTTAAAGGCAGATGTTGAAACCATGAAATTTCCCGAAGGATCATCCCTGAAAATCGCTTCCTATGCTTTGATCGCGGCCGGCCTAATCCTGCTGGTCTTTCCTTTTGCCCGGGAATACATGCAAGACCGGGAGCAGCAGCGGCTCTTGAGCGAGCTGGAGCAGTCCCTGTCCCCCGCCGAACCGGCCCGTTCCTACGCCCTGCAATCGGAATACGTTCGGCTTTCCGAGGCGCTCGACGCGGGCTTGGAGCGGTCGGTGGCGGAGACCTCCCATAGCGGCGGGGCCGCGGAATCTCCGGAGCCAATGGACGATCGGACGATCGCTCTCATCCAGATCGACAAGATCGACTTGAAGCTGCCGATTCTCGAAGGAGCGACCGCGAACAACATGAAGGTCGGCGCCGGCCATATGAAGGAAACGGCGCCGCTCGGAGAGCCCGGCAACGCGGCCGTTGCGGCTCATCGGGCGCGAACGAAAGGCAGGATGTTCAATCGGCTCGGCGAAGTGGAGATCGGCGATCGAATCGACATAAGGACGAGAGACCAGCGCTTCGCTTACCAAGTCACGGACATTAAAGTCGTCGAACCGACCGATCTCTCCGTATTGAAAAACGACGGGGATAAATCCGTTCTTACCCTGATCACCTGCGATCCGCTCGTGAACCCCACTCACCGGCTGATCGTTCATGCCGAAAAAATCGAAGAGCAGGGATGAATGCAACCTGCTGCAATGCATCGAAGATCAGAGATGAATGCAACCTATCGCAAAGATGCGAAAAAACGGCCGGAATCGTGGATGATTCCGGCCGTTTATGCTTGGATCAATAGTATTTGGATGCCGCGTAGTCGCTTGCCTTTTTCCCGAACGAGACTTTCTTGTCGCCTTTGCTCAGCCCCGCGTCCACGGTCGTGTCCACGATGACCCACTTCCCGCCCAGATAGACTTCGTTCCATGCATGATACTCGTCGACCAGGTTCGTCGTTCCCATAGCCAGCTTGGCCGGAATGCCCTCGCTTCGCAGCATCGCCGCGTAGAGCGTAGCATAGCCGTAGCAGATGGCTTTGCCCGATTTCAGAGTCCCGTCGATGTCCGGAACGTAATCCGTAGTGACCTTGCGAGCCAATTCTTTATCGTAGCTTACATTGCGAATAATGTATTCATAGATCGCTTTCGCTTTCTGTTCGTCGGTCGCGGCGCCTTCGGTCAATTCCTTGGCTTTGGCAAGCGCCTTGTCCGCGTCCTTCCAATCGATCGCTTGCGTGGAATTCAAAAACACGTCGGGCGTGTTCTTTACGGTTACGTTGATTTTCTCCGCGAGACTCACGCGATACTTTTTATCGGCTACGTGCTCAAGCACCGCAATTTCGTATTGCCCGTTCCCCATCTGCAGCGGCAGCCACACGGTCTGGCCGTCGGTCGAAGCGGTTAACGTATAGGTATAGCTAGCGCCGCCCTTCGATATTTTCGCTTTCGTATCCACGACCGTTTTGTTCGCCAAGCGAATGCCGATCGTGCCTTTGGCCAACCCGGACGTGTCCAGAGTCGCTTTGTTCGATCCCGTACTCGCGACAGCGAGGGTCGGAACCGATGCTATAAGAATGAAGATCGTCAACAGTAATCTGACAGGTTTAAGCATAAACCTTTACTCCTTTCGGTAGCTGGCTGCCATTCCTCGAGGAAGAGAAGGCCCTTTAGCTTTGCGTCGCTGCCTTTCGGCAGGTTTGCCTTTATCGTGAAGCATGTCCGATATAACAAAAAAAGCCCAGTCTTTCGGTAGCTGGCTGCCATCCTTCCGGCGGAAGGGAAGACCCTCTAGCTTTGCGTCGCTGTCTTTCGACAGGTTTGCCGTTATCGAGCTTGCTTTTATAAGTAAATTATAGCGGTTACCCGTCGAAAAAACAAGGAAAAACCTGCCAAGAAATCGGCAGGTTTAGTCGTTTTTATCTCTATTCTCTATTTTTTCTTTATAAGGGAAATTCTTTTGCGGTTCAGGAAGAGAACTCCCGCGGCAATGAGTGCCAGACCCGCGATTTGAAGCGGCAGCGGGCTGTTTTCCCCGGTTTTCGGCAATGCTTTGCCCGGAGTTTTTCCTCCGGCGTCAACCCCGCCGCGCGGAACGTCGTCCACGTCGATCTCGACGAGAATTTCCTGCTCATTGCCTTCCGGGTCGGTCACGATGATGGTGAAGGAATCTTTGCCCTTATAGTCTTTGTCAGGCGTATATTTCCATTTACCATCCGGCGTGATCGTGACCGTGCCATGCTCCGGTTCTTCTCCGATTCTGACTTTACCGCCTTCGGGGATTTCCGTTTTCCCTTCCACCGGCTTCTCGTTCGTCGTTTTCTCTTCTACCTTCTCTACCGGCTTGGTCGGTTCGGGAGTCTCGGAAGGTTCCGGCGTTTCGGACGGCTCCGGCTCTACCGTAGGTTCCGGATCTTCGGTAGGCTTCGGCTCTTCCGTAGGCTTAGGCGTCTCCGACGGTCCCGGGCCAGGCGTCCAACCTCCTCCTCCCGAGCTTGGGACGTAGATTAATCCAATGTCAATGCTAAGGTCTTCCCACACTTGACCGGCTCCGTCACCAATCGTAATCACAGAAGTGAAGCCATTAGTCAATTTGTTGGAGTCTTGCTCGGGATCGACTCCAGCTTCTTCTGCTTTCGTCAGCTTATAGCTGCTTGGGATGAGGAATTCAACGTAATAATCTCCACCGACCAAGTGATCGAACAGATAATATCCCGGTTTTCCGGTACTGTCGGATCTTGTTTTCGTTTCGGCGATCGGATTTTTGTCCTTATCGTACAATTTGACGGTAATTCCGTTTACGCCATAGTTTTGGGTTTCATCTTGTTTGCCATTGGAGTTGCTGTCCAACCACACATAGTCGCCGATGGCTCCTTTGGCAATCAAGCCGAGATCGATTGTATGATCCACCCAATCCGGGGATCCTGGAGCTCCGCCAATCACAATCTGATCCGTGAATCCATCGTTATCGATCGGATTGGAATCCTTATCGTCGGCCCCCACGCCCGCAGTTGTCTTCGTGTAATCAACAGGGACAACGAATTTCACGAAATACGTGCCCGCTAGCAAGTTATCGAACAGATAGTAGCCTGGCTTTCCGTCTTTGGTTGCGGTTATCGTTGACGCGATCGGTATACCCGACTTGTTATCTTTGAACAGTTGTACTTCAATACCGTTCACGCCGTCGGATTCCGCCTCATTCTGGATGCCGTCTCTGTTACGGTCGAGCCAGACATAATCGCCGATCTCTCCGCGCGGAACAAGTCCAAGGTCAATCGTAAGATCGTCCCACACGGATTCAGGATCGGATCCACCGATTGGAATAATGGAAGTTATTCCATCTCCATCAGTCGGATTGGAATCATTCGTCGTATCGGTTCCTTCTGCTTCCGCCGTCGTTACGCCATAATCGTCAGGAATGATGAATTGGACTTTATAATTGCCCTGCGGCAGACCCGGGAACAGGTAGAATCCCTTCTTGCCCTCATGATCCCTAGTGAACGTTTGAGCGATTTGAACTCCCAAATCGTTAAACAATTTCACAGTGATTCCGTTGATTCCTGACTCGTCATCGTCCTGCAGACCATTCTCATTTTCGTCAAACCAGACATAGTTGCCAATGGAACCTACCGGATCATTAGTTACAGGAATTTCATGCTCATCCGTAACTTCCGGCACTTCATCCGGCTCTACCCCGACTTGGTTGACAAGCTTAGTGCCGCTCTGATCCAAAGCAGTTACCACATAGGTGTATACAATTTCTTTTGTTTCTCCGACCAAAAGCGACGGGATGTTCGGAATCGATCCGAATTTAGAATCGTGAATCTTGAGATTGCTCAAGTCGTAGCTGCCGATGTTCGTAATTTTGACGATATAGTCGATCATCATATTCACGGCATTTTTAGCGACTTTAAGCGCGCTTCCCGTCTTCTCGACTTTAACTCCGGCAGTAGGAATCGATACTTCATCCTCGATTGGGTCAGGAGATTCATTGTAGTTAACAACGATCTTATTCACCAGATCGGTTCCGTCAATATCATTGGATACGACGTTGTAGGAACCTTCAAGGACGATCTTCTTGCCTTTATCCAAGCTCTTGATCACTATGCTAGGTTGATTGCCCGAATTAGTTATGCTAGTGATAATATCCGGTCTATTGTGGGTGTTGCCGCTTATTGCGATCTCTTCACCGTCGTAAATCAGCTTGGTAAATGCGTATCCGGATTTGCCTCCGTCCAATTCGTCCGTAAACTTGATGTTATGGATCGTAACGGACGAGTCGTTATTCAGTTCTATTTTGTAATGGACTTCGTTTCCATTCAAAACATATTCCTTATTCGGGGCTACTTTTGTAGATGTGCCCTGCTCCACTCTTTCGATTGTCTTCTCGACACTGATCGCCGGGAATTCGTCATCCGGGCTCGGCGGATTTGTCTCGATCAAACCGAAATCGATCGTTCTGTTCTTCTCAGCCGTCCCAAGTTCAATAGTGCTAGTTCTATACGGAGTGTATCCCGCGCTGTCAGTAGTTCCTTTAGTCGTCAAGTTAGAATCTGTCTCGTTTGTACGATTGCCCGGATCAACTCCTCCGGCATTGGCGATTGTCGGCAAATAGTGTTCGGGAAGTACGAATTCAACAACGTAATCACCTGCTTCGAGACCTTGGAACAAATAGTAGCCCGGTCTGCCGTTAATATCGTAACCCGTTTTGCTGGACTTGTAGAAATCGCCGTTTTTGTAAAGATTGACTTTGATTCCGTTAATACCCGCACCTTGTCCGTTGTCTCCGGTGAATTCCTCGTCCTGAATTCCGTTTTTATTGCTGTCGAACCAGACGAAGTCTCCGATTTCTCCAAGCGGAACATGCGTGCTTTCAGGATCGATAACAAATCCAACTTTGTTCGGAGCTGTTGGGAGCATCGTACTTCCTTCACCGGTACCGTTAAGTTCAGTAGCCTGAATAGCGAAGGAATTCCATGCAATGCTGCCGACTGGAGAACCTACCGGTGCATCCATCTTCCAATCAAGCACTATATAATCCCCGGGTGCCAACCCATCTCCTGCAGTCGATCCGGTCAAACTTTTAATATTGCTGATTTCGAAATAGAGCGACCGAATATCCGTCAGATCATCACTGGTAAATTGTTCCTGCGGTATCCATCCATTTCTATTACTAGTTACATTTCCGAAATTGACCACATTGTCTTGATCAACCGATTTACTAAAGTAGGATTTCAAGTTAAAAGTTACTTCTTTACCACCAGAAGAGGTAAAAGTATGAGAGCCTGTACTAATTACTTCTGCTAGATTTGGCCGCCACATTGATCCTCTCGCCTCTAAGCTCGATCCGGAAACCCGAACTGCATTATCACCCGGAGAAGGAAGAATATCGATTACATCGATTTTTCCTAATCGAGTATTTCCGCTGTTACGGATAACAAGTCTATAATCGGCCGTACCGCCTTCATACGTCACGCTGTAATACGGGTATTCCGTATATTCTATAGCGCTATCTGATACAAACGGTTTGTCAGGAATCGCCGGAGCTTCATCGTAACTATCATCCGAGTCATCTCTCATGACCGGATTCAGATCTCCCCTATTCCACTTTGTAGACTGAACAAGAGAAGCTTTTCGGATAACGACATCACTAGAAGCATGTACGAAATATTCGTCTACTCCCGTTGTTGGATCAAAACCTAAAGAAGTATCTTTGATAGCTTCATTGTATGGTTGACTCTCCCACTGTGGGAATGTGTCCGGACTCAGCGGGGGGACATTTTCCGGACTGCCACTATGCCAAAACGGAGTCTCCGAATTTGCAGTTGTAATATACAAATCGTTCGTATACTTGATGTTATCCGGAACGGATGTTCTTGGAGTTCCAGGAGCTACACTCGCTTTATAAGTAATCTTGAATCTTGAATCAGGCTCGAATTCAACTTGACTGCTCCAAGACCATTTCAACAATGTTCGTCCGTCTTTGAAGTTTGGTATGACTTCAAGCTCCGGTTTAGTCACGCCTTGGGTCCCAGGGATTGGGTTGATTACATCCACTATAGCGTCAGAATTGGCTACAATTTCAAAGTTTAACGGCAACAAATCGTAAATAACCGGATTAATGTATGCACCCGTTGCTTTTTTATCGTTTTGAATCGTTAGAATAAACGGCACTTCGCTTAATGGGCTAAAGTTCCCTGCTCCAACTTCCTTTTGAGCAATTAGCCAAGGCTTCTCATTGTTAATATAAAAACTTGCGTTTTTGGATATTATAGTAGGAGTACCAGGTGTACCATCGGGCATCAATGCTACATAAGAAAGCTGCACATTATTTGTGACTACATCCCCATGCTCAACTAATTCTCCCGTTCCATTCGCCTCAGTTCGAACGGTTCCAACTAATTTTATGTTATTAATTGCTTCTCGCGCTTCCAAAACTCCAAATGACCATTCAAGCTCTGTCAGAAATTCATTTGATGCAAGACCAAAACTGCTAACATTAACAGTTTGATCCTGAGTCACATTCGTCGAATGTGCCGTACCGGCAGAATTTAAATTTGTTTTGTACCGAAATTCCGTTGTCCCCGCCGGTACAGTGATCTGTGAATAATCCATTTCTGCTGGGAGTGTATCGGTTAACACAACATTAGTGATTTCTGAGTTTGAATTGGCTACATTATTCGCAATACCGCTTATCGTAAAACTTTGCGTTTGACCCGGAGAACGATAAACAAACTCACTGGACTTCTGTAAGTTAGACACACCGGATACCGGTTGCGCAAATCGGGTCTTAACTGTGGCGCTGTCTTTCGTTATTGAGCCCCCGCCAGTAAATGGGTCATAGCTATCTATTGCGACAACATTTTCCCTTTCCAGGGGATTAGCAGTCGAAATATTGTATCCTAAACCAGCAGGATATTGTACGGTAACGGTAGCGGTAAAAGATTGACCTGAAGGCAACTCAGCAATCTCCCAAACTACTTTACCAGGCTCGGTGCTACCGTTTCCTCCCTTAGTAGCGCTAACAAAAGTTGCATCAGCCGGTAGCGTGTCTATCAATACAATATTTTTCAGGCTCTCGCACTCAAGCGTGCAATCATTTGCGGCAATACCGACAGTGTAGGTAACCGTTCCACCAACAATTGGTGAATTTCCATGACCAGTGTCCTGGGTTTTCGTAACCCCCCAAGTACTGTAAACGACATCGGTAACTCCTGGCCCGGGACCCGGCCCAGGGCCACTTCCAGGATCTGGGTCCGGATTGATTGTGACATCTGCTGTTTCGGATGTACTCGCCGGGCCGTTGGTAGAAGTAATTTCTAAATTGACTTGATTAGTAGTATGAACTGGGGAGGCGCTCCCAGTCGGTTTTGCTTTAACGGGAATCGTCAACGTACCCGAAGTTCCCGAGCCAACGTTAGCCTGGAAGGTTAATGTCTGTCCTGACTTCAATGACCATCCACCGTTTTGCCACCCCCCATCACCGTTGATATCTTCTTCCAAAATCTCAAACTGGCTAGGAACGATATCGGTGATAGCGACGTTCCCTCCAGGATATGTAGCTCCATCCACTTGGTACATAATAGTGTACTCAAAGGTTTCTCCGACATCTACTTGTCCCTTCGAAGCGGTCTTCGTCAATGTTGCCCCTGGAATGTTAGCTGCCTGCGAAGAAGGAGCCACGAACAACTGCGTCACCAGCTGAAGAACCATAGCGAGCGCGACGAATATCGTCAGCTTCTGCTTGGCTTGTCGAGCTCTGGTCTTGCTTACTCTTACTCTACTGACTCTCATAAAATCATCCCTCTCTCGTAAGAAGTATTGCAATTGCATGAGGAGTTCCTCGTTGTCCATCGAAGCGTCGTATTCTAGACGACAAACGACAAATCTCGCAGCCGTTACCCCGGTTTTTCCGCATGCAAAAAAAGCACATAGCTGAATAATAGCAATGCCGCCTGAACAACTTCTGAAAAGTTCTCGACAAAAAGCGTCGCAACCAAAAAACAGCATGACAGAAAACGTCGGCGCAAATAAACGCATAACTTGACAACCGAACACACGTTTGCTAAAATAAGTAAATCATTAGCGAGAGGGGTCTACCCATGTCCGAAGAGCGTCTGGCCAGGCTGGAGGATATGATGGGGCAACTGATCGGTATGGTCGGGAAGGTTCTAAGCGAACAGCATGAGATGCGGCAAGAGATGAATGGGATGAAGCAGGAAATCGGCGGAGTTAAGCAAGAGGTTGGTGGAATTAAGCAAGAGATCGATGGAGTTAAGCAAGAGATCGGTGGGATAAAGCAAGTATTAACAAGAATGGACGAGCGCTTAGAGAGAGTCGAAACCGAACAAACCCGGTTTAACGATTCCACCCTCTATCTAATGGACAAGTCGACACAACACGATCATGACATCCATGTACTAAAGAGACATATTCTTAAATGAACTACACATAAGGAAGGAGCCGCACCTAAGGGCGAGCTCCTTTTTCGTTGGCGGATTACATTTTCGGAAGAACCGTCAGAACGAGCGATATAAACTGCCCCTTCACGCGCTCCGTCGTCTCCATCACTTCCTCGTGCGAGAGCGGTTGATCCAGAATGCCCGCGGCCGCGTTGCTGATGCACGAAATGCCGAGCACCTCGATGCCCGAGTGCCGTGCGACGATCACTTCGGATACGGTGGACATGCCCACCGCGTCGGCGCCAAGCGTTCGAAGCATGCGAATCTCGGCAGGCGTCTCGTAATTCGGACCAAGCAATCCGACGTAAACGCCCTCTTTCAGTTCGAAACCGAGATCCTTGGCGGTATCCTTGGCCATGCCGCGCAGCCTCTTGCTGTACGCTTCCGACATATCGGGGAACCGGACGCCCAGCGCGTTGTCGTTGGGTCCGATCAGCGGATTTTTACCCGTTAGGTTGATATGGTCGGAGATCAGCATCAGGTTGCCCGCCGCGAAATCGAGATTGATGCCTCCGGCCGCGTTCGTCACGAGCAGCTTTTCCACTCCGAGCGCCTTCATAACCCGGACGGGCAACGCCGTACGCTCCGGTTCATAGCCCTCGTACATATGGAACCGGCCGCGCATCAGCATGACGTTGCGATCTTGCAGCTTGCCGATCAGCAGCTCTCCCGCATGCCCTTCTACCGTCGAGACCGGAAAATGGGGAATATCCTCGTAAGGAATCGTAACCGCGTCCTCCAGCTCGTCCCCTAGAACTCCTAAGCCGGATCCGAGAATCAGGCCGATATCCGGCCGTATATCCGTCGTTCTGCGAATAAACGCGGCCGCTTCATCGATCATCGTTTTCGTTATCGCTTGCATGGGAATCCCCTCTCCTCTACATCCATCGGTTATTTCAACAAATCGAGAAAGCTGGAGCCGTGCGTCTTGAATTCGATCCCGAAGTTATCCGCGACGGTTGCCGCGACATCGGAGAAAGTAGGGCGATCCGCCAATGCGCCCGCCCCGGTCAAGCTCGGACTCCATGCCAGCAACGGCACGTATTCGCGGGTATGGTCCGTCCCCGCATGAACGGGGTCGTTGCCGTGGTCGGCGGTAATCAGCAGCAAATCGCTATCTTGCATCGCTGCCATGATTTTCGGAAGCGCCCGGTCGAATTCTTCAAGCGCCCGACCGTATCCTTCCGGATCGCGCCGATGTCCGTACAGCGAATCGAAATCGACCAGATTCGTGAAGAGGAAGCCCCGGAAATCCTGCTGCAGCTCCTTGATCGTCACTTCGATACCGTGAGCGTTGCTCTTCGTCGAGGTAGCTCTCGCGATGCCCTCGCCGCTGAAAATATCGTTGATTTTGCCGACGGACACGACTTCCGCGCCTCCGGCTTTCAGAGCGTTCAGCACCGTCGGATGGGGAGGTTTTACCGCGTAATCGTGGCGATTGGACGTCCGCTTGAATGCACCCGGTCCGCCCACGTAAGGCCTGGCAATGACTCTTCCGACCGAGAATTCGTCCTTCATCGTCAACCGGCGCGCGACCCGGCAAGCGTTGTAGAGCTCCTCCAAAGGAATCACGTCCTCGTGGGCGGCCAGTTGAAAGACGCTATCCGCCGACGTATAGACGATCCATGCGCCGCTTCTCATTTGCTCCGAGCCCAGCTCGTCCAAAATTTCCGTTCCCGACGCCGGCTTGTTGCCGATGACGGATCTTCCCGTCTCGTCCTCGAATTGCCGGATCAGAGCGGCGGGAAAACCGTCGGGGAACGTGCGGAAAGGCTTGTCGATACGCAGTCCCGCGAGCTCCCAGTGTCCGGTCATCGTATCCTTGCCGACCGAGACCTCCGCCATCTTGCCGTAGTACCCGCCTGGCGCGGATTCCGGCTGCCAAGATCCGAGAGGAGCAATATTGGCAAGGCCCAGCTTGCGCATGTTGGGAAGCTCCAGACTCGGCATTCTTTCGATAATATGACCGAGGGTATGCGCCCCTTCGTCGCCGTACTGTCCGGCGTCCGGCAGTTCTCCGATGCCTACGCTATCCAGTACAATAACCGTAATCCGCTTATAAGCCATGTTTGTATTCCTCTTTTCGCAAGCAATGTCGCCTTTTAATTCAGGACTTCGCCCCTGATCGGGGGTGGCTGCGTTCATAGACCTCCGTAAGCCTTGGCTTCGCGGCGGATAAATAAGGCTGCAACGAAGCCGCGCTGGACATGCCCAGCATTTCCTGCACCGCGCGCAAATCGGCGCCGTTCTCCAGCAAGTGCGACGCGAACGAACGCCGGAGCGCTTGGGGAGTCGCATCCATGCCTAACCGGCCGGCGTAGCCCTTCAGGATCTTCCAAATCCCTTGACGGGTAAGACGCGATCCTTGCCGGTTAAGAAAAAGCGCGGTCTCCCGCTGATCGGGCCGAAGCAGCTTGGGCCTAACTTCCTGTGAGTATCTCGATACCCATTGGTTTCCGCTAGCCCCCACCGGCACCATTCTTTCCCGGCCGTCCGATCCTAAGCATAGCAAAAATCCCATGTCCAGTCTAACATGCTCCTCATTCAAAGACGCCAGTTCGGACACGCGAAGACCGGTCGCATATAACAGCTCCAACATGGCTCTGTCCCGGATTCCCGACGGCTGCCCGACATCGGGCAATTCAAGCAGCTTGTCCAACTCGACGGCCCTAATCGCGTTGGGCGTTTTTCTCTCCGCCTTGGGCGCCTCCAATTGAAGCGTCGGATCCACGTCGACATAACGACGTAACACGAGGTATTTACAAAAAGAACGTAGCGCGGCGAGTCTCCTGGCAATCGTCGAAGGCGACTTGCCCTGCGCCCGCATCTCGTTCAAGTATGCGGTCAGATGGCGGGCTCTCAAATCCGCCGCCGTGTCGACGCGCAGCTTATCCGCAAAACCCAGAAAGTCGGACAGATCGCTCAAATAACTTTGCTCCGTGCTCGGGGAGACGCCCCTATCCTCCTTCAAATAAACGAGGTAAGATCGCAATTGGTCTTTCATTCCATCACGAATTCCTTTCTCTTGCTCCATGCGCCAATCCGCCTTTAATCTTACCTCCATATATTCCACGCAGAGCCGTGCGTTTCCTTCCGTCTTTACTCTCCCATCCAATAAAACAAGCGAAGGCGATCGCCGGGCGAAACGTCCGGATCGTTCCCTTCTCCCGTCTTGAACACTTTAAACGCTCGTCCTTCCGGAGTTTTATACGGGTCGTTCGGTTCAAGCCAACCGTGAAACCATCCGAACAAGCCGTGAACGACGACGGCGAGCGCCAGAAAGAGGAGCGTAAACTGCAATCGCTCCCACCATCTCTCCAAGGGTCCTTTCATTCTTCATCTCCCCTTCTTGTCCTTGCCCATACTCAACCGTATGAAGAAAGAGAGACGTTCATGCCTGTCACCACAAGCTTTCCAGCTTCGTATAGGGCAAGCCTACGGCCTCGGCCACCTGCGGGTGGGTCATCGCTCCGCGATAAGCGTTCACGCCGAGCGCGAGCATCGGATTGCTCTTCACCGTATCCTCGAATCCCTTGCGCGCAAGCTGCAAAATATAATCGATCGTAACGTTCGTAAGCGCGAGGGTCGAAGTCCGAGGCACCGCACCGGGCATATTCGCGACCGCGTAATGAACGACGCCGTGCTTCTCGTAAGTCGGGTGCTCGTGCGTCGTCGCCCGATCGATCGTCTCGACCGAGCCGCCTTGGTCAACGGCTACGTCGACGATGACGGCTCCTTTTTTCATCGTCTTCACCATCTCTTCCGTGACGAGGCGAGGCGCTCTGGCGCCCGGAACGAGGACGGCTCCGATCAACAGGTCCGCTTTGCGAACCGCGTTGGCGATGTTGTAGGGATTGCTTGTGAGCGTACGCAGGCGTCCTTGGAATACGTCATCGAGATACCGCATTCGGTCCGCGTTTTTTTCCAGCACGACGACTTCCGCTCCGAGGCCGAGCGCCATCTTGGCCGCGTTCGTTCCGACGATGCCTCCGCCTATGATAATGACTTCCGCCGGCGGAACGCCCGGCACGCCGCCGAGCAGCACGCCTCTTCCGCCTTGGAACGCCTCCAAATACTTCGCGCCCTCCTGAACCGACATCCGTCCGGCCACCTCGCTCATCGGCGTCAACAGCGGAAGGCCGCCTCCCGGCGCTTGGATCGTCTCGTAAGCGATCGCCGTCACCCGCCGTTCGGCAAGCGCCCGGGCTAAATCCGCGGCGGCGGCCAAATGCAAATAAGCGAACAAGATTTGGTTTTCCCGGAAAAACGCGAATTCTTCCGGCAGCGGCTCCTTGACCTTCACGATCAATTCCGCGGTCGACCATACCTCTTCCGCGCTTTCGACCATCCGCGCTCCGGCGGCCTCGTATTCGTCGTCGGCAAATCCGCTTCCTTCGCCCGCTCGCCTCTGCACGACGACCTCCTGCCCTTGCTTCACGATCATCTCGCAGCCTGCGGGCGTGAGCGCGACGCGATATTCCTGCTTCTTGATCTCTTGGGGCAATCCGACGATCATGCTCGTTCCTCCCGCTCGCGGTGATATTCAAACCTATTTCTTACGGTCTCCCCGGCATTCGAAAATATGTGCGCGATGCGCGATGCACCTCGTACGGAAATTTTCCATACCTTACTACAGAATACGGTCAGGAGCACGGAAATGATCCGCCCTCGGGAGGTCGTAAGATGAACCCATTGGCAGTGCAACTCTGCTCGGCGCTGAAACGAAAACCGACATCCCGTGCGGAACGGAGGAACGTCGTATTTCACAGGGCGCAGGACTATCGCGATTGCCTTAAGCAGCTTTCGGCGGAAGGCGTACGGCCGCTTAAGAAAGTCGACTCCATGCGGATGATCTGCTGCCGCGGCGACCAAAGCGCCGATTGGAAGCAATTGAGCCGCCATCCGCGCATCGCTCTCGTGGAACGGGATCGCAAAGTAAAAGCGCACGGCCTGGGCCGCATTGCAGCGCCTCGAATATCCGCGGTCGTCAAAAGCCGAATTCCCTGGAACGTCAGCCGCGTCAAAGCTCCGCCGGCATGGCCGGCCTCCGGCTTCGGCGCGACGATTAAAGTCGGGATTCTCGACACTGGCATCGCTCGCCATCCGGATCTGGCCATCGCCGGCGGGGTGAACACGATTACGGGGAAATCCTTCGCCGACGATAACGGGCACGGCACCCACGTCGCGGGAATCGTCGCCGCGATGGGCCGCCGAAAAATCTACGGGGTCGCTCCCAAGGTCGAACTGTATGCCGTTAAAGTGCTGGACGCGAACGGCTCCGGCTTTATCTCCGACATCATCGAGGGCATCGATTGGTGTCTGTCCAGAGGTATTCGCATCATGAATATGAGCTTCGGGCTTACGGGGGAGAGCGCCCTGCTGCGAAAAGCGATTCGCCATGCGAGGCGGCGCGGCGCGGTCATCGTTGCGTCCGCAGGCAACAGCGGTACCGCGCTTCCGCAGATTGACGCGCCTGCTCGTTATCCGGAGACGATTGCCGTGGCCGCGACGACGCGGGCCAACCGGGCGGCCAGCTTTTCCAGCCGCGGAAAGGGAATCGATATCGCCGCTCCGGGGGTCAGCATTTTATCGACTTGGTTGAACGGCACGTATCGAAGGGAATCGGGCACCTCGATGTCCGCTCCGCACGTGACGGGAGCCGCAGCCCTGCTTAGAGGCGTTCGCCCCCATCTCGGCGCGGCCGAAGTCGCCCGCAAACTGAAGAAGGCGGCGCTCAAAATTCCGGGAGGCAAAAACGCGGTCGGCTTCGGACTCGTGCAAATCGAGCCGGCAAACTCGCTGAATGACTTATTATTGCGCCCGCGAATGCCGATATAAGGATATACCGGAATTCATATATGCCGGCGGCTTATCGCTTTTGCATTCCATTCAAGGAGATTAAACATGCCCTATGAAAGCAATTCTTGTAGACGATGAAGGATTGGCGCTGAAGGACCTGGAACGGCAATTGGAGAAAATAGGCGGCATCGAAATCGCGGGGAAGTTCCGGAACGCGGCGGACGCGCTGCAACGAATCGAAGAGCTGAACCCGGATGTCGCCTTTCTCGATATCGATATGCCCGAAATTTCCGGCCTGGAAGCCGCTGAGCGCATTCATAAGATCAGCGAAGAGATCGATATCGTTTTCGTTACCGCCTATCACGAGTACGCGATTAAAGCGTTCGAGCTTGCCGCGCTCGATTACGTGCTTAAGCCGATCAACGCCGACAGGCTTGCCCATACGTTGAGCCGGTTGAAGCAGCGCGCGTCTTCCCGCCCCCGCGAGAACGAGCCTCCCGTCGCGACGGTCAGCTGTTTCCGAAGATTAAACATCGAGTACGGCAAGTCCGAGCCGTTCTCTTGGCGCACCGTTCGGGCGCAAGAACTGTTCGCCTACATGGTGTACAAGCGGAACCAGCCCGTTCGCAAAGATATTTTGCTGGATCTGCTGTGGCCGGATACGGAGTATAAGAAAGCATTTACGCAGCTGTACACGACCGTGTATCAAATTCGCAAATCGATCGAGGCCGCCGGGCTTACCATTAAACTCACCAACAGCGGAAGCGACTACTATCTGGATCTTGGAAACAACCGATACGACGTGCAGGAATGGGAAAACGGACGTCTGTCGCTTCCCGAGCTAACGCCCGAAACGGCGGCGGAGCATCTCGCATGGCTGGAAAGCTACGAGGGGGATTATTTGTCGGAGACCGATTACGTATGGGCGGAAAACGAACGCAAGAGACTTCGCGACATCTGGTACAAGCACGCGATTGCGTTAAGCGAAACGTGGAAATCGTCCGGCTTCCGAAAAGAAACGCTCGAAGTTTACGAAATGATCGAGCAAAGGTTCCCCTTCTCCGAAGAGGTTTACTTTATGGTCATGCAATATTACGCGGATAACGGCGACTTGGAGATGGCCAAGCTCAAGTACGATCAGCTCTGTTCGATGCTTGACGAAGAATATGCCATCTCCCCTTCGCTAGCCGTTCGCCAGTGGGCGAACGCCGCGCTCGGCCGTTAAAAACCCGTTTAAACCGAAGGCGCGCCTCTTCCGTCTCCAACGGAAGAAGCGCGCCTAGGATGTTTACGCCAATAACTTGTCGATATCCGGAGCGATGTCCTGCGGCTTGACCGAGGATTCGTAGAGCTTGACGGGCTTGCCGGCACGGTCGACCAGAAACTTGGTGAAGTTCCATTTGATCTCGCCGCCCGTTGCGGCTTTCAAGTAGTCGAATAGCGGATCGGCATCCGGACCGTTCACGTCCAGCTTCTCCATGACCGGAAAGGTCACTCCGTAGTTGAGACTGCAGAACGCTTCGACTTCGCTCGAGGTGCCGGGCTCCTGTCCCCCGAATTGGTTGCACGGAAATCCGAGAACGACGAGCCCTTTGTCCTTATAAGCTTCGTATAAGCTTTGCAAATCGGCATACTGCGGCGTAAAACCGCATTCGCTGGCGGTGTTGACGATAAGCAGCGCCTTGTTCTCGTACTGCCGCAAGGAGACGGATTCTCCGTTAGCTTTGCGGCTCGTGAATTCATAAACGCTCATTCCTCGTTTCCTCCTTCTTCGTGGTTAACATTTGTAGCCGTGGGCGAAGATGACGTCCCCTGTACTTTACGGAGCATATCCGAGATTTGAACCCGCAGCCTGTCCGCCTCCTCGGGAGCGATTCCGGCCTGGCAGAACAACTGCTCCGGGATTGCCCGCGCCTTTTCTTTCAACCGATCGCCCTTCTCCGTCAGTTCTACGATTACGCTGCGTTCGTCCTGCGGATCTCTTACCCTCGTGATCCATCCCATGAGCTCCAGCTTCTTCAGAAGGGGGGTCAGCGTACCGGAGTCGAGATACAGCCGTTGGCCCAAGCGTTTGACCGTCGCACGCCTCTCTTCCCATAACGCGAGAAGCGTAATGTACTGCGTATAAGTAAGTCCCAGTCGCTTCAGGAGCGGGTGATACAGCTTTGTAATTTCCCTGGCGCAGGCATATACGGCGAAGCATAGCTGGTTGTCCAGTTTAAGCGCCGGGTCGTTGTCCATTCTCTTCTCCTTTCCGCCTCAGGGGACATGGAATTGATTGTATACAATTAAATCGATCTAACTATAGCATTTGCGAATTTGCCTGTCAAAGCATTGACATTCAAAATAAATTGCATACAATTTAATTTATATCAATGTATATGGTCGTTATTCCTAGGAGGTTAGTCAGATGTCCTTGTACGATATTCCCGTCGAAACCGCGAGAGGGGAACAAACGTCGCTCGCCGAGAATCAAGGAAAAGTCATGTTGATCGTGAATACGGCCAGTAAGTGCGGCTTCGCCCCGCAGTTCGCGGGATTGCAGAAGCTGCATGAAGCTTACGGTGAACAAGGGCTGGCTGTCGTAGGATTTCCCAGCAACCAGTTCGCCAACCAGGAGCCCCTCGATGGCGATGCCCTGACCGAGCACTGCCTGATCAACCACGGGGTCACTTTCCCTTTGTACGCCAAGATCGACGTTAAGGGGAAAGGCATCCACCCTTTATACCGCCAGCTTACGAAAGCGGCCCCGGGCTTCCTGGGTCTGAGGGGCATCAAGTGGAATTTCACCAAGTTCCTGGTCGACCGCAACGGCAAAGTCGTCAAACGTTTTTCTCCCGCCGTTACCCCCGAACGCATAGAAGAGCATATTCGAAAACTGTTGTAGGAACGGAAAAAGAGGCTCTCCTTTTCACAAAAGGGAGGCCTCTTCGTTGTCGTTGTTATTCCCCGCCGGATTCGCTCGCTTGGCACTTGGCGCAAACGCCCTGAAAGTCCAAACGGTGATCCAGCACGCTGAACCGGTATTCCTTCTCCAGTCGCTCCTCGAGCGGTCCCAGCCAGTCTTCCATAATTTCCGACATGGATCCGCATTTCACGCAGATGAGATGGTGATGGTGGTGCTTGTTGCTGTCCGTACGAAGATCGTAGCGGGCCACTCCGTCGCCGAAATTCATTTTCTCCACGACGTGCATCTCGCTCAGAAGCTCCAGCGTCCGATAGACGGTCGCCAGACCGATCTCGGGGGCTTTATCCTTGACGAGCATAAAGACATCTTCCGCGCTGAGATGATCTTCTTCATTCTCGAGAAGCACCCGAACCGTCGCTTCCCGTTGCGGAGTCAGCTTGTAGCCCTGGGACTGCAACTGTTGCTTGATTTTTTCGATGCGGGCTTCCATGGTTTCCCCTCCGGTAGCTGGTGCACTTCCTTTCATTATAGGATGAGCCGATTCATTTAGTCAAACCTCGTCTCACAATTTAGAAGAAAAAGCCGAAATCTCCCGGGCGGAGACGGAAGGCGCGATTCGGTCCAGTACGTTCGGCGACACGAATGCCTCGTACAGCGAGGCGACACACAATACGACCAGCATCGCCGCGGCAACGGCCGTGTGCGCCAGAAACGGAGGCAGCAGCTGTCCTTTGCGCCGGAACAGTCGTTCTCGAACGACGAAATAAGCGAATCTCGCGGCCGACAAACTGGCGATCATTAGAGCGGGCAAGACCAGCGCGTTGCGCGGTCCCGTCGCCAACAGGAAAAACAGCACGCCGTTCCAATCGAATTGCTGGGCAAGCACGGCGGCGGCAAATCCGATCAGGACGCCTTTCAGAAAATCGAGCACGAACACGAAGGGCAACCCGATGACCGACAGGCCGAGAAACCAGATCAGAAGCAGCCATTTTCCGTAGAAGAAGAAGCTGTCCCGGAACGCTGCGGCCGGCGAAGCTTCGCCGGGATTGTCGACTTTGGCCAAGTACACGCCGATCGCGTCGGACAGCTCCTGCTGCTGATCCAAGGTCAGCGCGTGAACGAGCATCGCCCCGAAGATCGCTCCGACCAAAACTAGCACGCCCA
This sequence comes from Bacillota bacterium, assembly GCA_023418755.1. Lineage (GTDB taxonomy): Bacteria > Bacillota > Bacilli > Paenibacillales > Paenibacillaceae > Cohnella. The sequence continues at coordinate 1,946 of JAEZZE010000079.1, read as the reverse complement.
AAAACACGTATAGGTTCAAATTGTCGCGAGCCGACAGATTCCATAATCGAAAATTCACGGCGACCAGCCTCCTTGTCCATCATCTGCGACGCATCCCGTGCCTCATTGTATGATGGACAAGTTCCGTTTATGATTGACGGATTCTGCCGTAGCTTCCTCCGCTCCCGGAAGTAAAGGCCAGCTTGCCTTCCCTTGCTTGCACGATCATCCGCGCGATTTTCTCTCCCGCTGCGGCGGCGATGGCTTCCGCGGGAATCCGATGGAGCACGTCCATCTCCGTTCCGACCTCGGTTAACAGCCTCTCTCGCGTGGTCGGTCCGACGCCGGGGAAAAAGGACAGCGGCACCTGCGGCCTGTAGGGAGGCCTGCCCTTCGGGTGGAGCGGTCTTTCCCGATCCGCTAAGCGGCGAACGCGTCCGGATACCCCGCGGGTGAGCCGCGAGCTCCCGCAATGGGGACAGACGGCGATTTCCTCCTCCGTCTCGGGTATGGCGCGTCGGCAGGCGGCGCAAGAGGTTTCGTGATATTTGCCGAGCTCCGGATGAAGCCCGTAGTTCGCCAGAATACGCCGCCCTTCCTCGCCCTTGAGCGCTTTCGCAAACTCCGCGAAAGACGGCGCGAGCAGCGACAACTCATTGCACTCCCGTCCGATCATGCCGGGAGAATGCGCGTCGGAATTGGTCAGGAACGCATGCCGGTCGAGCTCGGACAATCGTCCGGCCATATCGGAATCCGCGCTAAGCCCCAGTTCCACCGCCGCAATGCCGTTGGGGTCGAGCCTGTCCGCCAGACGGTCCGCGGAACAGCCGAGCAGACCTCTATGCGGCGTGAAGATGTGAGCCGGAATCAGCAGGCCTCCCCGGGCGACCAGTTCGGTCTGCAATTCTCTGGCCGACACGCGGATGCGCTGCGTGCTTAACCGAATGTTGGCCACGCGCGCGGCCATCCAGGTTGTCCATTCCTGCATCGACTGCAAGGTCGGCAAAAACCCGAGCAGATGGAACGGGCCGCCCCCCTCTTCCTTGACCTCCATCTCGGCGCCGAGAAGCAAAGTCGTGTTCCGGTACCGAATCCCCCCGCCTGGCGCCTCTTGCATCTCTCCCGACTGCAGGCAATCGAGAATATCCTTCTGCACGGCGGGAGAGTGGCAATCGATGATGCCGACGAGCTCGATGCCTTTACGTTCGGATGCTTCCTTGGCGATTTGCCGGAACGTCAGGTTGCGGCTTCCGCTGATTTTCACGGGCTGTCCGTCCTGGGATCTCCCGATATGCACGTGAAGATCGGCGAAGTAGGGGGATAGCCGACAGTCGGACGCGGTTTGCGGACCACCCATCGCTTAGAACGCCCCCGTCAAGGCATACATACGCCAGGCATAGACGGCCAGCAGCGTCTTGGCGTCGCCAATTCGCCCTTCCGCGATGTAAGCTTGCGCCTGCTCCAGCGTAATCGCCTCGCAGGTCAGAAACTCCTCATCGTCGAGATGCGCCTGACCCGGCTCCAGGTCGTCCGTCACGTACAGGTGCACGACCTCATCGGCAAAGCCGGGGGATGTGGAGAACGAGTGCAGATGGCGGATGCTTTTCGCGCGGTATCCCGTCTCCTCTTCCAGCTCGCGAATCGCCGCGGCTTCCGGCTCCTCTCCCGCGTCCAGCTTGCCCGCCGGGATTTCGACCTGGACTTTCTCCAGCGGCTTGCGGAACTGCTCCACGACGAGCATTTTTCCGTCCAGCAGCGCCACGACAGCCACTGCCCCGGGATGGCGCACGATCTCCCTCGTCGCCGTCTCGCCGTTCGGGAGGCTCACCGTATCCATCTGCAAAGATATGATTCTCCCTTCGAAGATCGGCTTGCTCTCCAAAGTCCGCTCATAGAACGGATGCGAGGATAATCCTTTGTTTTCGCTCATTTTATGACCCCCAGTCTATTCCTGTCCTCAAATGCAT
>JAEZZE010000004.1 GCA_023418755.1 Bacillota bacterium | reverse complement strand
ATGGACTGAAAATATATTCAGCCCCTCCTCATCATAGCGTACGTGAGGTTTTCCCTCATACGGCTTTCCGATGTTCGTCATTCATGCGCGTGCGATTTACAAAAGTGTCTTTAGTCCATACATTTTTCTTAGCGATTTCACTTCATATCCGGAGCTACGCCAGCGATTGCGCTGGCGCTTCTTCGCGTACCACTTTGTCAGCCGTGTGTGGATGTATGTTCATCCATTTGGTGCTGAACGGCGTTGTATAGTAGTTCTTCCAGCCCTGAATCCGCAAGTTGAGCCAGTTCACGTGCTCTTGGAATGAGACGTGCCGCATCTTCGGCGGCGCAAGTCTTTCCTTTACGACTTCCCTCATGTGTTTCTCCGCTTTTGCGCAGAGCCATTGTTGAGTTGTGTAATACACGCGGGCTTGACCCGTTTCTGCTTTCGTCTTCCGGTGGTGCATACCGAGGAAGTCGAATCCTTCTTCTCCCGTCCAAAGTCCCACAATTCGCGTCTTTTCCGGATGCAGTGTCAGTTCCAGCCGCTCCATTATCGCCTTAATGAGTTTGTAGGCATGAAGCGCGTCCTTCTTTGTCTTGCATACGACGACAAGGTCGTCTGCATACCGCGTAAGTTCCCCGACTTCTTTCCCATGCTTCTCCCACAGCCGGTCGAAGTAGTTCAGATAGATGTTTGCCAATAGCGGCGATATAACCCCGCCCTGAGGCGTTCCCAAGTCGGAACGTCTAACTGTTCCTTCTTCCATTATCCCTGCTCCGAGCCATAGCCGGATTAGATTGAGAATGCGTCTGTCGCTAATGCGCATTTCCATTAGCTTCATCAGCTTCTCTTGGTTAATGTTGTCGAAGTACCCTTGGATGTCGACGTCGACCACCCAATTGCCTTTGCGGTTGCAGGCTTTGCGAATTCTCTCTAGCGCTTGTTTTGCGCTTCGCTTCGGACGAAAACCGAATGAGCATTCCTGAAAATCGGCTTCAAAGATCGGCTCTATTATGAGTTTGGTCGCCATTTGTACAACGCGGTCTCTTACCGTTGGAATGCCGAGCGGTCGTTTCCGTCCATCTTTCTTTGGAATGTAATGACGACGTACAGGCTGTGGTCGGTAGGCTTTCTTCAGCAGTCGCTCTTGGCATTCCGCAATAAACCAGTCTTCACCGATCTTTGCGATATCCGCCATGGTCTCGCCATCGATGCCTGCCGCTCCTTTGTTTGCCCGCACTCTGCGCCATGCTTCCTGTAGCACGTCCAGCCGATGTACCTTGTCGTACAGTGCATGGAATTTCCTGCTCTTGCTTGTCTTGGCGGCATGACCTAGCTTCCCTTGGAGTTGTTGAACTTTTTCTTTGGGTGTCGTTAGCCATGAGGCATTCACTCACTCGTACCTCCTTGAAAAGCTTGAACAAAGCAGGGCTCCTTCCCTCCCGCAGGTTGTGTTGTCCTGCGTTCTTCGGTAATATAAGCCCCTCGGACTCCCTTCCTGCAGATCGCTCACTTCGCCTTTTGACTTATAGAGCATCTCGCTACGAAAAAAAAACTTCGTGCAGGGGAGGGTCTCCCCAGTTCACTGCATCCTCTTTCAGACCATGCCGCTCCCTATACGCCGGAGGATTCTTTGCTGTCGCTCCAAGTTCCTAACAGCTTCCGTGGCCTTCGCCCAATTTCACAAGGCTCGGCTTCCTCTTTTCCCTCTTGATGAGGCCTTTTTGACGACGCGGCAGGATTCACTTCATGTTACGGCCTGGCCTGTTGCTCGCACCGTCTCTGACGGTTACTTTCGTCGATACGCTTCTGCGCACAGATTTCTCCGTACGCAGGTATCCTAGCTACGCGGGGGCTTGGCCCCTCCCGCGACCGGACTTTCACCGGCTAGAGGATGCGTGCTTCGCTGGGCACGCTAAAAACAAAAAAAACCCGTCCGCAAGGGACGAGTCAATACCCGTGTTACCACCCTAGTTCCGCTATTCGTTCGCACGAATGACAGCGGCACTCCGCAACGTATCCATCAATACGCGTTCCCGTTAACGCTGGAATTGCGGCAGAGCTTACTCGAATTTCAGTCTGCGTCTCGGAGACGGCTTTCCGTTATCGCCCGAACGTTGGCTTTCACCCGACCCAACTCTCTGCGGAACCGACGATTAACGTACTCTTTCTCTTCATCGACTTTCGGCAAACCTATGAAGTTGAAGCTATTATACTCACTGGCCCGTCAAAATGCAATCAAAAAAATCCTTGCTTTAACTTACGCGCGCTGCCGTTGTTGTAAGATCATACCGCCGGCAAGCGGCGCTTGACGTCCTTCAACGCCGAATCCATGGGATGAACTGCCTCGTTCAAGGCAATACTGCACTTATTCCTATCGTGAACGGAGGGACCGATTCTTGAGCTCGGAGGAGAACGCGCTGTCGGTCGTAGCGCTCGGCGGCGTCAACGAAATCGGCAAAAACATGTACGTTATCCGCTACGCGGACGATATTCTCGTCATCGACTGCGGCTCCAAGTTTCCGGACGAAAGCCTGCTGGGCATCGACGTCATCGTGCCGGACATTACATACTTGCTTGAAAACAAAGACAAAATCCGGGCTCTCGTCGTCACGCACGGCCACGAGGACCATATCGGCGGCATTCCGTACGTGCTGAAGCAGCTCAATATGCCGATTTACGCCACCCGGTTGACGCTCGGTCTGATCGAGATCAAGCTGCGCGAGCACGGATTGCTGGGCAATTCCCGGCTTAAAACGATTACCGCCGATTCCGTGCTCCGCTTCGGCAGCTTCAGAGTCGGCTTTTTCGCCACGAACCACAGCATTCCGGACTGTCTCGGCATCGTCATCCACACGCCCGAAGGCACCGTCGTGCATACCGGGGACTTCAAATTCGATCTTACGCCGGTCAATGCGTACTATCCGGACATCCACAAGATGGCCGCGATCGGCCATAAGGGCGTATTGCTGCTGCTCTCGGAAAGCACGAATGCGGAGCGCCCCGGCTTCACGCCCTCCGAGCGTCTGGTCGGAGAGCATATCGCGGAAGCTTTCGCCAAGGCGGAGCAAAAAATCTTCATCTCCACGTTCGCTTCCAACGTGCATCGGCTGCAGCAGATCGTCGATGCCGCGCATCGATTAAACCGCAAGCTCGCGCTGCTCGGGAGGAGCATGGTTAACGTCGTTAACGTTGCTGCCGAGCTAGGTTATCTTCGTCTACCGGAAGGGCTGTTGATCGATCCGTCCGAAGTCGGCCGCTACTCCCCGGAGGAGATCGTCGTACTCTGCACGGGCTCCCAAGGCGAGCCTATGGCCGCGCTCTCCCGGTTGGCCAGCTCCAGCCACCGCCAGGTGGAAGTGCTCCGGGGCGACACGGTCATTCTCGCCGCGACGCCGATCCCGGGCAATGAACGCAATGTCGCTCGCATCGTCGATAACCTGTACGAGCTCGGCGCCAAAGTCATCTACGGCTCCGGATCGGTGACCGGCATGCACGTCTCCGGACATGCGAGCCAGGAAGAGCTCAAGCTGATGCTCACGCTGATGAAGCCGAAATACTTTATTCCGATTCACGGCGAGTACCGGATGCTGTGCCAGCATCGCAATCTGGCGGAATCCGTAGGCGTCGAGCGGGACAACGTCTTCATCGTCAAGAACGGAGACGTCGTCGACATCGAGGGAGGGATCGCCGGCCAGCGCCGCAAAATCCCTACCGGCAATACGCTGGTTGACGGACTCGGCATCGGAGACGTCGGACATGTCGTGCTTCGCGACCGCAAGCATATGTCCGAGGACGGTATTCTGATCATCGTCATTACGCTAAGCCGCTCCGAAAACAAGATCGTATCCGGTCCGGACACGATCTCGCGAGGCTTCGTCTACGTTCGCGAATCCGAAGGCTTGCTGGAGCAAGTCAGCCGGATTGCCGCCGCTTCCCTCGAGAAGCTGTTGGAGGAGAAGGTGAACCAGTGGAGCTCGTATAAGCAGACGATCAAGGAAGAGGTCGGCAAGTTTCTGTGGGCGAAGACGAAGCGCCGCCCGATGATTTTGCCGATCCTTATTCAAGTATAGAAGCCGATTTGCGCGGCAATCTGGCAATCAGCTCCGGAAGCGCGACGCCGAGCAGTACGACCGCGACGCCCGCCCACTGAAGAACGCTCACGTGCTCCCGCAGCACGACGGCCGCCAGCAGCACCGCGACCGGCAGCTCCGAAGCCCCGAGAATGCCGGTCAAGCCTTCTCCGATGCGCGGAACTCCGATCGCGTACAGCACCGGCGGCAGGAACGCCCCGAACAAGCCGAGCATCAGCCCGAACGGAAGCAGGCCGCTCAACAGCGCGCCGTTAAACAGAAACGTAGGCGGGAACAAAGCGAATACGAGAAGCATCCCGCCGGTGATCATCCACGCGCTGCGGCGCGCCGGATGAACGGAAGGCACCGCTTTGCCGCTGAACAGAATAAATAGCGAGTAGCTAAGCGCGGACGCCAATCCGAACGCCACGCCGCGCCAATTCAAGCCGGCCATCCCTTGGTCGATCACGCCCGCGGCCATGATCGTGCCGCCAAGGAGTACGGCCAACGTAATCAGCGTAGCGCCCCCGGGACGACGCCTGCGCGCGATCGCCTGCATCAGCACTCCGATCCAGGTAAATTGGAACAACAGGAGAATCGCAAGCGAATTCGAAATGTAGTGCAGCGATTCGTAGTACAGCAACCCCGTGATGGCCGTCGGCGTCCCCGCTGACATTAGCAGGAAACGCTGCTTCCAGCTTAACTTCGCGTTCCTTCGCGTCGATGTGCCGGCTTCGGAACGCTTGGGCGCGTTCCGTCCTTGCACGAACAGAACTAACGCCCAAGCCAGCAGGAATCCCGTCAACAGCTGACTGCCGACGACTTCGCCAAGCGCGTAGCCTTGCGCGTAAGCCTTCGTGACTATCGTCGACAGAATGCCGTAACAGATCGCTCCCGACAGAACGGACAATTTGTATTTCATCGTGATGCAACTCCTTTGTCTGAGCTTGCCAAGCCATAACGTCTTCGGATTCTATGGACGGAATCGCATTGTTGCCGATGACGATTCGGACAAGCGGGTGGATTTAGGGGATGATTCGAGTTAGGATCCGACTGGACCGCAAATAAAAACTTCCTTGCCGGAATAAAGGCTTGCGCGAGGCGAACCGTTATTCGTAGCAAGGAAGTTAAGGCTTCCCGTAGAGACCCCCATCCTGTATCTATGGGGTTATACGAACGTATGAGCGAAAAAATATGGCGTGCAACAGGTTGTATAATACTGCGATTTTCAACGGTTGTCAATAGGTCCCCGGCTTACGTGTCCCCGGCTTACGAAGGCGTGCCGGATCCGGATGAACCGAGCTCTTTCGCCAGCATCGACGCGTAGAACTCCGCGCCTTCGCTCTTCAGATGAACCCCGTCCTTGTAGAAAAATCCGTCCTTCCCTTTGCTTGCTGCGAACCAATCGACCAACTTGACGTTGGGGTAAGCCGCCGCCGCCTTTCGAAGCGCCGAATTGACGTTGTCCTGCCATTTCCGCGGCACTCGGACGTTGACGAGCCATATCTCCCTCTTGTCGCCGATCGTCTCGATCAGCTTGGCAAGCTGCTTCGAGTTGAACGTTCCGTTCGTGCCCAATTCGATGACGACCCGATCCCCTAACTCACCGGACGCGGCCATGGCCTCGACGATTTCTTGCGCTTGCGCCATTTGACGGCCGATTTTGCCGTCAATAACGATGCCGGGCAACTGCTTCTCCAGGAAGGGGGCCGCATCCAAAATGACGGAATCCCCGATCGCGGTTATCC
>JAEZZE010000463.1 GCA_023418755.1 Bacillota bacterium | reverse complement strand
CTGCTGGACGGCGCGCTGCCGGAGCTGCTCACGATCGTCGTCAGCGGCTACTCGGATTTCGAGTACACGAAGCAGGCGATCCGTCATCATGCTTTCGACTATCTGCTCAAGCCGGTCAAGAAGGAAGAACTCGCCGACGTGCTGGACAAGGCGGTGGCGGAGCTCGACCGGAGAGAGGGCGAACGGCGGAGAGTCGAGGAAGCGGGGAGGAGCGACGGGTGGTTTCGCGATTTGCTGCTGGAACGCGCCGGCCAAGAGCGAGAGGGCGGCGATCCGCCGGCTTCATGGGCGGGCAAAGCGTCCGCCGTCTTCGTCGTCCAGGCCGACCGGTACCGGGAGGACGGAGCCGGCGCGGCCTGGCTGCGTCCGCTGCGCGATAAGCTCATGCGGGAGCGGGCGTTCTACTTCGGCGGCGATTGGGAGCTGGCATTGTCGCCGTCTCCGGACGGCCGCCCGGGAGCGGTCGGCGCCATCGCCGCGGACCCGTTGCCTCCCGGCGAGCTGAAGCGGCTGCTTGGCGCCGTGCAGGCCGAGCTGAAGCGAATGGACGGCGTCTGTTACAGCGTCGGCCTTAGCGAGACCGCGACCGCGGAGGCGGAGCGGCTGAAGCGGGCCTACGAGCAAGCGCAGGCCGCCTTGGCCGGGCGGAAGCTGTCCGAGAAGGAAGCCCTATTGTCGGCTTCGATTTCGTCCGCCGCGAGCGGCCCGGCCGGGTCCGTCTCGCAGCCGTATCCGCAGAAGCGCGAGCAGGCGTTTCTGATGGCGCTGCAGATGGCTAACCGGGAGGGGGCAGAACGGGAATTCGATCTGCTGCTCGCTTCCCTCTGCGGCGAGTCGGCGACGGCGGATCAGCTTCAACAGGGAGCCGCCCTGCTCGTCCATGCGCTCGAGCGCCAGCTGCGCGCCAACGATTCCGGTCTGGAGAACGTCTGCGGGAAGTCCCCGCTGGAGCTGACGGAAGAGCTTCGGGCCAGGAACGATCCGGATTCGGTGCGCGCGCTGTTCGCGGGGGAGCTTATACCCGCGGTGCTAGCGTCGGCGGAGCGGCAAGGAACGACGCAAGGTGAGCTGGTCGTTCGCGAGGCGCAGCGGCTGATCGAGTCGCATTACGATCAGCCGCTGTCGCTGCAGCAAATCGCGGAAAGCCGCTTCGTCAATCCGGACTACCTGAGCCGGCTGTTCAAGAAGATGACGGGGCACAATTTCGTCGATTATCTGGCGGATATCCGCATTCGGAAAGCGATGGAGCTAATGCGGGTGCCGACCTATAAAAATTACGAAATCGCCCGCAAAGTCGGCTACGAGGATTACCGATATTTCAGCCAGATTTTCAAGAAGAAGACGGGCAAGACGATCGGGGAGTTCCGCAGCGAGTTCGTCTGCGGCAAGACGTGAACGCACGCAAGCAAGCTTTACGCGACAAGATTGGAAGAGGAGAGATGGAATATGGCTAAACGACTGATTCCCGATACGCTGATGCTGGAGGAGAGAGGCGGACACGCGCTGAACGCGATGGCGGGCATGTCCGATCCCGATTTTCACGGTTATCCCTTTTTCGCCGCGAACCTGATGACGGATCCGGCCAATCTGACGCACGGAGACTGGGATTTCGGTTCGTCCCACGGCCGGATGATCGACGGCATGATTTTGGCCCGTCATATGTCGGGAGAGACGCTGGGCGAGGAGATCGAGGCTAAATACCGTGAAAATCTGATGACCTTCTTCAAGGAAGACGGGCTTAGCTACCGGCAGCACAATCCGAACTTCGACTGGGAGCAGAACGCCAATCTGATCGATCAGCGGGCCGTCATTCTGTCGCTGACGACTTGGTACATGACGACCGGGGATCCGAAGGTCAAAGAGGCGGCCGACCGTCACGTCGCCGCGCTGAAGAGAATCGCGATCAAGGAGCGCGAGGTGTGGTACTATCCGGCTTCGGAGTACATGGAAGGCGGCTGGCCGTCCCGCAACGCCGCGCTGCTTCGGCTTGCCCCCGATCCGGCCGCGTTCTGCGGACGGCTCATTATGCCGCTGCTCAAATATCACGAGGTGACGGGCAACAAGGACGCGTTCGAGCTGTGCCGCTTCTTCGCCGCGCTGATCGTCGAGCGCAGCGGCGTGTTTAACGAGGACGGCAGCTTTAACGACGCGCTGGCGTATCGCAGCGGCCACTTCCATACCCGTCTCGGCACGCTGGACGCGATCGCCCGGTTCGGCGTCTTTACGGGCGACGCCAAGCTGATCGCCTGGGTGGAGAAGAGCTATGCATGGGCGCTTACCAAATGCACTTCGTTCGGCTGGACGCCGGGAGACTTGAAGGAGCAGGCTTACGAGCACGAGACTTGCTCCCTGGTCGATCTGATCGCGACGGGGATCACGTTGGCCAAGAGCGGATACACGAAGTATTGGGGAACGGTCGAACGGTTCCTCCGCAATCATCTGGCCGAATCGCAATTGCTCGATCTCGATTGGGTGAAGGAAACGGACGACAAGTCGGGCAACGTTCCGGGCAGTATCAGCTACACCGATGTCGCCAAACGGACCCGCGGGTCATTCGCCGGCTACTCCGCTCCCAACGACTTCTGCTGCGACGTCAACCACGGCCGCGGCCATACGAACGATCTGCAAATCTGCTGCCTCGGCTCCGGTACCCGCGGCCTATACATGGGATGGAGCAATACGATTACCGAGCAGGGCGGCAGCGTAAGCGTCAACTTCCTGCTCAATCGCGGCTCCGTCTGGCTGGACGTCGACAGCTATTTGCCTCATGAGGGGAAAGTCGTGCTGCACGTTCGCCGGGATATCCCCGAACTGCGGATCCGCATTCCGGAGTGGGCCGGATACACGAAGGTGAGAGTCGTCCGCGAGCGCGGCGGCAGCGTCGCGGAAGCCCGCGGCATGGACCCGAGCAGCTGGGTCAAGGAGCATTTTCTGCTGTTGGGCGAGGCTAGCGAGGGAGAAACGATTACGGTGACGTTCCCGCTCGATACGCGCACGACCGTCGAGACGGCGATCGGGCAGACGTTCCTGACGCAATGGCGCGGCGACGACGTCGTCGGCATTTCCCCGGAAGGACGCTATCATCCGTACTATAGCGGACGCAAGGTGTTCGAGACGGCGCCGATGCGCGAGGGCGACTACCGGCGTCCGGACAAAGAGATCGTATGGTAAAGCGCGGGCGCGCGAAGCCGCGCCGAACCGCCGAAGGAGGAACAATGCGATGAAAACCGTCGTTGCCGTCTATACCGGCCAGGGGCTGGCCGATCCGCTGAAGGCCGTATTCCGCGAGATGCTGCCGGACGTCAGGCTGGTGAACATTATCGACGACTCCTTGATCGGGGACGTCGTTCAGGCGGGACATATTCCGCCCGGAGTCGCTCGCAGGCTCGTACAGTATTTCCGTCACGGCGAAGAGCTGGGAGCCGACGTGATCCTGAATACGTGCTCGTCGGTCGGCGAGGTCGCGGACGAAGCGCGCAAGCTGATCGGCGTCCCGATCGTCAAGATCGACGACGCGATGGCGGCCAAGGCGGCCGCGGGTTACGACCGCGTCGCCGTGCTGGCCACGCTGCCGTCGACGCTGCGGCCGACGATGCGCCTTATCGAGGCCAAGGCGGCGGAGTTGGACCGCGACGTCAAGCTCGTCAACGGACTGGCGACAGGCGCGTTCGAAGCGCTGACCGGCGGGAGGCCGGAGGAACACGACCGCATTCTGCTCGAAACCGCGCTTCGCGCCGCCCAAGACGCGGATGCGATCGTGCTGGCGCAAGGCTCGATGGCTCGGATGGAGAAGATCTTGGCCGCCGAGACCGGCAAGCCGGTGCTGTCCAGCCCGCGTCTGGGCGTCGAGCAGGTGAAGATAACTTTAGAGCGCTTAAGCCGGGGAGAGACGATCGATAAACCGGTCTTCGGAGGAGACGGACTGCCGCCGGCATGCGGGTGACCGGTCGGGGAGCCGGAAGCGCGGGAACTTGAAGGGGGAACGGAAGATGAGCGAAGAACGCGTGAAGGCGGTCTATTTGGCGGAAACGCCTTTTTCGCTGGAGAAAGTCGCGCGGATTATCGCCGGGGAGCAGTCGACGGGAACGTTCACGGCGGTTCCCGGCGAGACGGATGCGTTAAAAGAGCGGCATGCCGCCAGAGTGGAAGCGATCGAGGAGCTGGAGGCGGCGGACGCCCCCTCCTTGCCCGGCGCGAAGCTGCCTCCGGGACATGACGGGAAGTACAGGCGGGGTTATGTGACGGTGTCGTTCCCGCTGCATAATTTCGGGCCTTCGATCCCGAATCTGATGTCCGCGGCGGCGGGCAATTTATACGAGCTGCAGGAGCTGTCGGGCCTGCGGCTCGTCGATCTGGAGCTGCCCGCGTCGTTTGCCCGGCGATATCCGGGACCGAAGTTCGGCATTGACGGCACGAGAAAGCTGACCGGCGTCTACGGGCGGCCGATTCTCGGCACGATCGTCAAGCCGAGCGTCGGGCTGTCGCCCGAGGAGCTGGGCAAGCTGGTGTACGATCTTGCTCTGGCCGGCATGGATTTTATCAAGGATGACGAGTTGAACGCCGATCCGCCCTATTTCCCGTTAGAGCTGAAGGTGAAGACGGTGATGGACGCGGTGGAACGGGCGGCGGACGTCACCGGGCGCAAGCTGATGTACGCGTTCAACATTACGGGAGACGTCGACGAGCTGAAGGCGAATCACGATCGGGTCGTCCGCGCGGGCGGAACGTGCGTCATGGTCAGCATCCTGTGCGTCGGGTTGGCCGGATTGGCTTATTTGAACGGCTTTAGCGAGGTGCCGATTCACGGGCATCGCAACCAGTGGGGGATGCTGACGCGCGCCCCTCTGCTCGGGATCGAGTTTTCCGCCTACCAGAAGCTCTGCCGGCTCGCCGGAGCGGATCAACTGCACGTTAACGGCTTGAACAGCAAGTTTTACGAAAGCAACGAGTCCGTGCTCCGTTCGATCAAGGCTTGCACGACGCCGCTGTTCGGCGGTTACGAGGCGATGCCGGTCGTATCGTCGGCCCAATGGGCGGGAACGGCTCCGGCAACCTACGAGGCGACGGGAAGCGTCGACGTCATGCATCTGGCGGGAGGCGGCATGCTGGCGCACCCGGACGGCCCCGCGGCAGGCTTCGAGAGCATGAAGCTCGGCTGGGAGGCGGCGGTCAAGGGCATTCCGCTGGAGGAATATGCGCGGAGCCATCCCAGCCTGCAGCGCGCCATCGACAAATACGGAAAGGGCTGACGCGGATGAATGCGAACGAAACGGCTCGCCCGGCCGCGACGGGCAGGCGGCCGATCTGCTACTACGGCGACGACTTTACCGGATCGACGGACGTGCTGGAGGCGCTGTTCCGTTCCGGGCTGAAGCCGGTGCTGTTTCTGGAGCCGCCGACCGGCGAACGGCTTGAAGGCCGGTTCGCCGGGGCCGCCGCCGTCGGCGGGGCCGGCGTCGGCCGCGCCAGGTG
>JAEZZE010000439.1 GCA_023418755.1 Bacillota bacterium | reverse complement strand
TTACTCGACCCAATCGTCATGCAGCTTCGCCAACCTCCGGTTACTCGACCCAGTCGTCATGCAGCTTCGCCAACCTCCGGTTACTCGACCCAAACGTCATGCAGCTTTGCCAACCTCCGTTTACCCGACCCAATCGGCTTGCATAATTCGCCAACCTCAATTTATCCGCTCCAGCCCACACAGTCGCCTTGCAGCTTCACAATTTCGCCTAGACCCGACCATATGCACAGGAAGTAGAAATCGGAACAGAAAGTAGAAGTTTTAGCCTATCTCGCGCTTATAAGCCAAGCTACAATGAAGGGAGGAAACCGGAAAACGCGCCATTCGATATGTAAGCGCATTCCGGATACGGGCGGACGGCGAGGCCGGTTCTCTCGGACAATCAGGGAGGAATGCCGAATGATGGGAAGAAAATGGATTGCGCTCACCTTGGCATTGGCGCTTGTATTCGGAACGTGGACGGCGGTCGGGGGTCTATCCACAGCCGCTGCCGCATCGGCGCCGGTCCGGCATTACGACGGCATCCATTATGCCTCGGTGACGATCGGGGCAGGGGACGAGGCCGGCCAGAAGTTCGCGGCGAGCGGCCCGTTCTATAGCGTCGCCGTCCGGGCGCCGAGCTACGGGGACAACGACGGAAGCTTGACGATGAAGCTGTATGCCTGGAATACGGATTACGCAACGACGGTCGCGGGTGCTCCGGTCGCGAGTCGAACATTCGTCGATTTCCAAGACAACGAATGGCTGCGCCTGAGCTTTCCCGAGCAGCCGGCCGGCCAATACGTCTGGACACTATCCGGAGCGGTCGGCTGGGTCGGCGTCTGGAAGCTGACGGACAGTGCAAATCAGGCGGAGGCTTTCTGGAACGGAACTCCGACGTCCGGCGATTATGAAGGCCGGATTTACTATGCGGATGCGGATCCGTACTTGTACGACGGGAACGCCTATCAGGACGTGACGATCGGCGCGTCCGATACGGCGGGCTCGCGCTTTACGGCTCGCGACGAGTTTTACAGCCTGGCGGTTCGAACGCCGAGCTACTCGGACAACGATGGCAGCCTGACGCTGAAGCTGTACGCCTGGAATACCGACTACGCGACCTCGGTCGGAGGAACGCCGCTCGCCAGCAAAACGTTTACGGATTTCGCGGACAACGCTTGGCTTCGCCTTCAATTTCCGGAGAAGGCTTCCGGTCAATACATCTGGACGCTATCCGGCGCTTCGGGCTGGGTCGGCGTCTGGAAGCTGACGGACAGCGGGTATCCGGCGACGGCGTACTTTAACGGGAGCGAGACGTCCGGAGACTACCAGGCTCGCCTGTACTATGGAGAATACGGCACGGAGCCGCAGGAGATGTACAGTCACGTCGATACGACGATCCGCGACGTGCCGATCTCGGGAGCGGGCTCCGCCGGAGAGAGATTCCAGGCCGTGTGGCCGTTTACGAGAATCGAGACGAATACGCCGAGCTACGGCGACGATCAAGGCAGTCTGACGCTTTCCCTGTACGCTTGGAACGCCGACTACGCGTCGACGGTAGCCGGCGCTCCGATTGCCGAGAAGACGTTCGTTGATTTTGCGGACAATGCGTGGCTCGCCTTGGACGTTCCCGAACAGCCGGCAGGCGATTATTTGTGGGTTTTGAGCGGCGGAACGAACGGAGTCGGCGTCTGGCAAACGTCGGGCAACAACTTTTTCCCCGGCACGCCTTACATCAACGGAGCGGTCGCTTCCGCCTACGGGGACTTCAAGGCGCGGATCACGTATACGCCGAGCAAGATGCTGCCCGACCTTCCGGTCTTCTCGTCGTCTGATACGGCGACCTCGGAAACGGTCAACCGGATGTTCAAAACGTTGTACACGCTGAAATTCGGCCCGAATCCCATCGACGGCAATCCGCAGACGAACTGGATGCAATGGGATGCCATGACCACGGCCTGGATGAATACCGGA
Organism: Bacillota bacterium; assembly: GCA_023418755.1. Classification (GTDB taxonomy): domain Bacteria; phylum Bacillota; class Bacilli; order Paenibacillales; family Paenibacillaceae; genus Cohnella. Next base: position 5,660 of record JAEZZE010000439.1, on the reverse strand, counting down.
CTCAACAAGGGAAAATACGGCGCCAATTACAACGAGGTGCTTCGAGAGCATCTGCTCAACGACGTACGGATGACGGACGACGGCTACGTCTACGTCCTGAACCCGACCAACTGGTGGGGTGAAGGGACGAGCCTCGTCGGTTGGCCGTTTCCGTCAACGTCAAGTCCAGACGATCCCGCGGTACGCAAGTATGCGTTTGGGACTAGCGTCTCGGGTTGGACGACGAGCGTCGCCTCCCACGCGATTTCCGGCGGCAAATGGGTGCTGCAGACGTCGGGCGCCGATCCTTTCGTCGTGTCGCCCGTGCAGAACACCCCGGCTTCCCGTATGCCGTACCTTTACGTGCAGATGAGTAGTACGAACGCCGACTCGTTAGGCAAGATTTATTTTACGACGGATGCCGATCCGACCTGGAACGAAGCGAAAAGCGTCGCCTTTACCGTCGATACGACGGGAGCGAGCAAGGGCTATCAAATTCCGATGTACAAAAATCCGCACTGGACCGGCACGATCAAGCAGTATCGGATCGATCCGGCGGACAGCGGGCAGCCCGGCAGCCAGGTCGGGCTTGAGAGAGTGGCGGGAGAATACGATACCCGGCACGTTCAGACGAACACCGCTTTCGTGCTCGGAAGCGCAGAGCTGTTCCTGTGGAATCCGAGCGATGTCGCGTTCCTGCAAGGCAACATCGGCCGCATGCGCGCCGCCCTGCGCTTTCTGCAGACGGAGTTTGATTCCGGCTCGAATCATTATTTGACGATCCCGTGGGTCGGCCACGAAGGGACGAGCGGCGTAGATATGACCAAACCGAACGTCGCCGACCGCTACGTTCACGGGAAGGGCGTCGGGTCGAATTACTGGGACATTTTGCCGATCGGATACAAGGATTTCTATGATACCATTTACTACTATGAAGCGCTGAAAACGATGGTGCAGATCGAGAAGCTGATCGAGGACAATCCCGGCTGGTCGATCGCCAGCGATCCGTACGGCGAAGATTCGGCGTCGCTAAGCGCGAAGGCGGCGGACGTGGCTGCGGCGGTGACCGGAGGCTCCTCCGCGTTCTGGAACGCGGCGACCGGCAGATACGTGCCGAGCGTCGATATTAACGGGGCGATGCACGATTACGGGTACACGTTCGTCAATCTAGAGGCGCTGGCCCAAGGATTGGCCGACCCGACCCGGGCGGCGAACATCTTCTCGTGGCTGGACGGCACGCGCACGGTCGCCGGGGATACGTCGACAGGCGCGGACATCTATGCGCCAAAATTCGCGGCTAGGGCTTCGACGAAGCGCAATACCGAATGGTATAACATCATCTGGGCTCAGTCGGACAGCTATCCGTTCGGCAATCAGGTCCAGGACGGCGGAGCCATTATGTACGTCAGCTATTACGACGTGATGGCCCGGCTGAAGTACAAGTCCGCGGACGACGCGTGGAACCGCTTCGCGGCGATATTGGAGCATTACGAGGAAGCGCAGGAGGAAGGCGGCTACCGGTCCTATTACGGCATTCGCGGCATCGGAATGCAGGGAGACGGTTCGGCGGGAGGCATCGGCATCGACGCCGAGTTACCGAATCGGCGTTGGCCCCGCTCGCGTTCCTCTACGGTTTCCTCGGCATCGATACGGATAAGGACGGCCTTGCCGTCGCGCCGCGCCGGCCTTCCGCGCTCGGCTGGATGAAGGTCGAGAAGCTGGTGTACGACGGGGCGGAAGCGTCCGTATATGCGTCCGCGACCGAGACGGCCGTAACGATCGATTCGTCGTCCGGAGCGAAGAGAATCAAAGTCGGAAGCCTGACGCCCGGAATGGCGTATCAGGTGAAGCGGGACGGCGCGGCATGGGGCGCGTTCACCTCGGACGCCGACGGATTTATCCGCTTCTCGGCAACGGGAGCGGGATCTCACGTCTATCGGGTGGAGTTGTAACAAAGGAGGAAACGCAACTTGATTAACCTGCTTATCGTCGACGACGAGGCGATTATACTGGACGGCCTGACGGAGCTGTTTCATACGGCCGGCATTCCGGACTTGGAAGTTCACCGCGCCAACTCGGGCATTCAAGCGCTTAAAATCATGGAACGAAGCCGCATCGACATTGTTCTGACCGATATCCGCATGCCCGAGATGACGGGGCTGGAGCTGTTCGACCGGGTTCGCGAGCGCTGGAAGCGCTGCAAGGTCGTGTTTCTGACCGGCTACAGCGACTTCGGGTACGTTCAGGAGGTGCTGCGCAAGGGCGGCGCGGACTATGTGCTGAAAATGGAGGGAGACGAGGACATCGTATCGGCTGTCCGCAAGGCGATTGCCGATCTTCACGAGGAACTGGACGTTGAGCGGTTCGTCGCGGAGGCCAAGTCGAAGATGAAGCAGCTGCAGCCGCTGGCGCAGCGAGAGTACATCGGCAATCTGCTGCTTGGAGAGCCGTTCGCCCCGGCGGGCCTGAAGGCCCGCTTCGAGGAGCTGGACATTCCTTTCTCGGAAGCGGCGCCGGTATACATGCTGCTCGGCAAGGCGGATTCATGGGAAGGCATTGACCGCCCTTCCGACCGCACCTTGCTGCTCTATGCGCTCCAGAATATCGCGGGGGAGCTTCTTCCCCCCTCTTGCGCCACTCTGTCGCTTTCCCTGGACGGAGCGGCGCTTCTCTGGCTAATCCAGCCTATGGGCGAAGACGAAGTCGACGCCGAACTACAGCTTAGCCTCGACCGGATTCAGCAGGCCGCGGTCCGATTTCTGAGCTTGCGCTTCTCCTTTGCCTGCAGCGGCCTGTTCGAATGGACGGACATCGGCCGAGTGTACGACCGGCTTCGCGATCTGCTGCATCAGGGAGCGGGCATCGGCGAGGAAATCTCCTATCTGGGCAGCGGAAGCGGGGACGGCATGGACGAGTGCCGGACGGACGAGCTGCGTGCCGAACTGAAGCGGTTCGTGTTTCTGGAGGCGCATCTCGAGAACGGCAAAGCGGATGAGTTCGACCGCGACCTCGTTCGGCTTCTGAACGCTGCGGACCGCAACCGTGTGCCGCTAGCGCTGTCTCTCGAAGCTTTTAACCGAATTTCGAGCCTCCTGCTGTCTCATCTCAACCGCTCTGGCTTGGAGGGAATTTTGGAGGATTCGGATCGGCTGCACAAGCTGACGAGATACGATGCGTTTTCGTTGTGGGAGGATACGATCGCCTTTTTCCGGGAGACGGCAGCCGCCTTGTTCGCCCATCGAAGAAAAATGCAGGCCGACCGAGGCTTGGAGATCGTCGGGAAGGTCGAGGAATTCGTCGCCCGGCATCTGAGCGAGGATTTGTCGCTGAACCGGCTTGGGCAGGCCGTTTATTTGAATCCGGCTTATCTGTCCCGACTGTACAAGCAGCTTACGGGAGTCGGGCTGTCGGATTACGTAACGGACCGAAGAATCCGGAAGGCCAAGGAGCTGCTGCGTTCCACGGATATGAAGATTCAAGAGATTACCGTCGCCGTAGGGCTGGAATCCCCTTCGTATTTCGCCCGCCTGTTCAAAAGACTGACCGGCAAGTCCCCTCAAGAATACAGAGAAAGCTGACGGACATCACCAGAAAGGGGAAATTCGCTTGCCTCTCGGCTCCCTCTTCCATTCCATCTATACGAAAATGGTCGTCACGCTGCTCGTGGCGGTTCTTCCTTTTTATTTGATCGTGCTGCAGATCAATCGTTCCGACGCGACGGGCGTGCGGGACGGCGTCGCCGAATCCGTGCGCTCGCAGGCGCATTATTATTTGAGCAGCCTCGAGACCGAGCTGTCGCAGGTCATCAAGTTCCAGCAGCAGCTGTCGGCTTCCCCGGAGCTGGACACACTCTCCAACGCCTCGGAAATCATGACGAACGAAGAGAAGCGGCAAGCCGTGCTGGCGATTCAACGCCAGCTCATTCAGCTCAAATCGATGAGCCAATATATTGCCGATACGACCGCTTACCTGCCCGATCTCGGCACGATGATTACGGCCAACCAAACGTACCGTGACATCTCGGCCTCCGAGCGGGAGTCGCTCCAGCGGTTCGTCCGGCCATCCGCAGCGGCGCTGATCGAGGAGAAGGGGCGCCTTTATATTTGCTATTCCAATTCCTATCTGTTCGGCGTGGCGATTCCGTCCTTCGTGTTGACGATCGAGCTTGACCGGGAGCGTCTGGCGGCGGCCATGGATCGCTTCAAATATAACGGCGTCGGCATCGCCGCGCTGCTTGGCTCCGAGGACGGCTGGCGAATCGCTTCTGATGGAAGCGGGGAGGAGCGGGAAAACCTGCTGCGGGCGGCGGATGCCGCGGGGGGCGTCGGGCCGACCGGCGTCGAGACGCTGCACACCGAACAGGGAGACTATCTTCATTACAGCGAACGCTCGGCGTTCCTGGGCGCGACGTTCGCCGTGTTCGTCCCGGAGAAGGAAGTGCTGGGCAAGCTCAAGGCGAACCGGGATCGCATCCGCTACGTTTCTCTCGTCTCCCTTCTGATTATCGCCGTCGTTTCTTACGTAATTTACCGACTTGTCCATCATCCCCTGCGCAAATTGATCGTCGCGTTCCGCCAGGTCGGCAACGGCAATTTCGACGTATCGATCGCACGGAGCAGCAAGGACGAATTCGCTTATTTGTACCGGCATTTCAATCAGACGATCCGCAAGCTGCAGGAGCTTGTATACGAAGTGTACGAGCAGAAATACCGGACCCAGACCGCGGAGCTGAAGCAGCTGCAGTCGCAGATCAACCCGCACTTCCTTTACAACAGCTTTTTTACGATCTACCGGATGGCGAAATTCGGGGAGAACGACAACGTTGCTCAATTCTCGAAATACTTGGGCGAATATTATCGCTTCATCACGCGCGACGGCGCGGAGGAGGTGACCGTACGGGACGAATCCGTTCATGCGCGGACGTATACGGACATCCAATTATTCCGGTTCCACGACCGGATTTCCGTGCGTTTCGCGGAAGTACCGGAGGAATTGGCCCGGATGTCCGTTCCGCGGCTTACCCTTCAGCCTGTCATCGAGAATGCGTTCGTGCACGCTTTGGAAAAGCGGGCCGAAGGCGGGCTGCTGGAAGTCGCGTTCAGCCTGTCGGAGGAGGAGGCGGTCATCGCGGTCGAGGACAACGGAACGGGACTGGACGACGCCGCTCTGGAGGCGCTGCAGCGCAAGCTCCAGACTGCAGGTCAAAGCGGGGAAACGACGGGCCTCGGCAACGTGCATCGACGCTTGCGGCTTCGCTTCGGAGAGAAAGCCGGGCTTCGGCTTTCGCGCGGCGCTCTCGGAGGTCTGAGAGCGGAGGTCGTATTCCCGCCGCCCCCGAACTATACAGGTTGAATTATAAACGCGACAAAGCGCAGGCCGAGTGCAATGGAGAAAGGGAATGGTTTGCCGCGAGTTCTGGCTTTGAGTTTCTAACCTCTAATAGTAGAGATCGGAACAGAAAGTAGAAAGATTACGATTTAACGGCGTCCGCCGCGATTCTACAATAGAAACAGATGATCATCTAGACCACAACCTAATCGAGGGGGACGCACATGAAACGCAAAATGGGATACGGCCTGATCGCCGTCATGCTGCTGCTGAGCGCTTGCAGCTCTAACGGCAGCGGAGGAGAGGCGACGGGAAGCGCGACGCCGTCCGGCTCCGAAGCTTCGGCTCCGAGC
>JAEZZE010000399.1 GCA_023418755.1 Bacillota bacterium | reverse complement strand
CAGCATGTGCGGGTACATGATCGAATCGCGGATCATCGTCAGCTCTTCGGGAGTGATGCGGCCCTTCGACGTTCGGTCGCCGCGATTCTCGTATTGCTCCTGATGCTCGGTCAGCAGCATTTTCGATTTCCACCTTTCGTTCCCTTGCAGCTTGCTCATTTGTAATGCCCCCCGATCTGGGCGGCCCTCTCGCGCGCCACGCCGGCTTCCAGCAGCGAGGACGCCCTCATGATGGCGTCGCTCCCGTACCGGTCCTTGATCCCGTCCGCCGCCCGCTCGATGTCGTATTCGACGGCACGATTCTCGAACAGCGTAAGCTGGTACGCGCTGTCGTCGGTCAGCTCGGTCAAGACGACGTGAAGACGGGTGACCGACATGCCCTGCCAGTAGCTCGAGAACAGCCTGTGCGCCGCAGCCGCGACCTCCCGGGTCAGGGAGGTCGGCTCCGGCAAAGTCGTCTGCCGATGAAAGCCCGACTTGCGCTCCCCGTCCGTCTCCGATGCCCCGACCGCCACGACGCGGCCTTGGTAGCCCAGGCGACGGGCTCTGCGGCATATTTCGATGACCAGCTCCAGCAGCACGACCTCGAGATCCTCCAACTTGCGGTACTGGCCGGCCTTCAGCGCTTTGCCGTGGCTGACGGATTTGAGTTCGCCGCGGATAGCGGGCTCGACCGGGCTCGGATCGATGCCGCGGGCCGTCTGCCAATAATATTCCGCCTGGATGTCGCTCTGCTTGCCCATCTCGTAGCGCATCCTGCGCTTGAGCTCCGCCAGCTCGAGCCGGGCGACGTCCCCGATCGTCGGCAGCCCCATGCGCTGGAAATGGACGGCCATTCTCGACGCGACCATAAACATGTGATGGACGGGCAGAGGCCACAGCTCCTTCTCGATATTTTCGTAGTCCAGCCTGAATACTCCCTCCGGACGTTTCTTGGCGAAATTATCGGTCGCCATCTTGGCGAGAATTTTGCTCGGGCCGATCCCGACCCGCGACCAGACGCCCGTGGACAGCCGGATATGATGCTGGAGGAACCGGGCGATCTCCTCTGCCGAGCCGTAGCCGCCGATCGATCCGGTCACGTCGATGAACTGCTCGTCGATGCTGTACGGCTCGACTTGGTCGGAGACCATCTCGAAAATTTCCGTCATCAGCAAGGAAATCGTAATATACCGCTGCATTCTCGGCCGGACGACGACCAGATCGGGACACTTCGCGCGGGCCTGGAAAATTCTTTCCGCGGTGATGACTCCGCGCCGCTTCGCCAACGGGCACGCGGCAAGAATGATGCCCGCGCGGCGTTCGGGATCCCCGACGACTACCGGTTTGTCGCGGTATTCGGGATGGGCGGCCTTCTCGATCGATGCGTAGAAGGACTGGCCGTCCACCAGGAAAATCGTGCGCTCAGGAGGCATGAACGATCACCGGCTGCGCCGCCAAAATCCGTTCGGACGCGAATCTCCTCGGCTCGTTGCGCGACATATCGAACGCATGCACCGTCCCCGCATCGATCCGGATTATCCGGATCGTCCTTTGGCTGATCCGATCCTTTTTGTCCATATATACGATAACGACCGTCCGGCCCACATATTTGGCTATGGACATTTTCCTCGCCTCCACAGGGAACATTTGTTCCTATCATAATACGAACAATTGTTCCCTTGCAATACTCAATTTATTCCTGCTTGTCCGCATGAAATGAACGCCTACGGGCTGCGGACGATGCGGGTTTCTGGACGGGTTGCGGAAGATCCGGGCGGCGGACGGAAAGGGTTACGGACGATACGGATTGCGGAAAGATGCGGGCGGCAGACGATACGGGTTGCGGAAAGATACGGGCGGTAGACGATACGGGCTACGGACGATACGGACGGCGAAAGATGGCGACTGCACGTAACAAGAAACCTCCGAACGGGAACGCGGCTCTGACCGATGCGGGAAGGTTACTCGACGGATTCGGTTATCGCGAGCGAAAATGGGGACTTTGGCGAGGCGTTGTTCTACGGATTCGGTTATCGCGGGCGAAAATGGGGACTTTGGCGAGGGGGCGGCCCCGCATGCCGGGGGAACGCGAACGGGAACGGAAGATTGGCTCTCCCGTTCCCGTTGGCTCGACCCGCTTACTGTTCGTTCCCTTTCACGCCGTCGATCAGTTGAAGAAACGCCGCCGGAATCGGATATTCCTGGTCGCGGATGATAATCCGCTTGGCGCCGCCCGGCTCCGCGGCGTTCTCCATGCGGTTCTCCTTGATCTCCAGCACTTCGTTATGGAGCCGCTCCATCTGCTTATCGAGAGCGGCGGCGGAGTCCGCGGCCTCCTTCAGCTCGCGAAGCAACCGCGGTGGAACGGACTCGTTGTACTTGTAGAAAATTTTGTGTTCGAGGCTCGCCCAGAAGTCCATGGCGATCGTACGGATCTGCACCTCGACGCATACCTGCTCCTGGCGGTCGGACATGAACACCGGCACCTCGACGATCAAGTGCAGGCTCTGGTAGCCGTTCGGCTTCGGATTGCGAATGTAGTCCTTCATCTCGACGATCTTCAGGTCGCTCTGATTTCTAAGCATATCGGCGATCCGGTAAATGTCGGAGACGAACGAGCACGTGATTCTCAGTCCGGCGATGTCCTTGATGTTGCTGCGAATGCTCGGAAAGGAGACGTCGCAGCGCTTCCGGTACATTTTGTTCAAGATGCTCTCGGGAGACTTCAGCCGCGATTTCGTATGCTCGATCGGATTGTAGTCGTGCAGGAAATGGAATTCTTCCTTCAAAATCTCGATCTTCGTCTCGAGGGAATCGAGCGCGAATTTGTACATCATCAGAAACCGGGTGATCTCGTCCTTGAATCGCTTGAATTGCTCCATCGGTAACGGTAAATTAGTCAGAATGGTTCACCTTCTGCGTCAGGCCAAGCAATGACTTACTTGCCTAATAGGATGCGAGTGTACGGCGAATCAATCGGCAGCAGGATAACCGGCTCGTTGTTGAGCGTCGTCACGTAGCTCTGCAAAGTCCGGTAGAAGCTGTAAAACTCGGGATCTTTGCCGTAAGCCTGGTTGTAGATTTGCGCGGCTTCCTGTTCTCCTTGCGCGATAATCTTCTTGGCGTCCGCCTCGGCCTGGGCCAGCAGCTCAGTCGCCGTGCGGTCGGCCTTCGACGTGATTTTCCGGGACTCCTCGTCGCCCTCGGACAAATAACGGGCGGCGATCGCCTGACGGTCGGAAATCATCCGGTTGTAGACGCTCTCCTTGTTGCTGTCCGGCAAATCCGTCCGCTTGATGCGCACGTCGACGATCTCGATGCCGTAGTTGTCGCGGACGATCGCGTCGGACACGTCCTTGGTAATGTCGTCGTTAATGTTGCCTCGCGCCGTATTCTCGCTAATTATATTATCATAGTTGATCTCGGAAAGCTTGCGCCGGACGGAATTGTACACCGCCTCGTCGATTCTCTGGATGCCTCCGCTGACCGTCTGGACGGTTTTGAGGAATTTTTGCGGATTATTGATTCTCCATACGGTGTAATTGTCGACGATGATCGGCTTTTTGTCCTTCGTCAAAATCGAGGTCGGGTTGCTCTCGTACGTCATCTGGTATTTCGGAAGCGGAGAGACGCTCTCGATAAACGGAATTTTCAAATACAGGCCGGGACTGCTCTCCACCCGCACGGCTTCGCCGAACTTCAGGACGACCTTGTACTCCCCTTCCTTGACGACGAACATGGAACCGCCGAGCAGAATGAGGACGACGATTATCGACCCGAGCCAGATCATAAGCTTTTTGTTCATGGCGACGTCCCCCCTTGCTGCTGCGCGCCGGCCGAGCCCGAAGCGCCCGCGGAGCCGGATGCTTTGCCCGAATTGCGAAGCAATTCGTTAAGCGGCAAATACTTGACCGTGTCGCCTCCCGAGGAATCCGAGATAATGATTTGCGCGTTCGGCAAAATTTTCTCCAACGTCTCGATGAGCAGGCGGCTCTCGGTCACCCCTTTATTCTTCATATACTCCGCGTAGATCGCGTTGAATTGGGCGACGTCCCCCTGCGCGTTCAAAATCCGCGACTTCTTCACCGCTTCCGCGTTTTCCAGCAGCGCCTGGGCTTCGCCCCGGGCCTTTGGAATTTTGTCGTTCTCGTACTTGGCCGCGTTGTTGATCTTCGTATTTTTCTCCTCGCGGGCGTTCGTGACCGCACGGAACGCTTCTTCCACCTGGCCGCTCGGCGGCTCGATGTCCTGGAACTTGATGTCGATAATCTGAATGCCCGTATTGTATTTCTTCTGCAGCTCCAGCAGCCTCTCCCGGACCTTGTCCTGGATTTCCGTCTTCCCGTCCGTAATGGCGTAGTCAAGCTTCTCCGAGCCGATCACGGAACGAATGGAAGAGCTGGCGGCGTTGCGCAAAAATTGCTCCGGATCGTCGATATTGTACAAATAATCGCGGACGTTGCTGATTTTCCATTGAACGACCGCATCGGCGGATACGATGTTCTCGTCCCCGGTAATCATCATCGCTTCCTCTTCGACCGGCGTATCCACGTCCCCGTTAACCCGGTAGCCGATATGAATGCGCTGCGTCAGCTCGGCAGGCACGATAATGACCTGCTGGATCGGATAAGGCCACTTAAAATGCAGCCCCGCCGTCGACTCCCCCGTGTACTTGCCGAAAGTCATTATCGCGGCCCGCTCCTGCTCCTGCACCGTATAGAAGCAGGAAGTGCCGACCACCACGGCGACTAACGCAACGACGCCGATAATGATTTTCTTCAGCATTCCCGGCGGCAGGTTCAGCGGATTGTTTTGCCGCTTCGGTATTTTCACCAGTTCCATTCGGCTTTGTGCCTCCTCGTCAGTTTTCGATCGTGTCTATATTTGTTACGTGCCAAGCGGATGTTACGTTTCAACAGCTTTTTCCGATCGGGGTTCGGGGGAAACGGAACGAAGGCGCGGATGCGGGGAAAGGACAGCTCGAGGCCGGCGAATTCCTTGGAGGCGGCTCGGCCAAAGGGGATGCAAAGGAGGAGGCGCGAGCGCGGCGGATAAGCGATAAAAGGGATAAGCGATAAGCGGGATAGGCTGCCGATGGGGCGTTCCATCCGGTCGGTCAACAAACGATGCATCGGTGGATAGAAGGCCGAATTACGCGCGAGCCCGAATTGTCGAAAAAAAGCCGCCACGCCGCAAACGTCAAAACGCGTTCGGGACGTGGCGAATGTCCGCGACGGAGCCGTCTTCGCGGAAGGTGACGGCGACGACGTCGAACCGCACGGAATCCGCGTAGGCCCCGCGCGTACGCAAATAGATCGCCGCCAATTCGCGCACTTGGCGGCATTTGCGCGGGGTGACCGCTTCGATCGCCGCGCCTAACCGGGAAGGGCTCGTCCGCGAGCGAACCTCCACGAAGACGAGAGTGTCCCCGTCCCGGGCGATCATGTCCAGTTCGCCGGATCGGCAGCGCCAATTGCGCCGCTCTACGACGAACCCCGCCTCGGCGAGATACGCCGCGGCGGTCTCCTCGCCCGCGCGGCCGACGGCCGCCTTGCGGCTCCTCGCCGAGTCCGGGCATTCCGCATCCATCCTCGCTCCCCCTCTTCACCATGCCATCCGCAAAAAAGAAACCGCCTCTCTGAAAATGGAAAGGCGGACCCTCCCTAGCAGAGGAGATTTCTTTTGATCGGTTACAACGAATATAACATGGGAAGGCTCCCGGCGACAATGGAGCCGCAAAGCCCGAGGCCCGCGCGGATCGCATGTTTTCGAACAACGACAATGCGAATCGGTTACGGGGACGCGCTTTCCGGATCCGCCGCCCGTCTCGCCTTCAGCAATTCCGCGGCTCCTCTCTCCTGAATCGTCTTCAGCGCTTCTTCCGCCGTCTTCTTATCGTTCAGGACGGCCTCGACTTCCGTTTCGATCAGCTCGGAGATCGTCCCGAGGAAGCCGATCGGCGCTTTCGTTTGCTCGCTATTCGCATTGGTCTTCGGCTCCAGCTTGTAGAACGGCTCCAAGCTTAGCCCGTCCAAATCCGGATTGTACTTCGCGCGGCTCTGCAGGCTTCCGCGCACCGTTTTGGATTTAAGCCTGGAGAAATCGTCGCTATTGATGTACTTGACGAATTCCCACGCGGCCCGGGGATTCGCGGAGTCGGCGCTTACGGCGAAAACGCTGCCCAACCTGAAATAGCCGCTCTGATTTCGGTTGTCGGGGTCGACCGGAGCGGTCACGACTCCCCAATTTGCCGCTTCCGCTTGCTTGCGCCGCTCCTTCGCCTGGACCATCTGCTGCGCCTCGTAGCTGTTTTTGACCGTCATAGCCGCTCTGCCCGCCACGAACAGATCTCCTTGATCCCTTTCTTCCATCGTCGTGAATTCGAGCGATTGGCCCTCCCTGGACGGCACGTGCACCGCTCCTGAATTCACCGCGTCGAGCACCGACCGGAACACTATTCTCCAGGAATCCGTGTCAACGTTGAATTCGGTACCGTCCGAGTTCAGCAAGCCGAGGTCCCGGCTCGAACCGATTGTCCTAATCAACCCGGAGAGACCGGGGCCGGCCCCTAAATCGAAGCCATAGATTCTGGAGTCTTCGTCTCCGTCCGCCGGGAATCGCTTGGCCAGCTCGAACACTTCCTCCCAGCTCATCGAATCCGTCGGCGGCTCGACTCCGTGCTTGTTGAACAAGTCGAGATTGTAGTAAAGCGCCGAGCCGGAGAACTCCGGGGACAACCCGAACAGCTTGCCCCCTCCCGGTTCCCGCAGCAGCTTGAGAACGGCCGGGTGAATGCCCTCCGTATCGAATTCGTCCTGCTTGATTAACGGATCGAGCGCGAGAAGCTTGCCTCCCTCCCGGGCCAGCGTCTCGTATTGCTCTCCGTAAAGCATCAGGACGTCCGGCCGCTGCTCTTCGAGAAACCTGTTCAGACGTTCCTCCATCGTCCTTCCGGCATTCGGATCGTACATCGTAAGCATATCGGCGATTTCGACCTCGATGTGGGGAAATTGCGCCGCGAACAGGTTGCCGTATTCCTCGGAAAAATAACGGCTGTCCCCGAACATGATCCTGATTTTTGCTTGTTCGTCCTTGCCCAGAGGCCCCAGCTCTCCCTCCTTGAGGTCTCCCCCGCCGCATGCGCCCAGCAAGCCGCACATCAGAGCGAAGCCCGGCAGCGCAGAACAAAATTTTCGCACAGAAATAACCTCCAGTCCTCTTTGCGGCTTTAACCGACGAAAACTAGGCCAGCATGCTCTTGGCAATGGCGATCAATTCCTTCTTGTTCTCGGAGCCCTGCCCATGGATCCGGTACACCGCTTTGTTTTTCTTGTCCGTCCAGGAAAGGACGGCTTTATAAACTTCCTCGGGATTATAGGTGTAGACGGCTTCCGCGCCCTTGATCTTCACCTTCTCGGTAACGATTTTCGACTTCTTGTCAGGCACGGACGTTCCTTCGCTTTTCTTGTCGGAATCCGGCGAAAGGATGTTCGCCGAAATCATGAGCGTCCGCTTGTTCTTGCCGACGGCTTTCTCGTAAAACATCATTCCGCCGTTCGCCTTGTCCGATACGATGCGCTTGGCATAGACCTTTTCCTTGCCGCTTGCCGCCTTCTTCTTCAATTCCCGTTCAAGACGGACGTATTCGTCGGATTCCGAATCCGGCGTTGCCAGGTATACGCTGGCGCTTGTCAGCTTGAAGCCTTTCGGCAAGGAAGCGGGTTTCGGAAATGCGGGCCCCTTCAATTTCTTAAGTTTCGCCGCGAAATCGGCGTAAGTCTTGAACGAGTAACCTCGGGCAACGAAGCCGATCTTATCCGCCGGATTCCATTCCGGATCGGATATGTAGTAAGCAAGCGCTTCACCCGTCTTTAACGCGGCTTTCTGCCGATCGATCTCGGCCTGAATCGCGGCGAAGCCTTTGTCTTCGGCCGCCTTGGACTTAGGAGCGGAATTCGCCGCGACGACCGTCTTGGCGGACAATGCGGGCGCCGCCCCGGAAACTTGCGCGCTCGCCGTGCCGGTTAACGCCAGCAGCGCAATCATCGATACTATCGTTTTTTTGTTCATTGGGAAGCTTCTCCTTTCAACCTCTTGCGACCGTTATTGTTTGGTACACTCCTATAACGTTCCTCCTCTTCGAATGGGGACATTTTCCGGGAAAATAAGCGTAAACCGCTTATGCCGTCCTTGGGACCGGCAGGATAACGTTTATGTCGTAAACGATTCAGTTAAGGATAGCGGATTATAGATTTTCCGGCTGGTAGAGTAGAGAACTGAAATTTCTTTGGAGGGCGAAAGCCCTCCATTTACTTTTCCAGCTCCCCCTTCATCAAACCGGACGTGAGGTTTTCCCTCATCCGGCTTTCCGATGTTCTTCTTCCTTC
>JAEZZE010000319.1 GCA_023418755.1 Bacillota bacterium | reverse complement strand
GTCTTGCGCAGAAGCTGGACAGCTTGCCCGGGGAGCTGTCCGGAGGACAGCAGCAGCGGGTGGCCATCGCCCGGGCGCTGGCCGCCAAGCCTTCGATCCTGTTGGCGGACGAGCCTACCGGGAATCTGGACAGTCGTACGAGCCAGGAAGTGATCGGGCTGCTGAAGGTGACGAGCAAGCAGTTTAACCAGACGATCGTGATGATCACCCACAGCGAGGAAATTGCCCAGCTCGCCGATACCGTTATTCGCATCGGCGACGGCAAAATCGTCGGGGGGATACGGCCGTGATGTTCCCGAACAGCAATAGAGGCGCGATAGACAAGCTGATTAAGCGAAGCTTAAAGGCGAATCGTTCGAGAAACCGTTACGTCGTGCTGGCGATCGTCCTGACGACTTGGCTCATTGTGTCCGTGTTCAGTATCGGGATGAGCTACGTGCAATCTTTCGAGGCGCAAGCGCAAAAAATGCTCGGAACGAAGGCGGACGCGATGATGGCGAGCCCGACGGCGGAGCAGGTGGAGCGGCTTAGAGGTTTGGCCGACGTGAACGAGGTCGGGGTGGAAATGGCCGTCGCGCGCTGGGTTCCGGCGGGAGCGGACGACGCTCTGGCGGCGTCTTTCAGCTGGTTGGACGATGCGGAATGGAGCCGGATGAAATCCCCCCTCTGGGGCCGGAGCGCGAACGGGTACCCGGAGGAGCGGAACGAAGCGATCGTTCCGACCTGGATTCTGGACGAGCTGGGCATCGAAAAGCCGCAGATGGGAATGACTGTTCCATTGACCTATTCCTTGCGCCCGACAGGCGGAGGGGAGCCGGTCGAGCGCACGGAGTCTTTTATCCTGAGCGGTTGGTATACCGATTATCCGCATTTGATGGGACGTCCCGGAACGATTGTCGTTTCCAAGGCGTTCGCGGACGAAATCCGGGGAGGAACCGAGATCGGTCCGGATGCCGTCGTCTCCGTCTCGTTCAAGAACGGGAGAGCGGTCGATGCTGCGATCGAACAAGCGGCGGAAGCTTTGGCGCTCGGCGATAAGCAATCGTTAGAGCCGGTGCGCGTAGCGGCGAGCGATCCCGGGGACAGAGGCTGGACGTACGCGGGAATGGCGGGCATGAGCGCCTTCGTCATGTTCAGCGGTTATTTGTTGATCTTTAATGTGTTTTACGTTTCCGTCTCTACGGATACGAAGCAGTACGGCTTGCTGAAGACGATCGGCGCCACGCAGAGGCAGATCAGGCGGCTTGTCCGGGGACAGGCCAATCGGCTGGCGCTGATCGGAATTCCGCTCGGTCTTGCCGCCGGAGCGCTCACGTCGCTCGTCGCGGTGCCGATGGCGCTCGCGACGTTTACGCTTGAAACCGGAGTCGAAATTTCGTTTCATCCCGCCATCTTCGCCGGCGCGGCTTTATTCGCATGGCTGACGACGATGGCCGGGAGCCGGAAGCCGGCCCGGATCGCCGGAAGGATCTCTCCGATCGAAGCTTCCAGGTATGTCAGAGCGTCCCGGAAAAGGAGCAAAGACGGAGCCAAGCTTTATCGCATGGCGCTGCGCAACCTGTTCCGCGACAAGAAGCGGGCGGCGACTGTTTTCCTGTCGCTGTTCCTGGGCATGACGACGTTCCTGACGGTCAACACGCTCGTGCTCAGCATGGACACGGACAACTTTGTCGACACTTACGTCGGCAACGACTTCGAGATCGAGAACGGAACGTTCGGTTTCCGCTATGAAGGCGAACCGAAGCCGATTCCGACAGGGCCGCTCGTCCGCCAAATCTCCGAGCTGGACGGAGTGACGGATGTCCGGGCGACTTACGTGCAGAGAGCCTACATGCCTTATTCAGCCGACGTGTTCGGCAAATATATGGATGAGTTTGCCGCACGGAGCGGGTTCGAGCGGCCGTCGGACGAGGAGCTGTCCGCGAACCGGGAAGGCTTTTCCGGCTTTGCGGTCGGTCTGGACATTCGCGACGTGCAGGAACTGAATAAGGAGCTGGAGACGCCGATCGACTTGGAGCGTTTCGAGAAAGGCGAGATCGCCTTGCTGAACACGCCATACGTGAAATTGGGAACCCGCATGACGGTTGGCCAGCCGGGAGGCTCCGCCGAACGAGAGTTCCGGATCGGGGGGGCGGTCCCCGACTTTTATGGAATTCCTTTTCGCGGCTTCGCTCCGAACGTATACGTAAGCGAACAGGCGATGAAGCTGTGGCTCGGCGGGGAACCGACGGCTTATCGGCTGGCGATCCAGGCCGACGAGAAACAGCATCCGCTCATCCAGCGGCAGCTCGAACGGTTGATCGCGGATGAACGCGAACTGAAGCTGAGCTCCAAGCTGGATTGGGCGGAGCAGCTCGAATCCGCCAAAATCGTTTTCTACCTTTTAGGCGGTGCCGTGACGTTGATATTGGCCTTTATCGGCATCTTGAACTTCGTCAGCACGATGCTGACGAGCGTCATCGTTCGCCGGCAGGAATTCGCGGTCATGGAAAGCATCGGAATGACGAGCAAGCAGCTTCGCAACCTGCTATTATGGGAAGGGACAGGCTATGCGGCCATCTCGCTCCTGCTCGTCTCGACGCTGGGTACGATGATCAGCTACGGCGCGTTCGTCCTGTTCAGCCAGGAGGCGGATTACGCGATTTATACGTTCCCGGCCGTGCCGTTATCGATCGCTTTCGCGCTTATTCTCGCAGCTTGCTGGAGCGTGCCTTTGATCGCTTTCGGAAGATCCCGGAAAACAAGCATTGTGGAGCGTTTGCGGGAAACGGGCTGAACCGACGGGAGCAAATGAACCGGGGAGCGGCAAAGAAGGAGGAGGCGAACCCGTGGCGACGATTATGATCGTAGAGGACGATCGGCTGCTTAACGAGGGGTTGGCCTACTCGCTTGGGGAAGACGGCTATGAGATTCTATCCGCTTATTCGTACGAGGAAGGGTTGAACGCTTTTCGCAGCCGCGAGGTTCAACTGGTTTTGTTGGATGTGAACCTTCCCGACCGTCCGGGCACGGAGCTGTGCGCGGCGATCCGCTCCGCCTCGGACGTTCCGGTTATTTTTCTGACGGCCAACGATACGGAGAAGGATATGGTGCTCGGCTTTAAGCTTGGAGCGGACGATTATATGCCTAAGCCGTTCAGCATGGCCGTGCTCCGCGAGAGGGTGAAGGCCGTGCTTCGCAGAGGCGCCGGCGGAGAGAACGGATCTTTGTTCGTCTATCAAGATTTGACGATTCATTACGATAAAATGAAAATCTACAAGAACGGCCAAGAGCTCAAGCTGACGACGAATGAATTCAAGCTGCTCGCGGCGCTGACCCGGAATAGCAATCAGGTGCTGACGCGGGAGGTGCTCCTCGAGAAGCTCTGGGATTCGGAGGGCAGCTTCGTGGACGAGAATACGCTTAGCGTCACCATCAAGCGTCTGCGAAGCAAAATCGAAAACGATCCAAAGCTGCCGGTTTTCGTCAAAACCGTGTTCGGAATCGGCTATACCTGGGGAGAGTAGAAGATGAAGGGCTCCTTTACTCGCATCATAACAGTATGCTCGGTGATTTACGCGCTCGCTTGCGGCGCGTTTTTTGCCGTTCTCCACCTCATGCAGGCGGACAAGATGATAGGGTGGGCGGCGGCTGCGTTTGTCCTCGCGACGGCGATGATCTTCGCGGGTTATCTTCTGTCTCTGCGTTCGGGAATGATCACGATTCTGGACAAACTGTCGCTGACCGTGCAATCGCTGATCGACGGGCAGGACGAGGAACACTTCCCCGTCTCCGAGGACAATCTGCTTTCCAAGCTTCAGGATCAGGTGCTGAAGCTGTCGGGGATTTTGAGGATGCAGAAGCTTCGGTACAAGGAAGAGGGCGAGGGGATGAAGTCGCTCATTACGGACATCACCCACCAGCTTCGAACCCCTCTCGCCAATCTGAACATGTATAACGGCATGCTCGCCGACGAGGCGCTGCCCCCCGACAAACGGGCCGAATTCGCTCGGATCGCGCGCGATCAGACGGAGAAGCTGACTTGGTTAATGGATAGCCTTGTGAAGCTATCCCGGCTGGAGAGCGGCATGATCGAGATCCGCGCCGAACGGCGAAATCTCGTAGACACGATTATGACGGCGATCAAGACGGCGTATCCCGGTGCGGAGGAGAAGGGGCTGGTGATTTCGTTCGAAGGGAACACTCCGCTTCCGCTGCTTCACGATGCGAAGTGGACCGGCGAAGCGATCGGCAACGTGCTGGACAACGCGATCAAATACACGCCTGCAGGCGGCAAAATCAAGGTGGCCGTCGAACGGTACGAGATGTTCGCAAGAATCGATATTGCGGACAGCGGCCGCGGCATTCCGGAAGCCGAGCTCGCCAAGGTGTTCCAGCGTTTCTTCCGGGGAGCCTCCTCTACGGATACGCAGGGGGTAGGCGTCGGTCTGTACTTGGCTCGCAAAATCGCGTCGGGGCAGGGCGGATACATGAAGGTATCGTCGGAGCCGGGGAGAGGGAGCGTATTTTCGCTTTTTTTGCCGGTCGACACCGCCGCCGAACTATGATATGGTGAAAGAAACCCCTAGGCATTCCACTCCTTCCAGAGTGGGGTGCCTTCGTCTATATTTACGGGTTTTTACATTTAATGTATCCCTTTCATTTTCGAAAAGGACATGGAGGTCGTGATGCTATGTTTCTCAATTTGTCCCCGTTCAGGGGAGATCGGACGGCTGCCGTTAAAGCGCTAAGATCACTCATGTAAAGGAGAGGTAGAGCATGGCTGCATGCATTCATACGGAAAAACGTCCGAGATTGAATTCTTCCGGACTGCGGAATTTACGTCGGGAGGGGCGTTTGCCGGGAGTCGTATTCGGCAAAAACGCGAACAACGAAAATATTCATATTTCCACCAATCAATTCGAGAAATGGCTGAAGCAAGGAGCGTCCGGTTTTATCGAGCTGCAGATGGAGGGCGAGAAATCTCTGACCGTGCTGCTGGAAGACCTTCAGCGCGACCCGGTAACCCGCTCGATTATTCACGTCGACTTCCAGCTCGTTCAGTCGAACGAGATCGTCCGCACGAAGCTCGCGGTGAAGCTCAAAGGCACTCCGGTCGGAACGAAGACCGGCGGAATCGTGCAGGTTCAGGATCCGTACGTAGAGGTGGAAGCCCTGCCGAAAGACTTGCCGTCCTCGGTCGAGCTGGACATCAGCGACATGGAGATCGGCGATACGCGGTACGTAAGAGACGTGGAGCTTCCGCCCGAATTGACGGTTGTCTCCGGGGCTAACGAGCTTCTCGTGTCGGTGTCCAAGCCGTAACGAGCCGTAAACAGGCTAGGCCTAAAACCGGCCAAGAGCCTTCAGACGCGTTGCCTCGCCTACAACCACGTCCGCTTAAGCGTATGCATATATACGAATAAAGCATCTTTGAACGCTTCGGCGTTTTGCTCCAACGATGCGAGCAGCCGTTCCAGCCGTTCGGATGTTTCCAACGCATAAAGGCTCTTCCAACGTTCGGCGTTCTGTCTCCAGAACAATCGGGAGGCCGCCGTTCGAAAAATTCCGTCCATCTCCTCGTTGTTGGCGAAGGAAATGAGCGAGCGGAACAGCTCGTAATCGAAATCGGCCAAGGCGAGAGCGCCTTCCGGACCGTTCCGAGGGAGCGTACGATAGTGTTGCGACAGCAGGCGGGCGCAGGAGATGCGCTCGTCTGCTTTGTTGTTCCATGCGATGCTGACCGAGAAGAAGGCCATGGAGACGATCGTCTCCAGCAGATCTCCGACCCGCTTGGCGGAGGAATCCAGAAGAAGGACGCCATGCTTGGGCGCGATGCGTACATACCCTTCCAGCTCCAATTGCTGCAGAGCCGCCCGCACTGGAGTCCGGCTCATGTCCAGCCTGCGGCTAAGCTCGACTTCCGAAGTAACCGCGCCCTTCGGAAGCAGCCCGCTTGCGATCCAGTCGTAAATCCGGTCATAGGCTCGTTTGCGCAAGGAATCGTTGGCCACGGAATTCTTCCTTTCCGTTCGGGGATTCGATAGTATGATTATCATAGAATAGGGCGGGCGAGAAAGGAAGGGGAACGGATGCCGACATCGGGGATGACGCTAAGGGAAGCCGCTTTCCGGCGAATTAAGGAGGGGATCGTTCAAGGCGAATGGGAGGGCGGCACGTTCCTGGCGGAGAAAAGGCTGTGCGAGCTGCTCGGCATGAGCAAGACGCCGATCCGGTCGGCGCTGGATCGTCTGGAGGAGGCGGGACTGGTCAAGCTGGTGGCGAATCAAGGCTTCGTCGTCCAGGAGATTTCCCCGAAAAAAATCATGGAAATCTATCAGTTGCGGCTATCTCTCGAGACGTTCGCGGCGGAGCAACTGACGGGCAAGGCGTAAGAGGAGCTTTTACGCAGGCTCGATGCCAATCTCGCCCTGCAGGAGCAGGCGACAATCGCCGAGGACATCGTAACCTACGTGGAGCTGGACAGGCAATTTCACGAGACGATCGTCTCGGGACTGGCGAACGAGGAATACTCGGAGGCGATGGCCCGCATTCAGGATAAGTTTTTGATGGCCGTGCGGACGACGTTCTTTAAGAACAAGAAAAGGCTGCTCGGAAGCATCCGGGAGCACAAGCAAATCCGCGATGCGCTCGCGGGCGCGGACCGGGAGAGGACGGCGACGCTCGTCGGAATGCATCTCCAATACGTGGAGCAGATGCTGTAACGCGACTTGGCCGCGCTTGTACCGGATATAGGGGCGGGAGACTCGTCGCCGAAGGGGGAATAGGGCCTTTACTGATGTATACAAGTGCGACCTCTTGTGGCTCCGTCTTCCCGATGCTACGTTTATGTTGTCGGATGAACGAAGAAAGCGGGGGAGGAGTAGAAGATGGGAGAATTGAAATTCGTAATCGCGCCGGATTCCTTCAAGGAAAGCTTGTCCGCTCTTCAAGCGGCGAGAACGATAGAGGAAGCGATCCGCGAGGTCGTTCCGGCGGCCCGGATCGAGGTCGTTCCGATGGCGGACGGGGGGGAGGGGACGGTCGAAGCCTTAACGGCCGCCGCCCAAGGCGTCATTCGCCGCGAAGAAATAACGGGACCGTCGGGCCAGCCGGTCATGGCGGAATACGGCATACTCGATAGCGGCAAAGACGGAGGCCTGAAGGGGAAAACGGCGGTACTGGAGGCGGCGTCGACCTTCGGCCTGGCTGAAGTTCCGAAGGCCGAGAGAGATCCTTACTGGACGACGACGAGAGGCATGGGAGAGCTGATGCTTCGGCTGCTGGACCAAGGAATCCGCGAGTTTATTATCGGCTTAGGGGGGAGCGCGACGAACGACGGAGGCATGGGCATGCTCTCCGCGTTGGGCGTTCGCTTCTATGACCGGGAGAACAAGCTTCTGGACGGATACGGCCGGGATTTGGCGGACGTGGCTCGCGTAAGCGTGGAAGATCTGGATCCCCGTCTGGCCGAATGCCGCATCCTCATCGCTTCGGACGTGCAAAACCCGCTGTGCGGCCCGCAGGGAGCGTCGGTGGTCTACGGCCCCCAGAAAGGGGCCACCCCCGATCAGGTGGCGGTTCTGGACGAAGCATTGGAGAGCTACGCGGAACGTCTGTCGACCGCGCTCGGCCGGAGCGCGAAGAATTCGCCCGGAGCGGGCGCGGCCGGCGGCGCCGGCTACGCGCTATTGTCGCTCGGCGCCGAGCTGAAATCGGGCGCGGAAGTAATCGCTTCGGCATCGCGTCTGAAGGAGAAGCTGGAAGGGGCCGATTGGGTCATAACGGGGGAAGGGAAAAGCGACTACCAAACGTTGTACGGCAAACTGCCGGTGTACGTCGCCAGACTGGCCAAGGAGGCCGGGGTGCCGACGATTCTCCTGTCCGGAAGCCTGGGGGAAAAGGCGGAAGAGCTGGAACGGGAATTCGCCGCCTGCTTCTCTTGCGTGCACAGGCCGATGACGTTGGCGGAATGTCTGGAGGAGGCCGAGGGCAGCCTGCGCTCCGCTGCTCGAAACCTCGTTAGGCTCATCCAAGGCGTCTCCCGAACCTAATAAACGACCGCATGCGGACATGCCCGACCGGAGTCCAGTCGCAATCTAGCCGCGGGACTGTCGGAGCGGGAAGGCGGCCTCCCTATAATGGAGAAAGACGAAATAACGGGAGGCCGAAAAATGAAAAAAGGCAGAAACAGCGCGAAGCTGTTCGCGATAATCGTACTGGCCGCGTCGCTGGCGGCGTGCGGAGACTTGGCGGATTCCTTGACGGGGGATGTTCGGGAGTCGGTCATCGGCGAAGGCTCGGGCGCGGGCAAGCTTGTCTCGATAGAGAAACAGGTCTTTGCGGCGAGCGAGTTCGACGAGCTCGACGTTCAGACGGAAGCGATGATCGTTCAGGTGGTCGCGGGCTCGGGCAACGAGGCCGAGGTCGAGCTGCTGGCGGACGATACGCTCGAAAGCCGGTTCGTGTTCAAATCCGGCGTCGAAGCCGGAGTGCTGAAAGTGCGGGTGGAGGAGAAAGAGGAATCGGGCATTCTTAAAGACGGGAAGGGCGAAAGAAGGCTGCGGATCGTTCTCCCCGACCGGGCATACGGCAGCGTGACGATCCGCAACGCCTTCGGTTCTATCGAAGCGTCCGACGTCAAGACGGAACGGGCGGATATCCGCATCAACGCGGGCGAAATCCGGCTGAGCGGCTTCGCCGGGGAATTGAACCTCGAGGCGAACGCGGGCGAAATCGTCGTCGAAGACCTCGTTCTTAGCGGCGACGTGAAAGCGAGGACGGACGCCGGCAAGATCGCCGTTCACTTGAAGGAATCTCCGACGGAGGCTCGTCTTCGGCTGGTCAGCGAAGTCGGAGAAGCGAAGGCGGATCTGGAGCGGGTCGAGTACAGCGAGCAATCGAAAAACAAAAAAGTCGGGTCGATCGGCTCCGGCGGTTATCTCCTCGAAGCTTACGCGGCCGTCGGCGAGATTGTCGTGGACGCGAAGCGATGAGACGCCCGCCCGATCAGGAGACGGGGCAGGCATAAGGCTGCGGCTGTCCCTAATTAAGATAGAGCATGCGCAAAGGCGGCATTCGGACGCGAGACGTTCGAATGGCGCCTTTGCGCATGTAACGGAGCCGGGCGGCAAGACGTCAACGACGGGTAAGGATGTAAAAAGATGCACATTGTTCTGCGGCAAGCGCTCTCACTATAATGAAAGCGTAACCAACAGACGCCGGCTGTCTGAATCGATGAACAGGGGGAATGAAGTTGAAGGACAAAAAAGGCGCAAGACTCTCCGGGAAGGCACTGGCGGCTTTATTGGGGGCTATGCTCGTTGTAACTGCTTGCAGCGGCGGCAACAAGAAGGAGGAACCCAAGGCGAGTCAGCCGCCCGCATCATCTTCGGCCAGCGCATCTTCGTCCGAACAGGCGAGCGCCGCCGCTGATCCGTTCGGCAAGTACGATCCGCCGATTCAACTGACCACGGTGCGGTATTTGAACGACGTCGTGGAAAACAACGTACTGTCGGTGCTAAAGGACGAGACGTTCGAAGACAACCGCTGGACGCGTGTTTACGAGGACTTGCTGGGCATCAAGCTTAAATACGACTGGGTCATCAAAGGCGGAGAAACCTCGGATCAATACGTGCAGAAGCTGAACGTGACGCTGGCCTCCGGGGAACTGCCCGATTTTATCATCGTCAATGCGGTGCAGCTCAAGCAATTGGCCGAATCGGACCAGATCGAGGATATGACCGCGCTGTACGAGCAGTACGCTTCGCCGTTCATGAAAGAGGTGTTCACGCAGGAAGGCTCGGGTCCGCTTGACGCCGCCACGTTCGACGGCAAGCTGATGGCCATTCCCCAGGTAGAGTCGTCCATCGAGCGCTCGATGTACATCTGGATTCGCACGGATTGGCTGAGCAAACTGAACCTTCAGCCTCCGAAGACGATGGCGGACGTACGGGCGATTTCCAAAGCGTTCGCGGAAAACGACCCCGATGGCAACGGACAGAGAGACACGTATGGTCTTGGGTTGACCAAGGACGTTTTCGGAGGCGCAATGGGACTGGAAGGTTTCATGGCCGGCTTTAACGCTTATCCCAATATCTGGATTGAGGACGGCTCGGGCAAGCTGGTATTCGGAAGCATTCAGCCGGAAGTCCGCAAAGCGCTGCAAGCGCTTCAGGAAATGCATAAGAACGGCGAGATCGACAAGGAATTCGGCATCAAGGACGGAGGCAAGGTGTCCGAGCAGATCGCCGCGGGCAAGATCGGCATGGAGTACGGCGAGCAATGGAACTCGATCTGGCCGCTTCAGTTGAACAAGAACAACGACAAGGACGCGCAGTGGCAAGCGTTCCCGATCGTGTCGGAAACGGGCGAAATGCCTAAAGTTCCGCTCAAATTCAGCACGACTAAGTTTGTCGCGATCAAGAAGGGCATCCCGCATCCCGAAGCCGTCATCAAGCTCTTTAACATGCATCTGGAGAAAAACTGGGGGGAAACCGCCGAATTCGACAAGTATTATGCGCCGCCGAATGCGGAGAGCGTGTGGCAGCTGTCTCCGGTGACGCCTTATCCGCTCAAGAAGAACGTGGACGCGTTTCGCGATATCGATGCAGCCCGCAAGTCCGGCAACTTGTCCGGACTCCAGGGAGAGGCGAAGACGATCCAGGAGAAGCTGGACATGTTTGCCTCCGGCTCGGAAGAAGGCTTCGCGCTATGGGGCTGGGAGAGAATCTACGGTACGGAAGGGTCTATGGGCATTGCGAACCAATACGATCAGAACAACCAGTTCCGGATGGATAAATTCGTGGGCACGCCGACCCCGACGATGGTCGAGCGCAAGACAACGCTGGAGAAGATGCAGAACGAAACGTTCATCAAAATCATTCTCGGCCAGCCGATCGAGGAGTTCGACAAGTTTGTAGCTGACTGGAAAAAGCTGGGCGGGGACCAAATTACGCAGGAAGTCAACGATTGGTATGCGGCACTGAAGTAAGACTCGGCAGGGGAGCGGCGGTTCCGGCGCTTCCCCTGCTTGTTCTTGCCGATGCGGGAGGAGAGACCTGATGAGAAAAAGACTGCGGAGGGAAACGCCACTCCACTTGATGATATTGCCGGGAATACTGTTTATTTTGACCTTCTCCTACATCCCGATGGCGGGAATCATCATTGCCTTTCAGAAGTTCATTCCGGCCAAAGGGCTGTTCGGAGATCAGAAATGGATCGGATTGGACAACTTCAGGTATGTATTGGATTTGCCCAATTTCGTCCAGGTTATTTGGAATACGCTGTATATTTCCAGCTTCAAGCTCGTGCTTGGGTTAGCCGTACCGGTTGTATTTGCGATTTTGCTTAACGAGCTAAAGAACGAGGCGATCAAGCGCAGCGTACAGACCGCCATTTATTTGCCCTACTTTTTATCCTGGGTTGTTCTCGGGGGCATTCTTATCGACCTGTTGTCCCCTTCGGGGGGACTTGTAAATTCCATGCTCCAACTTATCGGCATGGAACCGATTTTCTTTCTAGGTGACAACAAATGGTTTCCGACCACGCTGATCGGATCGGATATTTGGAAAAACTTCGGGTACGGAACCATCGTCTATATGGCCGCCATAACAGGCATCGATCCGGGGTTGTACGAAGCCGCGACGATCGACGGAGCGAACCGCTGGCGCAAGGCCTGGCATATTACGTTGCCGGGCATGAGAATGGTCATCGTGCTGCTCTCGGTACTCAGTCTGGGACAATTGCTGAATGCCGGCTTCGACCAAGTATTCAATCTATACAGCCCTCAGGTGTATCAGAGCGGCGACATTCTGGACACGTTCGTGTATCGGATCGGCTTGCTGGACGCCCAATACGGAGTGGCCACGGCCGTTGGCTTTTTCAAATCCGTCGTCTCTCTGATCTTGATCTCCAGCGCTTATTATTTTGCCTACCGCTTTGCCAAATACAGAATCTTCTAGGAGGGCTTCCGATGGCGAGCCGTTCTTTGCAACCGGCGGATCACGCTCCGCCCTCATCCCGACGATCGGGCAAACGGATCGATTGGTTTGCCTATGCCAATTCGGTCTTTCTGGTCGCGGTCGCCCTGATCTGCGTGCTGCCGCTGATCCATATCGTGGCTCTTTCGTTCAGCTCGAGCGCGGCCGCGGCGGCCGGATACGTCAAGCTATGGCCGGTCGATTTCACGTTGGCCTCCTATGAGTTTACCGCTTCTCGCGGCGCGTTCTGGGTGTCCATGCTGACCTCGATCCAAAGAATCGCCATGGGCACGCCGCTTAATCTGCTGCTGACGATTCTCGTTGCCTACCCTTTGTCGAAGACGACCGAGCAATTCAAGTTTCGGCTGGTCTACGCGTGGATTTTCTTCTTGACGATGCTGTTTAACGGCGGATTGATTCCGTGGTATATTACGATTAAGCAGCTTGGTCTTCTGGACTCCATCTGGGCGCTGGTGCTGCCCGGGGCCGTGCCCGCCTTTAGCATCGTGCTGCTTCTGAATTTCTTCCGGGCGGTGCCCAAGGAAATGGAAGAGTCCGCCGTCATTGACGGCGCGGGCCAATGGACGACGCTATGGCGCATTTACGTTCCGATTTCCAAGCCCGCGATCGCCACGCTGGCGCTGTTCTCCATGGTCGAACACTGGAACAGCTGGTTCGACGGTTTGATCCTGATGGGGGATCCGTCCCATTATCCGCTGCAAAGCTACATCCAGACGATCGTCGTTCAAATGAATCTCGGATCGATGTCGATGGAGGAATTAAAGAACCTGGCCCGAATTTCGGACCGGACGCTCAAGGCTTCCCAAATTTTCCTGGGCTCATTGCCGATCATCGCCGTGTATCCTTTTCTTCAGAGGTTTTTCGTGAAAGGCATCGTGCTTGGAAGCGTAAAAGGCTAGTCGCGTCGTCCGCGTCTTTCTCCGTCCGCGGAGGGCATCCGGCCGTGCACACTGGAGCGGGAGGAGAAAACCGTGCGCCGAGAATTCTCTTTTCGCAATACGATTTTTATTCGACTGGTCGTGACCTTCATGTTGATCATGGTTCCCGTCGTGTTGCTGGGAATATATATTTACCAATGGGCGATTCGGACGACGAGCGAGGACATCTCCCGGACGGCCGAATCGCAAATCGCCTTTTATCTGAGCGACCTCGAGAATGAAATCGAGCGGATGAAGCTGTTGCAATACGGCTTGCTGGAGGATACCGATCTGAACAAGCTGGCCATTACGTGGGAGACGATGGGCACGATCGACCGGATGGACAAAATCAACTCGGTCATCAACCGGATTATCGCCGTTCAGAACAGCAGCCGCTATATTCGCGACGTCAATGTTCATATCCGTCCGATCGGCAAGACGCTCTCCGCGCTGGTGGGAGCAGGCGAGATGGACGAGAGCAAGTTTCTGGCCTTCGGCGACCGATCCGTGCGGCCGGGCGTGGGAACCCGATTGATCGATTGGCGCGGCGAGCTTTACCTCAGCGCGGTGAATACAAGAGGGAGCAGGGGGAGAGAGCCGCTTTTCATCGTGGAGCTCGAGCTGGACCGTCAGCGCCTGCAGGAGGCGCTGGGACAGTTCAACACCTACCCGGATAGCGGCACTTTGCTGGCTTTCGGCAGCAACGGCTACGGGGTGAGCAGCGGAGCGACTTCGATACGGGAAGGCGCGGAAGAGATTATCCGCCGTCTCGAGCGATTTCCGGACGACGGTTCGGCAACGTTCGCGCTGGGCGGACAGAGCTACTTCGTCTCGATCGCCCACTCCGAACGGCTGGACATGTCCATCTACAGGCTGATCAACGATCGCATCGTTCGCAAGCCTCTCGACAAGTTTTATTTGCTGGCCTGGTTGATTGTCTTCGGCGCGATCGGCATTATTTTTATTTACGCGCTTTCCACCTACAAGTTCATCCACAAGCCGCTGCTGAAGCTGGTCAGAGGATTCCGGCGGCTGGAAAGCGGCGATCTGGACTTAACGATTGCGCACGAGACGAACGATGAGTTCAGGTACATTTATAACCGTTTCAACCAAATGGTCGTTAATTTGCGTTCGCTTATCGATCAAGCTTACAAGCAGAAGATTTTGACTCAGAAGGCGGAGCTGAAGCAGCTTCAGTCGCAGATTAAGCCCCATTTTCTGTATAACAGCTTTTTTATATTGAATACGATGGCCAAGACGGGCGACACCGAGCGAATCGAGCTGTTCACGACGCAGCTGGGCGAATATTTCCGTTTCGTGACCCGGAACGCTTCCGACGAGATCGATCTCAAGCAGGAGATTCGCCATGCCCGCATGTACACCGAGATTCAGGAAATGCGCTTCTACAAGCGGGTAAGGGCGCGCTTCGACGAGCTGCCGCCGGAATTCGAACAGCTGCTCGTTCCCCGTCTTATCGTTCAACCGTTGATCGAAAACGCTTTCGAGCACAGCTTGGAAAAAAAGGCGAGGGACGGACGAATCGACGTGCGGATTGAAAAGCGCGATTGCTGGGCCTGCATCGTGATCGAGGATAACGGAAACTTGAGCGATGAAGAGCTTGAGCGGATTTCCCGCAGGCTCCAGCCCGATAATACGGAATCCGAGACGACCGGGATCGTCAATGTGCACCGGCGCATCGCGTTCGCGTACGGCGAGAGCAGCGGGCTTAGCATCGCCCGGGGCTCGCTGGGCGGGTTGGAGGCGACGATCCGTATTCCGCTGGAGGAGGCGAAACCGGATGTACAGACTTCTAGTGGTTGACGACGAAGCGATCATTGCGGACGGGGTAACCGAAATTCTCGGGGCGTTGAATATCCCCGGACTGGATATTTGCACGGCGTATTCCGGAATGGAAGCTCTTGACTGGCTGAACAGCTCTCGCTTCGATATCGTGTTGTCCGATGTTCGCATGCCGGAGCTCAGCGGATTGGAACTGATGGATATCATCCACCGAAAATGGCCGCGCTGCCGAATCGTCTTCTTGACCGGATACGACGATTTCGAATCCGTCTATAAAGCGATTCGTATCCAGGGCGTCCGGTTTCTGCTCAAAACCGAAGGGTACGCCAAAGTCACATCGGAAATTCGGGAAGTCATTCTCGAGCTGGAGAAGGAGAGAAGAGACCAGCTTCTTCTCCAACAGGCGGTCAAGCAGCGAAGCCTGCTGGAAACGATGGCGCAGGGCGAATACTTCCGGCAGCTTCTGGCCGGAGGGGAATCCTCGAGCGAACAGGAGAGGCAGGCGAATTTCCGCAATCTGTCCATCCCTCTCTCCGGGGAACGACCGGTATTGCCGGTGCTGGGGAGCTTTCTGCGATCGGCCGACGCCCCTTCGTTCACGAAGCGCCAGGAGACGGCGCTGGACGCCAAGTTTCTGGTGGACCGCTACTTGACCGATCAGACCCAGTGCGCGGGAATTGTCGATCGGTACGGCGACCTGCTCTGGCTCGTTCAACCGAAGGACGAGGAAGGGAGAGGGGCTGCAACCGATGAGGAGCTGGTACGATTCCTGGAGGGAATGCTGGAGCTGGCGCAGGAAGCGTGCGCGGAGGCGCACGGTACGGAAATCGCCTTTACCTTGACCGGTCGGGCCTGCTCGTGGGATCGTCTCCCTGCGGTTTACGACCGTATCCGGCAAATGCAGCACGCGCGAATCGGAGATGGCGCAAGCATGGTCATGACCGTGAGCGAATCCGGCAGAGAGGGCGCGGAGCCGGCGCGTGAGCCGATTCGCAGCGAGAGGTTCGACCGGCTTGCCGGCCACCTGGAAAGCGGCCGGAGCGAGGATTTTCTCGCTTTGCTAAGAGAAATCTTTCGGCCCGTTCGGGGGAATCCGGCAGCCGACAAGCAACAGGCGATGGAGCTGTATTATTCGGCCGCGCTGGTCATGATGTCTTATATCAACCGAAGGCAGCTTCAGGAATGGGTTCCGGCCGCCGGGCTGATGCAGTTCGACTCCCATGCCACCTGGGAGGAGGGGGCGGCGTATCTGGAAAGCGTGGCCGAGGCTCTGTTCGAGCGGAGGAAATGCGGGGAGGGCAGCAGAGCCGCCGGCGCGATGGAGGAAATCGGACAATACATCGAAGCGCACCTGGAGGAGGATCTGTCGCTTGTTCGGCTGGCCCGGCGCTTTCACTTCAATCCTTCGTATCTGTCGCGCGTCTTCAAGCAGGAGAACCGAGTGAATCTGTCGGAGTTCATCGAGAAGGCGAGGCTAAGGAAGGCCAAAGAAATGCTTGCGGAGGACGGATTGAGAATCAACGAAATCGGGGTCAAAGTCGGGTACGAGTCGCCGCATTCCTTTACCCGTTTCTTCAAGAAATCGACGGGAACGACTCCGCAGGAATATCGCGAGTCGGCAAGAGGGCACGCCTGACGAAGGGGCGAGAACGGCCCGGATACCAATACGGATTGCATTCTGGCGGATTAACGGAAACGCAGCCATCGGGTCGAAGTATCGGCTCTGATGGCTTTTCTGTTTTCCGCTTCGCCTGGGCGGCAGCGCCCGCGATCTTTAAAAATGACAACGCTTTCTTAAGAATGTTGGCTTTCGACGCTCTCGCCGCGAAAGGTACACTTAAGGCGAAGGGGGAGCAGGTATGCAACTGGATACGCGGGTAACGGGAGCCGCCGGAACGAGCGCGGGGCAAGCGCAGTTTTGGAAGCGGTTCAAGAAGCAAAAAGCGCTGCATTTGTTTGTCGGGCTCGGCATGATTTTCTTATTGATTTTTGCGTATACGCCGATGTTCGGCATTTTGATGGCTTTCAAAAATTATTCCATTTCCATGGGGATCAAGGGAATCTTTACGAGCGAGTGGGTTGGGTTCAAGCACTTCGACGAGTTCGTGAACGACTATCAGTTCGGAACGATCGTTCGCAATACGCTGGTGCTGAGCTTCCTTAAAGTCGTTTTCGCGTTTCCGGCTCCGATCCTGCTGGCCATTCTATTGAACGAAGTCAAAAATATGCGGTTTAAGCGTTTCGTGCAGACGGTCAGCTATTTGCCGCATTTCATCTCGTGGGTCGTCGTCGTCGGCATCGCCTTCGCCTTCCTGTCGACCGACGTCGGGATGGTCAACAAGGCCCTTCTCGGGCTCGGCCTGATCGACAAGCCGCTTGACGTTCTGACCAACCCCGACTACTTCTGGGGATTGGCGGTCACAAGCGCCGTGTGGAAAGAAATGGGCTGGTGGACGATCATCTTTCTGGCCGCGATAGCGGGCATCAACCCGTCGTTGTACGAGGCCGCGCAGATCGACGGGGCCGGACGCCTGGCACGAATAAGGCACATCACGTTTCCCGGCATGAAAGGGACGATCGTCGTCGTTCTCATCCTGACGATCGGAAGCATTCTGGGCGGGGGGTTGGTCGGCTCGAACTTCGAACAGGCCTTCCTGTTCGGAAACAGCATCAACAACCCGACCTCGGAGATCGTGCAAACTTATGCTTTCAAGGTCGGCTTGCGGGACGGAAGGTTCTCCTATGCGGCCGCGATCGATCTGGTCCAGTCCGTCATTTCCGTTATCCTGATTTTCTCCAGCAATTACATCGCCAAGCGAACGTCGGGATCAAGTCTATTCTAGATAAGGAGGATCGGGCATGCCGCTCAGTCAGAAACAAAAGGATCGCATCATGGATTCGTTCGTCTACGCGCTTCTGTTCATCATGATGCTGTCGATGCTGTATCCGTTTTATTACGTCCTGATTCTTTCCTTTAACAAAGGAACCGACTCGCTTCTCGGAGGCGTCTATCTGTGGCCGAGAACCTTTACCTTCGAAAATTACGCCAGATTTCTCGACGACCCGCATTGGTATCGGGCCTTCCTGGTGACCGTCGTGAGAACGCTTGCGGGCACCGCGCTCGGGGTCATGTTCACCTGTCTGGTGGCGTACGGATTGTCGCATCGCGACCTTCTGTTTCGCAGAAGCTACTTCACGATCATTATTTTCGCGATGTATTTTTCCGGCGGTCTGATTCCGTATTACGTGGTGCTGCGCTCGGTCGGGCTGCTGAACACTTTCGGCGTCTACGTAATTCCCTCCATGCTGAGCACTTTCTTCCTGCTCATCGCCATTTCGTTCTTCCGCGAAATCCCGGTCGAGCTGAAGGAGTCGGCGCATATCGACGGAGCCGGCGAACTGGTCATTTTCTACCGGATCATCCTTCCCGTTTCGATGCCGCTGATCGCCACCATGTCGTTGTTCATGGGAGTCGGTCAATGGAATTCGTGGCTGGACTCCGCTTATTTCGTGCAATCGGAGAGCTTGCGTACGCTCGCCTTCCGGATGATGGAGGTTATCAACAAAAGCAACTCGCCGATGGACGCCATCGCTATCGCGAACAGCGCCTCCGCGGGCGTCACCAGCTATTCTCTCCAGGTAGCGGCCATGGTCGTATCGATCGCGCCTATCGTATGCGTCTATCCGTTTCTCCAAAGATTTTTCATCCAAGGCATTATGCTGGGCTCTGTAAAGGGATGATCGGTACGCCGGCTTCAATGGTATTAAAGCGCTTGCTTTGATATAAACATCACACGATGGAGGGGTTACATTGAACAGAAACAAAAGGAAGAAAACGCTGCTTCTGTCGCTGATCGTTATTCTGACGGCGGCGCTGCTGTCCGCATGCGGGGGCAATAACAACGACGGTCAAAAGGAAAGCGCCGGCTCGGCGACACCGTCGGCGACATCGTCCGAAACGCCCGCGAAAAGCGGAGAGGTCAAGGAATTGTCCTTGTTTATCGATGCGTCCTGGTATCCGGTCAAGGAATGGAAAGGCGCGGTCGCGGAGAAAATCACGGAAAAGACGGGCATTAAGCTGAACGTGACGGTCGCGACGGACGACAAGCAGCTTCCGCTGATGATCGCCTCCGGAGATCTGCCGGACCTTGTATTCACGTATGCCAACATTGACCGGATGTCCGATTCGAAGCTGTCCTATCCCTGGAATGAACTCATCGAGCAATACGCGCCGAACTTCAAGATCGACAACACGAGAATCGCGATTCACACGATGGACGACGGCAATTTCTACACGGTGCGCAATGCATTCGCGACGCAGGAGGAAATGGCGCAGAACAAATACGCGGTCGGAGGCGACGGCAATCCGGGCATTGCGGTCCGAGAGGATATTCTTCAGGAGCTCGGTAACCCGCCGGTCGATTCCGTAGACAATTTCGTGAAGGTTCTGGGCATGGTCAAGGAGAAGTATCCGGACATGATCCCGCTGATTATGGACAAGGACTGGATCGAGCAATACTTCCTGCAGCAGTTCGGCGTCGAGGGGCTTCTGGACGGCTGGTACGAGCGGGACGGCAAGGTGGACTACGCGATCAGACAGCCGGCAATGCTGGAATTTTTCAAGTTCATGAACCGGCTTTATCGCGACGGATACATTCTGGCGGAGAACTTCGCTTACACGAACGACCAGATCGACGATCAGTACGCGACCAGCGGCAAGGCGTTCGCGCACAGCCACACGGTCAGCATTGCGGATACGAATAACATTAAAGTCAAAAACGCCGGCGAGCCGTTCACGTTCAAAATGCTGCCCAGCGCCTTGTCCGAGAACACGAAGGCCGTCAGCTCGGGCCTTGGCTTTGCAGGAACGTTCATCACCAAGAAAAACAAAGATCCCGAGGCATCGATCAAATTCTTGGAATACCTGGCGAGCGACGAAGGCAAGAAATTAACGATGTTCGGCGTCGAAGGCGAGCATTGGACCTGGAACGAGGAAGGCTATCCGAACCTGAAGTACGATTCGTCCGACGCCGACTTCGTCAACGGCAACGGCATCAAATGGTGGTACTTGTACAACGACGGCGTTATGGAAGGCATGCTGGGGTACGTTCCGGGAGCGCAGAAGACGCAGGCTTTGTTGGAGAGAAAGGCGTTTACGGTGTATAAGCCGGAGCTCGGCCTGATCCAGCTGCAGCCGGATTCGGAAGAGAAGACGATCAAGACCAAGATCGATGAAATGATCAAAAACGAGAAGGTCAAAATCTACTTGGCGAAGTCGGAAGCGGAAGCGGTGGCCAGCTACGAGAGCATGGTGAAAAACGCCGAGAAGATCGGCCTGGACCGGCTGACGGATTGGGCCAACCAGACGTACCAGAAGAAGAAGGATCTGTTCAAGAAATAAAGCAAAGTCCGGCAGGCGCGCTGCGCGTTCTTGCCGGACTTTGCACGCTATGAAGCGCGGCATAGTCAAAGAATAACCGGAAAGGCGGTGCGAGAATGAAGCTGACATACGATTCGCCAGGCAAGTCCTGGAAAGAGGCGCTCCCGATCGGTAACGGGCGGCTTGGAGCGATGGTGTTCGGGGGGACGGAGAACGAACGGATCCAGATCAACGAGGAGACGTTGTGGTCGGGGGCGCCCCACGATTACAACCGGGCGGATGCGGGCCGATACTTGCAGGAAGTCCGGAGTCTGATTTTCGAAGATCGCATTGAGGAAGCCGAGCGGCTGTTTCTGGAACGCATGATGGGCGAGCCGGTTAACTTGCAAGCCTATCTGCCTTTTTGCGACCTGCGTCTGGCTTTTCCGGGACATCGGGATGTCCGCCGTTACCGGCGCGAATTGGATCTCGCACGGGCGGTAGCTACCGTGTCCTACGAAGCGGACGGGTGCGAGTATACGCGCGAAATGTTCTGCACCCGCCCGGGAGGGTGCATCGTGATCCGGTTGTCGTGCAGCCCGCAAGGCCGTATCGGGGTAAACGCATCGTTATCCAGCGTGCATCCGGACTCGGAGGTTCACGCGGACGGCGGCCGCACGATTCGGCTGACCGGGCGGACCGGAACGCGCGAAGGTCCCAGAAACTGGAGCGGCGCATGGGAAGGTCCGGGGCTCCGCTTCGAAGGGGCGCTCTCCGCCTTCCGCGAAGGAGGGACGTGTACCGTTGCCGACGGCGTATTAAGGGTCGACGGCGCGCAGGCCGTTACTCTCGTCTTCTCCGGGGCGACCGGATTCGTCGACTACCGGGATATCGGCGGAAATCCGAGAGAGATCAACAATCGCCGATTGGCGGGTGTCGCCGGGCGCACTTACCGCGAACTGCTGGAAGAACACGTCGAAGATCATCGGGCCTTGTACGAACGGGTCTCGATTCGGCTGGGGGAGGCCGGGAAGGAAGAGGAAGACGGATCCGAACGGCTTCCGACGAATCGGCGCGTAGTCTCGATCCGGGAGACGGAGGATGCGTCGCTGGCGGCTCTCTATTTCCAATTCGGCCGCTATCTGCTCATCGCTTCCTCCAGGCCGGGCAATCAACCCGCCAATCTTCAGGGAATTTGGAACGAAGAGGAGTGGCCGGAATGGGGCAGCAAATGGACGACCAACATCAACGTCCAGATGAATTACTGGCCCGCTGAGGTCGGGAATTTGCGGGAATGCCACCTGCCGCTGTTCGATCTGATCGACGATCTTCGCGTGGCGGGCTCGCGTACGGCGGAGATCTATTACGGCGCGCGGGGCTTCGTCGTCCATCATAACACCGACATATGGCGCGCCGCGGCGCCGGTCGACACGCATGCCGGAATTTGGCCGATGGGCGGAGTCTGGCTGGTGCAGCACCTGTGGGATCACTACGAGTATAATCCGGATCCGGATTTTCTGAAGGAGCGGGCCTATCCCGCCATGAAGGAAGCCGCCCGATTCGTGCTTGATTTTATGACGGAGGCGCCCGATGGCATCAAGTTCGCCGGTCTTCTTGTGACCAATCCGTCTTATTCGCCGGAGAACCCCTATAGGGACGAACGCAATCGCAGAAGGCATCTGACCTATGCGTCGACAATGGATCTGCAGTTAATCCGCGATCTGTTCGAACGCTGCCTAATTGCCTGCGAGCTAATGCAAGAGGATGGGGCATTCGCGGACGAGCTGCGGGACGCGCTGGACCGGATGCCTACGATGCAGATCGGACGATTCGGCCAGCTCCAGGAATGGCTGGGGGACTGGGACAGTCCGGAGGACGCCAACGGGCATGTCTCCCATCTGTACGGCTTGTATCCCGGCAATCAGATCTCCGAAGAGACGCCCGAAGCGTTCGCCGGAGCGCGCAGAAGTCTCGAGCTTCGTCACCGAAGCCGGGAACGAAGCCGTGCGTGGCCGGCGGCCTGGCGCATCGCCCTGCACGCCAGGCTCAAAGACGGGGAGCTCGCGTACCGTCGGTTGCTCGATCTGCTGGCGGACTCGACGAACCCGAATCTGCTCAATCAGCATGATCCGTTTCCGATGCAGATCGACGCCAATTTCGGCGGAACGGCAGGCATTGCGGAAATGCTGCTGCAAAGCCGCGCACGATACGACGGAGGCAATCCCGAGTACGACATCGTCCTGCTTCCGGCTCTACCGTCCGCGTGGCCGGAAGGCTTCGTCTCGGGGCTGCGCGCGCGAGGAGGCTTCGAGATCGGCATTCGTTGGGCGAACGGAAAATTGACCGAGGCGACCGTACGTTCGCTGAACGGCTTGCCGTGCCGTCTGCGCTACGCCGGGCAATCGATCCGGTGCGAAGCCAAAGCCGGCGAAACCTATCGCTATTATCCGTCCTCCCGATAAAGGGGAACCGCGGGATCGCGGAAACCGTTCCGAAAGGAAGATGAATGCCATGTTCGCCTCTTTCCGCCTGGATGAAGTCAGGCTGACCGACGGTTCCTTCGCCCCTCGCAGGGAACGGGTCAAGAAGTATATTCAAGATTTCGACCTGGGGCGGCTTATGCATACGTTCAAGCTCAATGCGGGGATTCCGTCCGACGCCGAGCCTTTGGGCGGCTGGGAGGCGCCGGATTGCGGCTTGAGAGGGCATTTCGTCGGGCATTTCCTGTCCGCGTGCTCCAAATTCGCTTATGGCGATCAAGACGAGGTCTTGAAGACCAAGGCCGGCGAGATCGTCGACGTCATGGAACGATGCGCGCGGGCAAACGGTTATTTGAGCGCCTTCGAAGAAGCAAAGCTGGACGTTCTGGAATTCGAGGAAAACCGCAACGTGTGGGCGCCTTACTATACGCTGCACAAGATCGTGCAGGGCTTGATCGATTGCCATATCTACTTGCAGAATGCCAAGGCGCTAACGCTTGCCGTCAACCTGGCGCATTACATTCGCGGCAGGTTCGAGAAGCTGTCCGACTGGAAGATCGACGGGATCCTCCGCTGCACGAAGGTCAATCCCGTTAACGAGTTCGGCGGACTGGGCGACGCCCTGTACACCCTGTACGAGCTGACCGGAGACGCCCGTTTGCTCCGCCTGGCCCGAATGTTTGACCGGGAGTATTGGAT
>JAEZZE010000306.1 GCA_023418755.1 Bacillota bacterium | reverse complement strand
GATACTGCCCGGGCTGCTTCCCGTGTTTTACATTCTGATCATGCGCAGCTTCATTAGAAGCATGATCCCGGCTTCGCTGATCGAGGCCGCCAAAATTGACGGGGCGGGCGAATTCCGCATATTCATGGGAATCGTTCTTCCGCTTGTTAAGCCGGCGCTGGCCTGCATCGGTTTGTTCTATGCGATCGGCTACTGGAACGATTGGTATAATGCGATGCTTTACATCACGGACACTAAAAAATATTCCTTGCAGTATTTGTTGACCTCGGTCATTAACAAAGCGGATTTCCTGGCCAAGACGAGCATAAGCTCCGCGACGGCAGCCGAAGCGCGCGAAAGTCTGCCGAGCGAAAGCCTGAAGCTGGCGATGACCATTGTTTCCATCGGTCCGATCGTGTTTGCCTATCCTTTCGTGCAAAAGTATTTCGTGACCGGACTGACGATAGGCGCGGTGAAAGGATAACGCCGATACCACTCGGTTTATCATATAATGCATTTCAAGGGAGGACACACAGATGAAGAAAGGCGTCAAGTGGATCAGTTTAACAATGGCATTGGGGTTGACGGCGTCCGTGATTGTCAGCGGATGCGCGAAGTCGGAGGAGCCCGGCGCGGCAAGTGCGGGTTCGAGCGGCGGCAGCGCCGTAACCGCGGAGAAGACTTATAACGGCGTTGATATTTCCAAAGAGGTCAAAATCAAGTGGCTGGGAGTCGGGGGCAATCAAAAAGATAAGGATGCGGTACTGGCCGAAATCAACAAGAGGCTGAAAGAAAAAGTCAACGTAACGCTGGAGTTGGATTCCATCGATTGGGCCGACTGGTATAATAAATACAATCTGGTGCTTTCTTCGGGCGAGGATTACGATGTCATCTATGCGGCTTCATGGACGGACGTCGCAGTGCAAACCCGCAAAGGCGCTTTCAAGAATCTTACGGGGATGCTGGAGAAGAACGCTCCGACCATCTCCAAAAACTGGACGGAGGATACGTGGAACGAGAGCAAAATCGACGGCAGCGTCTACATGATTCCTTCTTTTTCGGACGAGTATAATTGGAACGGTTTCTTATATCGGGAAGACTTGAGAAAGAAGTATAACGTTCCGGAGATCAAGACGATGGAGGATATGGGGGCGTACTTCGAGGCCATCAAGCAGAACGAAAAAGAGATGGTTCCCTATAAGCCGGCTACGGACGAATCCTGGACCGTACTCGCGCCTTACGTCCAAGAGAAAGGAGACCAGCCGGATGTTACGCCGCCGGGCATTATGTCGATGCAGGTTGATGATCAGGACGGCTCTACGTTAGCCTTCTTAAGCCAAAGTCCAATCTATGCCGAAGCCTTCAAAACGATGAAGTCATGGGCGGATAAAGGCTACTGGCCCAAGGACTCTCTGGCCAACAAAACGGAATCCTGCAGCGCCTTTAAGGAAGGCAAGGCCGCAGCCTGCCAGGGCGGCTATTGGGCGATCGAGCTGAACTACAAGGAAATCATGAAAGCGCATCCGGATTGGGAGGTCGGATCGTACGCCGCCAAAGTCGGCGGCAAATACTTCCCGAAGCCGCCAAGCATCAAGAACGGCGTCGCCATTCTGAATTCGTCCAAAAACGCCGAAAGAGCGTTAATGACGATCGACGCGATCTATTCCGATCCGGAATTGTGGACGCTCGCAATGTATGGAATCAAGGGCAGAAATTACGATATTGACGCCAATGGCGCGAAAACGCTACCCGAAGGAGCCAAGAGTACGGATTACGAAGGCACGTATTTCAGCGGTATGAGGTATAAGCTGGTGAATCCGTTCAAGGGCGATCCTTCGAGTCCAAACGCTGCATTAAAGGAAGAATATTCGAAAATCGCGTATTTCCCTAAACTCGGTTCCTTCGTTTTCAATTCCGAACCGGTCAAAAACGAATATGCGGCGATCAGCGCCGTCAAGGAGAAATATAACCCTTCATTATATCTCGGACTCGTGTCCGACGTGGATAAGGTGCTTGCCGATTACGACAAGGAAATGAAGGCGGCAGGGTCCGACAAGGTGATGGAGGAGTATAAAAAGCAGATGCAGGAATGGTTGGCCAAGAACTAGGTATTTGCATAGAAAAAAGAGGCTTAGCATAGCCTCTTTTTTACAATCTGCGCAGGCCCGGTCTCTTAAGGATACAGCTTCTAAGTGCCACTCTAAGCAGGGAGGAAGGAAGTTCCGTGATCAAACTGATCCTGGTCGAGGACGAGAGAGCTACAAGAGAAGGTTTGATGAAGCATACCCCCTGGAATCAGATTGGTATAGATCGCGTAGAGGACGCCAGAAACGGAGTCGAAGCGCTGGAAAAGGCCGAATGGCTGGAGCCTGACATTGTTTTGACCGACGTTTCCATGCCCAAAATGGACGGTATCCAGCTGGCCACCCGTCTGCGCGAGAAGTACCCGGAATGTAAAATCGTTTTCTTAAGCGGTTATAGCGACAAGGAATATTTGAAGTCGGCGATTAAGCTGAACGCGCTCAACTACATCGAGAAGCCGATTGACGAGAACGAGCTGATCGCCACTCTCTCCAAAGCGGTCTTTCAATACAAGTCCGAGCGCGATCAGAAGGCCAAGGACGACAGGATGCAGGGCCAGGTTAGAAGAAATACGCACCTCGTTCGGCAAAAGCTGGCCGTGGAATTGATCAAATCCGATGTCGATCCTGTCGAGCTTAAAGGGATGTTCGAGGACGCCGGAGTCGAGTATCGAGCGGATCGCTATTATACGACGGCGGTCGTGAAATTCAACTGGAACAGAGCGTTGACGCATAATGAAAAGGAAAGCTGCCGAAGCCTGCTCTCTTCGAACATGTGTAATTTTCTGCACGGGCTATCCGATTGGTTCGTATCCGGCTATATGGATAGCGAGCTGTATCTCGTTCATTTCAAAGAAAGAATCCAAGCCGTTCAGCATTGGGAAAACAAGCTTAATGTCTTGCGGGAGAAAATCATGGCGGAATGCCAAGGGAACTATGCGGTGACGATCGGGGTCGGCTTGCCCGTATACGGTCTGGCCGGGCTGAAGAACTCCTTTAACCTAGCTATGAAGGCGATCCAAATGCAGTTTTACGAGGGCGTGAATACGATTATTTTTTCCAGCAGCATGAACGCTCGGGAGGGCGGAAAACCGATTCTGGACGATGAGTTTCTGTCGGCTTTCGGCGAGTATCTAGGCAGCGACAAGAGAAAAGAAGCGCTGCTGCTGCTTAACGAATACTATTCCGGTCTCGCGGCCTCGAAGGATTCCGATAGCGGCATCATCCGCAACCGGTATTTAAAACTCCTGTTCGACCTGCATTCCATGGCCAAGAAGAGGGGGATCAGGCTAGCCGACGAAGAGGATCTGTACGGCTATTTGTGGAGATGCGTATCCGGCATGGATACGCTTGAGAAGATGCATCTTTATCTGGTCGACCAAGTGAAGGTTTTCTTTAAGCTTGTAGAGGACAAGGAGGCCTACGGAAGAAACGTCTACGAAATTATGAAATTCATCCAAAGCCAGTATCACAATCCGAAGCTATCGGTGAAGCTGATCGCGGAGACCCAGAATTTCTCGGAAAGCTATTTGTGCACCTTTTTCAAGAAAATAACGGGAAATACCCTGAACGACTATATCACGGAAGTTAGAATCGAAAAGTCGAAGGATCTGCTGAAGGATAGAAGCCTTAAAATCTATGAAATCGCCAAAAAAGTAGGATACGATAACGAAAACTATTTCGCGAAAGTGTTCAGAAAGTATGAAAACGCTTCCCCATCCGAGTTCAGAGAAAGGTTTTTCCTATGAGGAACGCGTTGTTCAAGGGGATTGTAGGTGCGGTAAATAACATTGGGTTAAGGAAAAAGTTCTATACTTCTCTATTGGTTTTTATTTTTATCCCTTTGCTTGTGTTCGGCTACTACCTTTACGATAAATTTTCCGCCAAGTTGATCGAACAGTTCGAATATACGGCCGGCCAAGCGTTCGAGCAGACCGCCGGGTATTTGGAGTACAAAATTTTTAATGTGAACAGCATAGCCAACATCGTGATGATGGAGAACAAAATTCAGGAGATGTACAAGTATACACCATCCGACAGATACAATGAGAGCATTATCCAAGACGAATACTATAGGGAAATGCTTAATTTCTTATATAGCTTGGAGAGGAATAAGGACATTTACCGAATCGGTTTATACGTTCCGAGGGAGCTGATTTTCGCGAATGAGCGGGAGCACTTCTTTACTTGGGACAGTTTGGCGGAGAGCGGAATCAGCGAGCGGATGGAGGAAAACGGAGGGAAGCTCATCTGGCTGCCGAGCGGGAATCTGGACTCGGGACACGGCGGGCAGGCGAATTTGATCTCGGCGTTATGCAGGATCCGAAATCTCGGAAATTATAATCAGACGTTGGGCGCTTGCCGGATCGACTTACTGGAAAGCGATGTTCTCGATATTATCGCAAGAGCGAGAGCGACTCCTTCTTCGCTTGTCGCTCTCGTCAACGAAAACGGGCAAACCATTACCAGCGTCGGCGATCCTCAGTTATTGGAAGCCGGCCTGCAGCAGCAGGAAATCAGCGATCGGTTGAAGAAGCCGGAAGAAGCGCAAGTAAGCGCCAAGATCAAAATTGAAAATCGGCATGGCGTGCTGCTGTACAAAGACGTTAAAGGTACGGATTGGAAGCTGCTGTCGTTCATTCCCGATGAAGATATGTTAAGAACGACGGAGTCGGTCAAGAAGGAGACGGCCGTGTTCGTGCTTGTTTTGTGCGTGCTTGCGTATTGCTTTGCTATTTTTATATCGAGCACGATCACCAGCCGAATCAAAAAGCTCGTGGTGCAATTGAAGCAGACGGAGAGAGGGGATTTCAAGCAGCCTGTCGTTTTTCGGGGCGGCCATGACGAGATCGGGCAATTGGGGATGAAGTTTAATCATATGCTAGGCAAAATTTCCGACCTGATCGAGGAAAAGTACAACCTGGGAAAATCCGTCAAAGGCGCGGAGCTTAAGGCGTTGCAGGCGCAGATCAATCCGCATTTTCTGTACAATACGCTGGAATGCATTCGCTGGATGACGAAAGAGAACAAGAGCGAGGAGATCAACCGGCTGCTGTATTTGCTGGCCAGATTTTACAGGCTCAGCCTGAGTAAAGGCGAGGAAGTTATCCCGCTGAGAGATGAGATCGAACATATTAAAGCCTACGTCGAGATTCAAAATATCCGCTTCGACGACTCCATTCGTCTCGAGATCGACGTTCCGGAGGATCTGCTGGAGCTCAATCTAATTAAGCTGGTGCTGCAGCCGATCGTCGAAAACTCGATTTTGCACGGGATACTGGAAAAGCCGGATGGAACGGGCCGCATTCAAGTGAAGGCGGAAAACCACGGGGAGGAGCTTGTCCTGACCGTAACTGATGACGGGGCGGGCATCGAGGAAGAAGTCTTGAAGAATATACTGAATTCCGATAAAAAGTCCAGAAACAGCGGATACGGCATTAAAAACGTAAACGAAAGAATCAAGCTGTATTACGGTAGCGAGTATGGATTGGAATATCGCAGCGTTTACGGCGAAGGCACGACGGTTCGGATCCGATTGCGCACAATCGGCGGCTTGCATGAACCATCCGCCCTGGCCGAATAGGGCGGATGGTTATGGATGGCCGCGGTATTAAAATAGAGGAATGGTTACCGACTCGCCGTTCTTCATAGCCGATTCATGAGCGCAAATGCCGGCGGCCGTAATGTTGCCACCGAGAACCTCATCGATCCAAGGCTTTCGGTTTTCGATAATGCTTGAAACGAATTCGTGCACCAGGTGAGGGTGCGAGCCGTGATGGCCTGCGCCCGCGCCTTTTTGAAGAGACTCCTGCGGATTAAGCGGATCATAGTTGCCGCCGACCGTAAAGCGCTGAATCTCTTGAGGAAGCGATTGATGATAGTTGGGCATTTCTACGATTTCGACGGTCATATTGCGTCCGCGTCTGCCGTCAACCGCCGGAAGCGCCGTTGTAACGTAGGGTTTGTCACTGTCCTTAAATCCCCATTCGAAGCTCTTGTTGCTCCCGTAAACGAACATGCCTTCCTGATATTCCCTCGCGGTTTCAAACAGCGAGCGGGTCGCTTCGCCTTTTAACCCGTTCTCGAATTCAAAATGGGCGCTTTCAATCGGAAACGGGTTGCCGTACTGCTTCGTTAATTGCTCCTCCATTGTTCCCGAACCTATACAACTGACTCGATTAATTCTCGAACCGGAGAGTGCGACCATCGGTCCTATTGCGTGAGTTCCGTAATACATTGGCGGAAGGCCTAGCCAGTAGTCCGGCCAGTTGGCCATATCCTGATAATGGGAGCCGCGCAGGAGCTGAATTCTGCCGAGCTCGCCGCTGGCAATCATCTGTTGGACGTAAAAGAACTGATACGTATAGAGGGTGGTCTCCATCATCATATAATTCTTGCCTGATCTACGCGTCGCTTCCGTGATGCGGCGAATTCCGTCAAGCGAAATCGCCATAGGCACGGTACAAGCGCAATGCTTGCCGGACTCCAATACCTGAACGGTTTGTTCTTCGTGCTGAGGAATCGGCGTAACGAGGTGAACGGCGTCTATCGACTCGTCACGGAGAATTTCGTCGAAGCTGTCATAGGTTTTTTCAATGCCATAGTAGCTTGCCGTTTTTCTCATCATTTCGCTGCTCGCGTCATAGATCCCGATCGTTCCTACGTTGGGATGGTGCTGATAGATTTCGGCGAAAGCCCCTCCAAAACCTAATCCTACCAGTGCCACGTTTACTTTTTTCACTGTCGTCCCTCCCATCAAATTTATCTAAATCTTAGGCGTTTTCATATGAAAAGCACATTGATAAACCGCGTTATTGCATGTATATAATGTACTAATGCTATATTTTTGGAGGGGCAGCGATTGAAGCAAATCTATCGGATCGACGCGAACAGAATCATTGGGAGCGCCAATCGCAATGTGTACGTAAATGAAACTTTGCATCCGAATAGAGTGATGAGAGAGCATGATTTTGTCTATATTGAAGAGGGGTGCTGGGAGATTTATCAAAACGGCCAATGCTATAAGTTGTATCCGAATGACGTGATTCTGCTTCACGCAGGGGAGCATCATTATGGATTAACGCCCTGCAGCCCCAATACGAAGACGATGTACCTGCATGTAAATTGTGAAGAGCAGGATCATACCGTCATGAGTGAAGAAGCCGCTAGACATGTCGTGCTGGATACGGTGATTCACTGTCGAAGCAGCCCGAGAATCAAAGAGATTTTTCAGCAGATCGTGTATACGTATTTATCCGAAAATCCGTACAAGGACGAGAAACTTTCGGTCTTATTTAACCTGCTGTTGTTGGAAATACATGAGCATGCCGCTTTTGCAACGGATAAACCGAATATTGCCGAACAGATCGTTCAGTTTTTTCAGCAACACCCGCAGCGTTTTTTTACGTCTAAGCAG
This sequence comes from Bacillota bacterium, assembly GCA_023418755.1. Lineage (GTDB taxonomy): Bacteria > Bacillota > Bacilli > Paenibacillales > Paenibacillaceae > Cohnella. Next base: position 11,242 of record JAEZZE010000306.1, on the reverse strand, counting down.
CTATCGGAAAAGTTTTATTTGAATGAACGCACGTTAATGAAGCATTTCAAAAATCAATTCGGGAAGAGCCTATACACGTATCAGCTTGATATGAAAATGGAAGCCGTGCGGCTGTTTTTGTTGAACCATCCCGATATTAAGCTGCATGAAGTCGCACTGAATTTTGGGTTTTATGATGAATTTCATTTAAGCAAGACGTTTAAGAAGAAATTCAATGTTTCTCCAAGCCGGTATCGATTACAGACGGGTACGAAGAAGTTGTAGATATACAACGATAAATAGTAAAGTTGCACGTGCAAGAATATTCAGAAAGGAAGCGACCCCGTGCCATCCCAGCAAACTTCCCATGAGCAAACGGCTCGGCGCGATTGGCTGGATTTTATGGTCGTGTCTTCCAGACTTCAGTATCCAACGGTACCGGAGTCGTATGTTAAGCGGTCGCGACTTGAAATGAAGCTGAAAGGCGTATTCAAGAGGTGTCTCACTCTCATATGCGCCCTGCCAGGGTTGGGAAAAACGATGCTGGTGAGCGGATGGAAAGTGCATGCGCCTCATCCCGTTGTTTGCCTTACGTTGAAAGAAGCGGATAACCACTTTTTGCGATTTTGGCTTCATATCCTGGCAGCTATCATGAAGCTGCTCCCGGCTTTGATCATAGGTGACGGAGTAGTTTGTCGAGCACCCAACGGTGCAGTTGTTTAACAGCACTGTTCAACCGCTTGGTAACAATGTCCTGACTCGCGATGAGAATTCGGAGTTCCTTGTAAGCTTCGGAATTGAAGCGTACAGGGGAGTAGTAGCCGTTTTTGATCATGTCTGCGATTACGAGTGCGTCTTCCGTCGCCTTTGGATGGCGTATTGTCGCGGTTTTGTAGTTGATTAGTTGTTGTGTGGCGATATAACACCTGTTTTGCAAACATGTGTTTTCCCTAAACGAACCAAAAGAGGCATTAGAATTGGTAATTATGCCCTTTCCGTTTGAACTATTTTTCATATTGTAAAGGAGTGACGGGGAGGGAAGGGGGTGGAATGATTGTTTCAAAAAAGGGGACGAGACGTCGGTGTTTCCATCATTACATCAACTAATAGACCTCAATTTTTCAAACAAATTCTTGAAAATTACAATGCGCAACTTTACAAACCGAAAGAATTAATCATTTTATTGAATAAAGACAGTATGAATTTGAATTTATACCGGAAGCTTACGCGTAAATTTCGAAATGTCCATATTTACCAAATCCCGGAGAGAGAAACGTTAGGCAAGTGTTTGAATTCTGCGGTCCGTAAGTCGTCCTACCCTTACGTAGCCAAATTTGACGACGACGATTATTATTCGCCATATTACTTAATAGAGCAAATTCAGGCTATTCAACGAACGGGTGCAGATATAATAGGAAAAAGAGCATACTTAAATTTCCTGGAGGCTAGCAGTAAACTCGTGCTTCGTTTTCCAAAACAACAAACCAAATTTACGGGTGTAGTATCGGGAGGTACGATTTTGTTCAAACGAAAAATCTTTCGTAAAGTACAATTCGCAAACTTATCGATAGGAGAAGACGTTAACTTTCTGCGAAAATGATGCCGGAGGGGGCGGCCGCGGGGTCGTGAAAGTGTGGAAACAAGGCGGCCGGATCTTTTACGTCAAGGAAAAGGGAATGCCCGTGTCCGTCGATTCCGCAGTCGCCCTTCATCGGAAATTGAATATTGGAAACAAGCTTTACATGGTTCAGCAAGGAATTGATCTCGCCACCATCAACGGTCGCCCGTACGACATCCGCCAGATGATGATGAGGGATCAGTTTAAGCGCTGGAAATCTATCGGGATGATCGCTAAAGTCGCCGGTCCCCGCAGCGTGATCACCAATGTGGCAAGGGGCAAGGGCTATGTCCTGCCGATTGACAAGGCTTTGAAACAATCGCTCGGACTTTCCGAAGCCGCCGCAGAAAAGAAAAAGAACGAGATGATCCGGTTAGCGAGCCTATGTACGCGAATCTACAACAAGATCCGTTACGATTGGCAGATCGGCTATGATATCGCCGTCGACAGGAGAGGCAAGGTTTGGCTCATCGAGACGAACCCGACGGTACCGTCGCACGCCTTGTTCCGGAAGATGCCGAAACTTTACCGGACGATCAAGCGTTTCGCCGCTTACCATAGACCAAAAAGCATGACTGTCCAGCGCAAGTGATTTTACTTTGTGAAATATCGAAGATTCTTTTATGGAGGCCTCCAAAGCACTAGCTCCAATGACAACCTAAAGTCGCCGTTGAGTTTTATTATCTGTCGGAACAAAAAACGCCGGTCGAGCGAAAAAATCTAATTTCTCAACCTAACATGCGTATAAAATATGGAATTTGTGTCCATACTGTTTCTATCAGATGCAGTATAATCCCGGACAATTCCCCAAGGTTTGATAGATGTAAAGGAAATGTTATCCTAGGAATTGCTTTCATAATTCTGCTTGGTTATTGTCAAACAGAATGCGGGCAAATAAAGCGGAATTTATGAAGGGAGCTCCCTTCTTTCCACCAGGAGTACGAAGATTCGCCGGTTTACGAAGTCCGTCGCTAGAAGGTGGTTTGCTGCTATTTCTACTGTTTTGATCCAGTAGGCGTTCAAGGTCCTTTACTCGATTTTCAAGTTGATCAATCAGATCTGTCAGCGTCGTGATCGTGATATAAGCTACTATCTCCTTTTCCTTGTCGCCTTTACTGATCTGTAATACTTGCTACTGGCGCAGTTTTACGATATGGCCCCCTTCTGATCAACCTTCGACTTTTTATAAATATTACCTCAAATTAGAAGAGATCAATAGGAGGGCTTAAGTAGTAACATTGGATCGTATATAAGTTCTCCTTTGTTTGATTTAATTTTTATTTTTTTCAAATGGTATGATATTTATGATAAATGCTTGCCATTGGTCTTCAGTGGTAAGCATTTTTTCTTTGCTCTTAATAAATAGGGGGATTAAAAAGGAGGATTTAACTATACATTATGTGAATAAATATACATTTCGTGTATTGCGGATATTCTCACAAATTATGAAAAAAGCTTATTCAGCACCATTCATGGTATTGACATTCTCATTAATTATGGAAATCCCCCTTAATAAATCAGGGTTTTCCGCCACTAACTTCTCAATATTTATGACAACACACAGCTGTTCAGAGAAAAAAATCCCGAGGATCGGTCGTCGATCCTCGGGATTTTGTCGTCGCGGTTACAAGATCGGTCCGCATGCGATCCGACTTCCGGAGTTGCCGGACGGATCGGTTACGTAATCGTCTTCTTTTTCGTGGATCATGAGAGACGTGCCCCCGTCGCGCAGCAAGGAGTTCGGCTCGCCTCTTTTCAGCGTGACCGTCGGGCTGACCAGATCGGTCTCGACGGTCCCGTCCGGGCCGACCTCGATATTGAGCAGATCCCCGGCATGGAAGCCGTGCGGATTGTTGAAGCCGTGCTGCTTCTGATAAGGATTCAAGTGAGCGCCCGCGGTTCCGATTTTGCGCCCCTTGTCGTTCACGATCTTGACTTTCACCTTATCCGGGACGGCGGACGTCTCCTTGGCCGCGTGGGCGGCTCCGGCGCTCCCCGAGACAAGCGCGATGCCGAGCAAGCCGACGATCAATCGGGTTCGATAATTTTTCCACATGCGGATTCAGCCTCCGTATTCTGTTGTTGAAATAGTCAACTTTCTTAGCTTCACCATCTTCCGCAAAAAGAAACGTGGCGGGGTTTTCGCAAGCTCCGCGGACCAAGCCTTTATTCCGGATTGGCGGATGGAAGCCTACTATAAAGATGCCCGCTTCGCCAAAGCCGAGGGAGGCGCGCCGGTCAACTTCTTGAAGACGCGATTAAAATAAGTCGGGTCGCAGAAGCCGAGGTGGTCCGATATTTCCGCGATCGTCATATCCGATTCGATCAACAGGTCGCGCGCTTCGGAGCAGCGCAGGCGGTTAACGTATTCGATCGGTGTCTGGCCGGTCACGGTTTTGAAGATGCCGGTCACGTAACCGGGAGACAAATCGACTAGCTCGGACAGCCGGGCTAGTTTTATTTCTTCCTTATAATGGGCTTTGATGTACTGCTCGACGTCGCCGGCAATCTTCCGCTTGTGCGCGGGGATGTCCCGCCGGGCCAATTCCCGCATGATGGAGCCGTACAGTTCCATCATCATCCCCTGGCAAATCAATTCATAGTAGTCGGATTTCTCGTTCCAAGTCTGATGGAGCGTACTGAAACGCTGCCGGAAATATTCGAATTTCCGCGTTCGGTACAAGATGTGCGAGCTATGCTTGAAGTGGATAAACAAGGGGTGATCGTCCGGGAATCGGAGTCCGAAGTGGACGGAGTATTTCTGGTGAGGGGGATAGGGGCCGTCCAATCCGCGCCGCATGGAGCCCGGACGCATGATCAGAAAGTCTCCCTTGGACAACGTCAAATCAGTCTCGTCGATCCGGTAGATCAGGTTGCCGTGGGTAACGAGAGCGACGATATGATTTTCCGTTACCGATCGGGCGATGCGCCAATTCGGTACATAATTGTTCAGGAACACGCCGTGCAACTGAATCATCTCTGCACCACCATTGCGTTGTAGGAGTATATGGATCAGCTTACCAGAAAAAGCGGAGCCGAAGCTAGGCTGCGAGAAAATAGTGAAGAATCGTTCAGCTATTTGCGTTTTGTGGATGTTGCTTTTAACCGAAGGGCCTTACGATGAGTGCAAGCTTCAAATACATCTCATTCGCAAGGGGAGATTGCCGATGGAACGGAAACGACAAACCGCAAGCGAAACGGAAGGACCGGGGCTTATCGATGCCGACGTGCACAACGCGTGGGCCAGTCAGGCAGAGCTGCTGCCCTATTTGCCCAAGGTATGGCACGATCAATGGATGAACGGCCAATTAATCGGCAATCCTTGGTATTCTCCGCTTGGCGGCGTGTATCGGAAGGATGCGGCGACGCCTTCGGGCCAGGAGCCGGGAAGCGATCCGCGGTACATGATTAAGCATCATCTGGACCCCTACGGCATCGATTACGCGATTCTGACCGGACATATCGCCATTAACTGCTCGTTGCACCCCGATCCCGACTTCGGCACCGCGGTCGCTTCCGCCTATAACGACCATATGATTGAAGAGTGGCTGAAGGCCGATCCTCGGTTCAAAGGCTCGCTCGTCGTGAACTTCTCCGATCCCGACGCGGCGGCGAAGGAAATCCGAAGAGTAGGGGGGCATCCGGACATCGTTCAGGTCATCCTGTGCAGCGGGGCCAGAATCCCGTTCGGACAGAGGTATTATCACCGCATCTACGAAGCGGCCGAGCAATTGAACCTGCCCGTTGCGATTCATCCGGGCTCCGAAGGCAAGGGAATCGCCTACCCGCCTACCCCGTCCGGTTATCCGACCCGATATATGGAGTGGCACAACATTCTACCGATCAATTACATGGCGCATATCAACAGCCTGATCTGCGAAGGCGTCTTCGAACGGTTCCCGAACTTAAAGTTCGTCGCGATCGAAGGCGGCATTGCCTGGATGCCGCACCTCATGTGGCGCATGGACAAAAATTACAAGGCGCTGCGGGATTCGGCGCCCTGGTTGAGGCGCCTGCCGTCGGAGTATATGCTGGAGCACATCCGTTTGACGACGCAGCCGATCGAAGAGCCGGCAAACAAGGAGCATCTGGTTCAGATCTTCGACATGATCGACGCAGGCCGTACGTTGATGTTCGCGTCCGATTATCCTCATTGGGACTTCGACAATCCGAAGCTGGCTCTGGCCGGGATTCCGCGCGAGATGCGCAAGCGGATCCAGGCGGCGAACGCGGCGGAATTATACGGTCTTAGGCGGAAGCCGATGCTCGAAAGGGGCGGGCCGGCATGAGCAGGCATCGGGTGGCCGGACGGGGCGAGATTCCGGCAGGCGGGCGCAAGCTGGTGAAGGTAAACGGGACGGAATTCGGCATCTTCAACGTCGGCGGGCAGTATTATGCTTATCGCAACGCTTGCCCCCATGCCGGGGCCGCCGTATGCGCAGGTACGATCGGGGGAACGCGGTTGCCGACGCGCGTCTACGAGTATGCTTACGGCAGGGAAAACGAAATTTTGCGTTGCCCCTGGCATGGCTGGGAATTCGACTTGACGACGGGGGAGCACCTGGTAGATCCGGAAATGAAGCTGAGATCCGGCAAGTTGGAGACAAGCATCGACCGCGACGGCGAGAGCCTCGAGCGCGGCGTATTGGAAACCGATGAAGACGGGATTTATCTGATACTCTGAACATGCGACAAGGGCGGATCCGACGGCATTATCAGATCCGCTCTTTCAAACCGCGCGTCTTGACGGCGGTCCGTTCTCTGTCTATTATAAAAGGTACATGATAATAAACTTTGGTTTATTTAAATAAACCAAATGGGCGGAGGGATATCATCAGCGAACGGAAGTATTGGGCTCCCGCCCTGGAGAGGGCTCACCATATTTTGGAGCTGATCCGTCACGAGCCGGGCAAGCTCAGGCTGATCGATCTGTCGAAGCGGCTTGGTCTTAACAAAAGCTCCATGTTCGTTCTGCTCCATACGCTGGAGGAGCTAGGCTGGGTGACCAAGGGCGCGAATGATACCTACTCCTTGGGGCGTATGCTCGGCGTGTGGGGCCATGCCTTCGCCGGCCAATTCGATCTGAATGAGCGGTTCCGGGAGGAGGCGGGCCGATCGCGGGACCGGCTGGGAGAGACGATACAGCTTGCGAGGCTCGAAGGGAACCAGACGTTCTATCTGGGGAAGGTCGAAGCGCCATCGCGCGTAAAGCTGGTTTCCGAGCCGGGAATGCGGTTTCCCGCCCATGCGACCGCCTTGGGAAAAGCCCTGCTGGCTTGGCACCCGAAGGATGAACTGGAACGCATTTTTGACGAGCGGCTGGAGGAGTTGACGCCGAACACCTTAACATCGAGAGCGGCGCTGATGGCTCAACTGGAGAAGATTCGTTCGGCAGGCTTCGCGACGGAGGAGCAGGAGTCGGTGATGGGTTTCTGCTGCGTGGCGGCGCCTGTACTCGACTCGGAAGGGGCTGCCGTGGCCGCCGTATGCGCATCGATTCCCGTGCACAAGTGGGAGGAATCCCGGGATCGGGCGAAAGAAGAAATCGTCAGCTTGGCTGGGCGATTAAGCTTGTTTTTGACGTCGTTCGAGGAGAAGGAGTGATTGGGCAGATGGCAAGATTGGCAAACAAAATCGCTCTCATTACCGGAGCGGGATCGGGCATCGGACAGAGCACCGCCGTGCTGTTCGCACGGGAAGGAGCGACGGTCATCGTTAACGATTTGGAGGCGGCGAAAGGAGACGAGACGGTTCGGCTTATCGAGGAAGCCGGCGGCGAAGCGGTCTGTCTGGCTACGGACGTGACCGACCCGGATCAGGTCGCGGGCATGGTGGAGACGATCACGTCGAAGTACGGCAGGATCGACGTGCTCTTCAACAACGCGGGAATCAGCGGAGTCGGCATGCTGCACGAGATCGACCCCGAAGCGTGGGATCGCGTGATGAAGGTGAATATTCGCGGCGTCTTCCTGCCTTCGAAATACGTGCTTCCGGTCATGATGGAGCAGCGCGGCGGTTCGATCATCAATATGTCGTCCTGCATCGCGGAGATCGGACTCGCGAGACGAGCTTCGTATTCCGCGACGAAAGGCGCCGTGCTGGCGCTGACGAAATCGATGCAGGTCGATTACGCTCCGTACAACATTCGGGTTAACGCGCTGCTTCCGGGAACGATTCTGACGCCGTTTGTAGAGAAGTACTTATCGGAGTCGTACGACGATCCGGAGGAGGCGTACGCTTCTTTAAGATCCCGTCAGCTCAGCGGCGACCTGGGCCGTCCCGCCGACGTGGCCCAAGCGGCGCTGTTCCTGGCTTCCGACGAATCGAAGTTCATGATGGGCTCTCCGCTATACATCGACGGCGGAGTCGTTTTCGGCAAGAACGCTTAATACATTGGCTTTATTCATACGAATGACAGGAGGACTTATCGACAATGAAACTGCTCACTTTTATCCGACAAGGATCGCCGGCTCTCGGCGTGAAGACCGAGCGCGGCATATTGGACGTAGCGACAGCTGCTGAGGGGCGGGAGGCCCCGGCTTCCGTCATGGAGGCGATCGCGCAGGGAGCTTCGGCAATTGCGGCGCTCTCCGATCTGGCTGCGGCGACGCCGACGGATAGTTCCGCCTGGCTGCGGGAGGACGCGCTCGAATTCGGGCCTTGCGTGACGGAGCCGAAGAAAATCATCTGCGTCGGCTTGAATTACCGCAAGCACGCGGAAGAGACGAAGGCGCCGATTCCCGAGTATCCGATCCTGTTCAACAAGTTCAATAATACGATTGCCGCGCACGGCCAGGACATTGCCATCCCCCGTACGACCGACAAGCTCGATTACGAAGCCGAGCTCGTCATCGTTATCGGGAAGAAGACGAAATACGTCTCCCGCGAGCAGGCGCTCGACCATGTGTTCGGCTATTGCTGCGTGAACGATTTGTCCGCCCGCGATCTGCAGCTTCGAACGCCGCAGTGGATGCTCGGCAAGATCGGCGACGACTTCAGTCCGATCGGTCCTTATCTCGTAACGGCCGACGAAGTGGGCAATCCGAACGATCTTGCCGTCAAAACCTACGTGAACGGCGAGCAGCGCCAAAACTCCAACACGTCGGACATGATTTTCGCCTGCGACGAGATCGTCAGCTACATTTCCCAGCATCTGACGCTGGAGCCGGGCGATGTCATTCTGACGGGCACTCCGGAAGGCGTCGTTCTCGGTTATCCGAAGGAGAAGCGGGTGTACCTGAAGCCTGGCGACGTCGTCACGATCGAGATCGAGAAGCTCGGCTCGCTTACGAACCGTTTCGTGGCGGAAGAGGCGTAAACCGTTCGATTTTTTGAAGGGCGGCACGAACTAACGAATTGACAAGCCGATTCTTTTTCATCCATAATAAGGGAAAAGATGGGGGAGCACCCCGCAAAGAGAGACACGGTATTCGTGTTGCTTTGCGGGGTGTTTTCGTATAAGGAGAGGTTGGGAATGGGTAACGACAAGAAAGAAAAAACGGCTAAAGTAAAGGAGACTCACGGCACTTATTTTATCGATGAGAGATACGAGATTATCGGAGGGGTGAGATACGATTTTCTGACCTCTCCCAAGTTTTCGCATCAGGACGTGCTTGGGCGTCTACATTTGGCGTTTCATTCCGCTTGTTCGGAGGACGGCGTTATTTTGCTCGCTCCGATGGACGTTCATTTCGACGGGGAGAACATTTTGCAGCCGGACATTCTGTACATTCGAAGAGAAAACAGGGGAATAATCCGGGACGGCTACGTCTATGGGGCTCCCGATCTGGTCGTGGAGATTTTGTCGGGGAGTACGGCGCAAAGGGATAAAACGATCAAGAAATCGACCTATGAGAAATTCGGAGTCGGGGAATATTGGCTGGTCGATCCGGTCTATCGGCTCGTGGAACAATTCGCGATCGTCGAAGGGGAGTACCGACTGCTCGCGATTTTGTCGAAGGAGGACGAGCTTGTTGCCGCTACCGTGCCCTGCCTGACGGTCGATCTGTCATCCGTGTTTGTGAAAGAGGAAGCGTCAAACGGTCCTGCGTAGGGTAAACCTCCGCGGTGTTAAAAAGCGAGAATAATGGGCTCCTTTTACACCTGCGCAATAAGACGCCCGAGCAGCGGCGGCTGCTAGACGGGAGGTTCGAATAAATCTTGGCGGATAGGGTGAACGAGTCTGTCCTGAAGGTGTACAATGGTTGAGGGAATACGATTAGGAGGGACCGGCATGCATCTGAAAATCATGACTTTTAATTTGAGGCTAAACGTGAAATCCGACGGAGAAAACGCCTGGCCGAACCGGGTGAAGGCGGTCGCGGAGGCGATCAAGCGCCACGACGCGGATATCGTCGGCATTCAGGAAGGGCTGCTCTCCATGATCCGAGATCTGGAGCCGCTGCTGCCGGAATACGCCTGGGTCGGCGAGGGCCGGGAAGGCGGAGAGAAGGGCGAATACAGCGCTATTCTGTACAAGAAGGACAAATGGCGGGCGGAGGAGGTCGGCGGGTTCGGTTTGTCGGAGACGCCGGAGAAGCTGGGCGCGATGAGCTGGGATACCGCTTGCCCGCGCATGTGTACGTGGGCGAGGTTCAAGTCGGCCGACGGGGAGGAATTCGCCGCGTTCAACACCCACTTGGATCATATCAGCGACGAGGCCCAGACGAAAGGGATGGAGCTGATCCGGGAGCGGATCGAACGGTTCCGGGAGCGGACTGGCCTTCCCGCCGTCCTGACGGGAGATTTCAACGTCGGTCCCGAGCATGCCGTCGTCTCCGGCTTGGAGCGGGCGGGCTATCGGAACGCCTATTCCGCCCTAGAGGAAGGCAGCCGGAGCGTCGGCAGGACGTTCCATGAGTTTCTGGGCGGAGAGCCGGGGGAGCCGATCGACTACGTCTTCGCTTCTCCCGACCTGCAGATCCGCAGCGTCGAGATCGATCGCGGGCAGTACGACGGGCATTACCCTTCCGACCATTATCCGATCGTTGCCGAAGTGGCGAAGGGTTAACGAATAACGGGAAGCTGCGGTCCTGTCCTGTAAAACGCGAAAAGCCCCGCCTGTAGAGGCGCGGGCTTTTCGCGCGTCTGTTGATGGGGCTAAGGAGTTGTCCTGATTTCGGCCCGCGGCCGGCTTCAAAGAGGTCCCGCCTCCCCCAGCGATATTAACGTCGTAACTTTCTGTCACGAGAATGTAAGAACCGATAGGTATAATGCAGACTATAATCCTCTTAATAGTCTGGAGTGTACCGGAAATGGTTTTGCTGCAAACGAAGGAGTTAACGAAAATATACGGATTGGAGCCGAATCTCGTTAAAGCGTTAGACGGCGTCTCGATGGAAGTGCGGGAGGGCGAGTTCGTCGCGATTGTCGGCAGCTCGGGAAGCGGGAAGTCGACGCTGCTTCACATGCTTGGCGGGCTGGATCGGCCCACGAGCGGACAAGTGCTGCTCGGCGGAAAATCGTTGTTCGAGCTCGGCGACGATGAGTTGACGGTGTTCCGCAGGCGTAAAATCGGCTTTGTGTTCCAGCAGTACAACTTGGTGCCGATCCTGAACGTCTACGAAAATATCGTGCTGCCGATCGAACTGGACGGGAACGCCGTCGACAAGAATTACGTCGAGCATGTCGTCAAGACGTTGGGTC
>JAEZZE010000255.1 GCA_023418755.1 Bacillota bacterium | reverse complement strand
ATGTACCGATAGAGCTTCCAGCCGTGCGCGCCGTCCATTCTCGCGGCTTCCACGACTTCTTCCGATATGCTGATCAGCGCGGAGTAGAAAATAACCATGTAGACCGCGGCGAACTTGTAGCCTTCCGCGACCGCCGTAATCATCAGCGAACGATTCGGATCGGATAGCCATTCCGTATCGAGATAAGAAGGATTTATCCAGCTCAGCGCGTAATTCAACATGCCGACCGGATTGACCGAAAACACGTTTTGGAAGATTTGCACGAGCGCGACGGTCGACAGAACGACCGGAGCGAAGTACAGCGTCTGAAAGATTTCGCGGCCTCTGCGAATTTGGGTCAGCAGCACCGCGATGAATAAGCCGACCGACACTTGGAAAACGACGTTCACGATCATGAAGACGATATTGTTCTTGAACACCGGCCAGAAGACGTCGTCTTCGGCGAACATTCTCGCGTAATTGTCGAAGCCGACGAACTTCATCGGCGAGATGCCATCCCAATCGTAGAAGCTGTACACGGTCGACCAGCCGATGGGCAGCATGACCGTGAACGCGTATACGAGCAAAGCCGGCAGCAGAAACGCGATGACGTAACGTTTGCGGCCTAGAAATTTTTCCATAGTTCACATTCCCTACGTTTTGGTTTTGCCCGAGGGACGACGGCGCGATTGCCGGGAAGCATCCGCGTGGACGCGACTTACTCCCGGTCTTCCCGGCTTACCGCGTTGCGTTCTTTACTGCTGTTCGCCAAAAAACTTCGATGCGTTCTGGCTGATCGCCTTATCGACCTTCGCCGCGAACTCCTCCGGCGTAATGAGGCCAAGCGCCAGCTCGTTCGCCGCCGTGCCGACCACTTCGTTGGACGCGGGGTCCAGCTTGTCGTCCCATGAGACGCCGCCTTGATCGATGGCATCCAGGTCTTTGGAGAAATCCTTGGTCAATTGCGGCATCGAATCCGGAATGTCGCCATTCATCGGAGACAAGAAACCGCCCACTTCGAAAGCCGCCGTATTGTAATGCTCGACGATAAACTTGAAGAAATCCTTGGTCGCCTCGTCGAACGTCTCTTGATTGAACGCATAAGCCAGCCCGGCCGTAATCGACGTTCTCGGGCCGACGTTGTCGGCGCCCGCTACGTCCGGCACGAAGAAGTAGCCGATCTCTCCGGCGTCGTATTTGTCCTTGAATTGGGCCAATTCCCACGAGCCGTTGTAGTGGATGACCGCATTGCCTCCCATGAAGTAGTTCAGCGTCTGCGTGTAATCCATGCTGCTGAAGCCTTTCTGGAAGTACCCGCCTTTGCCGAGCGCGGACAGGAAATTCGCGGCCTGCATGCCGGTCTCGCTCGTGAATTTCTCGTCTCCCGTCTTCAGAGTATTGATAAATTCCGTGTGCGTCAGACGAAGCGGAATGAAGGAGAGGTAGCGGACGAGCTGCCACATTTCTTTGCCCGATACCGCGATCGGCGTATAGCCGGCTTCCTTCAGCTTGGCTGCGGCGGCGATGAATTCGTCGAAGTTCGTAGGCGCCTGAATGCCGAGCTCCTCGAACGGCTTCTTATAATACCAGAACGCTTCGCCGAACTTGCCCTCCGGGTACAGGTACAGGCTGCCGTCCTCGAAAGACAGGAAGTCGATCGCGGCCTTGTTGAATTGGTCGAACTTGCCGAATTCCTCCAACGTCGCCTTCATGTCGACCAGACGGCCTTGCTTGGCCAAATTCTCGCTTAAAATGCCGTTCGGGATTTTGAAGAAATCGGGCAATTGGTTGCCGGCGATGTACGTTCTTAGCTTCTGGAAATATTGGGTATCGTTCGGAATCGATTCGATCTCGACCTCGAAGTTCGGATTGACTTCCTTCCGGTACTGCTCGATGAGCGCTTTCATGACCCGATAGTCGGCGTTGTTCTCGTTGCCTTTCGTAAAAAAGCGGATTTTCTTGTGCGGCTGCTTTTCCGCCGAAGCGCCTTCGGAAGACTGGCCCGCTTCGGACGAAGCGCTGCTTCCCGCGTTGTCGCCGCCGCATCCCGCCAGCAAACCGACCGATAGAGCAAGAATCAACATTAGGCCGCCGTAGAACTTGAATCTTCTCACGTTGCATCCCCCTAGATCGAATATCGAAGGTAATCGTAGCTACGGAATAACCTTGTGTCCTGATTATAGAATTGCCCTAACGGGAATAAAATCCGAACATTTTGATATGGGGTATAAGAAATTTGCGTTTAGGGACTCGTCTTCGAATCCGCGTCGGCGCGGAATTTAACTGCGGAGCGGGAAGGCGAAAGGCAGCCGGCCTTGAATAGGGGAGACGAAAAAACGCAAGCTCGGGGGTGAAACTCCCCGAAGCTTGCGTTTTATGCTTGATAATCGCCTTATTCTTCGCTTCGTCCCGAGTTACCAAACCGCGATCGAACCGTCGGTACGAGGCTCTGTCGCTCCAACCAAAACTCCGTTCGGCCGACGCAATATGATTTGCCCTTTGCCGAAAATCCGGCGGTCGGCGGTCCACTCGATATCGTGGCCCTTTCTCGACAGCGCCATCGCGACAGAATCGGGGAAGGACGGCTCGACGCATACCGTCTTCCCCCCCGTCCAATGCCATCTCGGCGCATCCAGCGCTGCCTGAGGATTCAATCCGCGATCGATCATATTCATAAGCACCTGAATATGACCTTGGGGCTGCATGTACCCTCCCATTACGCCAAAGCTCCCGACAGGCTCTCCATGTTGCGTTAAGAATCCCGGAATGATGGTGTGATAGGAGCGTTTGCCGGGAGCCAAAGCATTGACGCTGAGCGGATCGAAGGAAAAGTTCGCGCCGCGATTTTGCAGGCTTATCCCCGTTCCCGGCACTACGATTCCGGAGCCGAATCCGTTAGCATTGCTTTGAATGAAGGAAACCATGTTGCCCTCGCCGTCCGCAGCGGCAAGATATACCGTACCGCTCTGCGACAGCTCGCCGGGTTCCGGAGCGATCGCGTGCCGACCGATCCGCTTTCTGCGCTCCGCGGCGTACCGTTCGTCCAGCAACTGTTCGATGCGAATTTTCATATGCCGCGGATCGGCGATATAATGCCGCCCATCTGCAAAAGCCAGCTTAAGCGCCTCTATCTGCATGTGGTAGGATTCGGCCTCGTCTCTCCCGTATACCTCCATTTCCTTCAGAATGTTCAGAGCAAGTAGGGCGATAAGTCCCTGTCCGTTCGGAGGAATTTCCCATACCTCAAAGCCTTTATACGAGATGCCGATCGGCTCGACCCATTCAGGGCTATAGCCGGCGAAGTCCTCCGGAGCGAAATAACCGCCCGTCTGCCGCGAGTACGCTACGATTTCCTCCATGATTCGTCCCTGGTAAAAAGATTTTCCGTTCGTTTCGGCAATTGCCGCCAGCGTTCGGGCATGATCCGGAGAAGACCAGACTTCTCCGATATCGGGCACTCTGCCGTCCAGGGTGAACGTCTTAAACCAGGGCTCGAACGCCTCGCCTGTCAAAGCATCGCGAAAGGCGTCCGTTTTGAGCTTCCACCGGGTCCACAGATCGGGCTGGATCGGGAATCCGCGTTCCGCTATTTCGATAGCCGGCTGCAGCAAGGATCGGAATGGAAGCTTGCCGAACCGCTCGGACAGGGCGGACCATCCCGCCGGAGCTCCCGGAACCGTCACCGACGGCCAGCCCGTCCCGGGAATATGATCGTAGCCTTGCCGCTTTAACCGATCAATGGACAAGGCCAGCGGAGCCGGTCCGCTGGCGTTTAAACCGTGCAATTTCCCCTCCGTCCACAACAAGGCGAAGCAATCGCCGCCGATTCCGTTCGATGCGGGTTCCGCCACGGTCAAACAGGCGGCAGCGGCGATCGCCGCATCGATCGCGTTGCCCCCCTGCTTGAGCATGTCGATCCCTGCTTGGGCAGCAAGCGGCTGCGATGAGGCCACCATCCCCTTCGATGCATAAATCGCGTGCCTTTTCGACGGATACGGGTAATACAATGCATCATACCGCAATTCATCGACCTTCAAATGAATACCCCCTCGCTATTACCGGGAATTCGCCCCTAAGGTTCGTCCCTTCGTGCCGCTCGAAGCGATTATCCTTTTAATCCGCTGGTACTGATCCCCTCTACGATATATTTTTGAAAGAAGAAGAACACCAGCATGACGGGAATCAGACTGACGACCATCATGGCAAACATGGCTCCCCAGTTCGAAACCGCTTCCGGGTCGGCAAACATCTTCAGGGCGAGCGATACCGTATATTTCGACGGACTGCTCAAATAGATCAACGGCCCCATGAAGTCATCCCATCTCCAATAAAATGAAAAAATCGCCGAGGTCATCATTGCGGGCACCACAAGCGGAGCAATGATCCGGTAAAACACCATAAACCTGTTGCAGCCGTCAATCGTCGCCGCTTCGTCCAATTCGTACGGTATCGTTCTAACAAATTGCATGATAAGAAAGATGAAAAAGGGAGTGCCGAAAAAAGTGGGAAAAATCAAAGGCCAGTACGTATTGATCCAATCCAACCAGTTGAACATAATATACTGCGGCACCATGGTAATCTCGCCCGGCAGCATCAACGTCAGCAGCATACAAATAAACCAGACTTTCTTGCCTCTGAACCGTAGCCTAGCAAATCCGTAAGCAACGATCGTCGACGAGATCACGCTCCCTACTGTAGCCAATATCACGACAAACAGCGTATTGGTATAGAAGGTCGTGAACGTTATGCCGCCGAAGCCCTTCCATCCGATCGCATAATTTTCGAAATGCCATCCTTGCGGAAGCAAAGAATTGGCCTGGACAAACACCTGGGAGGATTCCTTCAACGAACTGGATATCAGCCAGACGATCGGATACAGCATGACCAGGGTCAGGGCGACCGCGATCATATGTCTAGCTGCCGCCGATAACCGATGTACATTGTTCATCCGGACACTACCTCCCATCCTCATAATGCACCCAATAACGGGAGCTCGTGAACACTAGCGCTGTCAATACCGCAACAATGAACAATAAAAGCCATGCCATCGCAGAGGCATACCCCATGTCGAAAAAGACGAATCCTCTTCTAAATAAATACAACACATATAGAAGCGTACTATTCATCGGACCGCCGTTCGTGATAATAAAACTGGGAGTAAAGGTCATGAAGCCGCCGATCGTTTGCATGACAAGGTTAAAGAGGATCACCGGAGACAACAGCGGCAGGGTAATCTTGAAAAACCGCCGCCACGCGCCCGCTCCATCCACATTCGCCGCTTCATAATACGACATCGGTATATTTTTCAATCCGGCCAGAAAAATCAACATCGCCGATCCGAATTGCCAGACCACTAGCAGTACAATCGTCCAGATCGCCGTTTTCGGATTGCCAAGCCATGCAACCGTGGGGATATTCATACTCTCCAATATCGAGTTAATGGCTCCGCGACTGCCGAATAGCTGCTTCCACATCACCGCTACGGCTACGCTGCCGCCGATAATCGAAGGAAGATATAGCATCGTTCGATAAAGTCCGGAAAAACGGATGATCTTGCTCAATAGAATCGCTACAGCTAATGAGATGATCAGTTTGAACGGTACCGAGGTCATAACAAAAATCAAGGTTACTTTCAACGAATGCCAAAATAACTCGTCCTGAAAAAACATCCGCTTGTAATTTTCTATTCCATTCCAACGGGCTTCGCCGATCAGATCGTAATCGGTGAACGACAGATAGAAAGACATGAGCACCGGGAAAATCGTAAACAAAAAGAAACCGATTAAAAAGGGAGATATAAACGAGTATCCCGCAAGGTTCTGATAGCGTTTGCGTTCCATTTATGCTTCCTCCAATTCCAAGTTTCCGCAGCGCGCCTCTATGCTGCGCGCTGCAGAAACGGGACGTTTACTGGCTGAGCAAACTTTCGGATCTTGTTCTAAACTCCTTGGCCGCTTCTTCAGGGGTGATCGCTCCGAAGAGCACCTTTTCCTCGATTTGCGTGTAGATGCTGACATTTTCCTGGAAGGTAAGAGGCAAGTTGAAATTCTTCGGGCTGCTATGGGACGCTAACAGCTCGATATAGTCGAAAGACAGCAGAATGGAATTATCGATTTTGTCGCGGATTTCTTCGCGCACGGTCGAGTTAATCGGCACCCCGCGTCCCGCCGCCAGAATCGCGTTGGCTTCTACGCTATTATTGAAGAAGTTAATGAATTTGGCCGCTTCTTCTTTGTTTTTGGAGGATTTGGGAATCGCCCAATACTGGGATTCCTTTAAGTACATGCCCTTCGCTTCGCCCGGTCCCGGCATCGCCGCCATCAGAATCGGTCTTTGCGCCGAGTCGTTCAAATCGCTGATCGTGTTGGACCATGCTCCGACCATCATGCCGGCCATGCCGTGCACGAGCATGGAATTGTTCGTCGTGTTGTACTCCAGGTTCACATCCGGCGGCGGTATGATCCCTTCTTTCATCATGCTTTGCAGCATCTGAAAGTAATCGATCAGGATCCGGTCATCGTCAAATCCAAGTCCGTTGCGCTGCTCATTGAACCATTGATAACCGCGTTGCCGCACATAATAATCAAACAGATCGCGATTCGTCGCCAGCGTAAAACCGTACTCCACGAGATCTTGTTTCTTTAACTCGCGAGCGGCTTCTATATAATCGTCCCATGTCCATCCGAGCTCCGGTTCACCCAGATTGGCTTTCTCAAACAGCTCTTTATCGTAAAAAACGGAGAGTGCATTTTGCCCTATAGAGATACCTGCCAATTGATCGAAAAAGGTACCGTTGGCGATAACGACCGGATCCGCATTGGACATGTCAATTAGTCCGTTATCCACGAACTCGGTCAAGTCATGCAGCAATCCTCTTTCCGCATACTCGGAGAGGAAGCTCCCCATATTGACCACATCAGGCAAGTTATTCCCGGCAGCCTGCGTGCTTAGTCGATCTACGTACGCATTGAAGTCTGCGAACTCCATCTCGATCTTGACGCCGGGGTTCTGCTCCTCATAGAGCTTCACCGCCTGTTGAGTGGTATCGTGCAAATATTGACTGCCCCACCACGCTATTCGCAGCGTCGTTTTTCCTTCCTGATTTCCTCCCTGCCCCCCGGTTGCGCTATTGGCCGGAGCTCCCCCCTGATTATTGCCGCTGCATGCGGCAAGAAACAAAGACAACGAGACAACAACGCTTAGCAGGGCAACCCATTTCCCTCTTTTCATACTCGTAAACCTCCTCGATAATAAAGCGATCCGATATTAAAAACGCTTTCAAAACAGTTTCTTCAACAACCGCTGTCCACAGGCAATAGGTTTTCAGTGGAGCAGCGGCGTTCTAGATCCCATACGTTCTTTCAGACCGTTCCTAATCCGCTCTTGCGTATTTCCTGAATACGGACAACTGCCCGCCGGCTGCTTCTTCATCCATAAACACCGTCACGAACGGGTGAAGCTGCAGAACCGATGCCGGTACATGCGGGGTAATCTCTCCGAACAAGGCCCTTTCCGCGATTTTCGCTTTATGGCGTCCTTTCACCACAAGCAGGATCCGCTTGGTCATCATAATATTGCGAATCCCCATCGTAATCCCTTGACGAGCTACTTTATCGACGGAACCGAATAGCTCCGCTTTTGCCTTAATCGTCGTATCGGCAATATCGGCCACTCTCATTGTCGTTTCGAAGGCCGTACCCGGCTCATTGAAAGCGATATGTCCGTTTTCTCCGATGCTGAGAATCTGAAGATCGATCCCGCCGCGCGCAGCGATCGAATTTTCGTAATATTTGCACTCCAGCTCCAAGGACGGGGCTACGCCATTGGGAACGAATACATTCTCGCCGCGAATGTTCAGCCACTGCAATAAGCTTTGCTGTATTCGCACCCGGCAGCTGATCGGATCCGTTGGCGCGAGCCCCACGTACTCGTCCAGATTAAAAGTCGTGACACGGCTGTAGTCCAAGTCGAGCTGTCGATACAGCTCTACCATCCTGAGAAATAGACCTTCCGTCGTATTTCCGGTTGCCAGACCCAACACGCTGTCCGGCTTCCGTAAAACCTGTCGGCTGACGGCGACGGCAGCCGACCGATCCACCTCATCCCCGTTTATCTTGATGTGTATATCCAATATGACGATCCCACCATTCCCATCCGAATATGAATTAATATTGGGGCAAATATCGTTTCTGCGCCTCGATCAGCTCATTCGTCAATGCGGCCGCTTGCGCTTCATCCGCGAGGTAACCGCCCATCATGATCGCTTCCAGAAATAGATCGCGATCCCCGCTCAGCCCCGCTTCAACCGTTTTCTCGACGATCTCGATATGCTTTCGAATCGCTCCGTACAGATTGCCCGGAAAATCCGGCAGCTGCAACGCCTTGAATCCGCTTGCCGTCGCCGCTGCCGGAAGCTCCAGGACCGCGTCCGCCGGCAGCTCCGGCAGCGCATGCCCGTTCGGCATATTGACATGATAGATTTTGCGCTCGTCTCTCTCCAGGGAATCTATAATCTCGATCAGTTGCTCGTGTTCGCCGTCGAACCGCTGAAAGAACTCCTCCGGGAGATCCGAATCCGAGGATGCGAGGCGCATCGAGTCGGCAAATACCTTATCCCCGTATTCGATCGTGCCTTCGAACGAATAGGCGTCGATTCCCAAGGTTTTACCGTAATAACGCCCCTCCAGCATGCTTTCTTCCGTAAATTCGGAGTAATGTCTGTCATCCGACACGGGATACACGCCATAAGTCTCGATGACGCTTCTCGACAACGGACCGATCTCGCTTTCCGCGGATCCTTGTGTTCGTTCCAGCCGTTCGCGAACTTGCTGCCAGGCATCCTTGCCGTCGCAACGCAGATCGTACATGAACACCATGTGGTTAACGCCTGCCGCCAAAGCCGTCGTACGGCTAGGATCCAGCCCGGCGAAACGAGACATGCGACGCTGACCGTTTTTCACGCCGTGACACAGGCCGATGACCGGGAATCCCGTCTTTTTGATCGTTGCCCGCACGATTGCGGTCATCGGGTTGGAGTAGTTAAAGAATCGAGCCTGAGGACAGATCGCCATGATATCCTCAACCAGCCCGACAACCGCCGGAATCATTCGCATCGCGCGGGAGATTCCGCCGGGTCCTACGCTATCTCCAACCGGATGGAAGATGCCGTACTTCCGCGAAATAAACACATCCTGTTCCCACGCCCGTCTGCCTCCGACCCCGATCGTGCTCACCACGTAATCGGCTCCGGATAATACTTCCCTGCGATCCGTGGAACAAGACAATTGCAAATCGCTGCCCCGGGCCGCGATCATCTTTTCGCTCAAACGCTGCATGCCTTTAAGCACGTCCGCATCCGTATCGACCAGCGCAAGAT
>JAEZZE010000171.1 GCA_023418755.1 Bacillota bacterium | reverse complement strand
AACCTGAAGCACTTGACGGAATCCGGCGCGAGCGCGGCGACTCTGGTCGGCAAGACGTGGGATTTTCACGTTCACACCGCTTTGCAGACGACGCTGGAAGAGAACCTGGCGATGATTTACGAATCTCTTGCTTACGTGAAGAGCAGCGGGATGGAAGCGTTATTCGACGCCGAGCATTTCTTCGACGGTTACAAAGCTAACCCGGATTACGCGCTATCCGCATTGGCCAAAGCCAAAGAAGCCGGAGCGGCTTGGATCGTTCTCTGTGATACGAACGGGGGCACGCTGCCCGGGGAAATCAGCGAGATCGTCTCCCGCGTCGTATCGGTCATCGACGCTCCGATCGGCATTCATACGCATAACGATTGCGAGCTTGCGGTGGCGAACACGCTGGCGGCGATCACGGCGGGCGCGCGCCAGATACAAGGCACGATCAACGGATACGGCGAACGCTGCGGCAATGCCAATCTCTGCTCGATCATCCCGACGTTGCAGCTCAAGATGGGCTATGAATGCGTCGGCGACGAGCAGCTTAAATCGCTTACCGGGGTAGCCCGCTACGTCAGCGAGATCGCCAACGTCATTATGCCGGTCAACCAGCCGTACGTCGGCAATGCGGCATTCGCGCACAAAGGCGGAATCCACGTTTCCGCGATCATGAAGGATTCGAAAACGTACGAGCATATCGAGCCTCATCTTGTCGGAAACAAACAGCGGGTGCTCGTGTCCGAGCTTGCGGGCCAGAGCAACATTTTGTCCAAGGCCCAGGAAATGGGTCTCGACGTCAACCCGGAAGGCATGAAATCGCGCGAGGTCATCGACCGGATCAAAGACCTGGAGCATCAAGGCTACCAGTTCGAAGGCGCGGACGCTTCCCTGGAGCTGCTGCTTAGGGATGCTTACGGCGATGCCGTGCAGATTTTCTCCGTCGATTCTTTCAAGATTACCGTCGAGAAGAATGCCGGCCAGATGGCCAGCGAAGCCGTCGTGAAAATCAACGTAGCCGGAGAGCAGGTCTACACGGTAGCGGAAGGCAACGGGCCGGTCAACGCGCTGGACAACGCGCTGCGCAAAGCGCTCGTGCAGTTTTTCCCGGGGATTCGCGACATCCATCTGTCCGACTACAAAGTGCGCGTACTGGACGAGAAAGACGCTACGGCGGCGAAGGTGCGCGTGTTGATCGAGTCAACGAACTTCAAGGATACGTGGAGCACCGTAGGCGTCTCCTCCAACGTGATCGAGGCAAGCTGGGAAGCTCTTGTCGACAGCATCCGTTATGCTCTGATCGGCATGGACAAGGACAACGGCATCGCTCCAATGCTGGTGCAAACGAACGGATTGGTGAATCATTAACGAAGAGAGGCCGCGGCCTCTCTTTTTTTGCTCGTGTTGCATGAAAAAAAGGATGTCCGTACTCCGATCGGCTAGCTCGACTTCGCGGAAATCCCTTTTTGAGCTTGAGTAGCCTGGAAGCTACGCCGTAAATGCACGTAATGCACGGGGAAGACATTGGATCCCTGCGGAGATGACGGCGCTACAGCACGTCTCGCAGCATGTTATCCCATTCCTTGCGTTCCACGATGCCTTCGATCCGATGGCGAATGACGCCGTCACGGTCGATGATGAAGCTGACGGGGTACCCGGTGATTTTATACAGATCGCCGGCTACGCCTTGCGGATCGGTCAGCACGGGAAACGCCAGCCCCTGCTCCTCCACGAACTCCTTGGCCGACCGGACCCGATCGTAATTGGTCGCATTGACCGCGTACAAATCCAATTCGTCCTTATGTTCTTCGTAGATCGCTTTGAGATCCGGCGCCTCGATCTCGCAAGGCCCGCACCAAGCCGCCCAGAAGTTGACGATCAACGCCTTGTCCCGCTTGCCCCCGACGCTGAATGATGTCTTCTCGTCCAATAGCGAATTCAGCTGAAACGCCGGGGCGAAATGATTCGCCTTCGGGGCCGGAGAAGCCGGAATGTCCCCAAGCCCGACCGCGCCCAAAGCATCCCCCGAGGATGCGCCGCGCCCGCTTCCGTCCCATATCCACACTCCCGCGATCGCGATTAACGCTGCCGCCAAGATCATCAGGTTTCTTTTCATGGAATCCTCAACTTTCAAGTTCGAGTCGTTACCCTTATCTTACCCCATTTCCGGGGAACCTTCCATGGATCAGCCGTGTCGGAATGATGAACTTCCTTCCTCCGCGAGTCTGCGCATATCGCCCCAACCGCGAGGGAAAGTTAACGGTACTGGCAGCAAAGGGCTTAGCGAGAAGAGTTGCCGATAAGGAGGAATCAGGGAGTGTCCGCAACCACCAAATCCAGAAGCAAGCTGTCCGTCGCGTTCACGAGCGATATCGGGGCCGGCACCGAGCGATCGGAGACGAAATCCTCTCCGGACGGGCAAGGCAAGGGCAAGAGCAAAATTCGAGAGTACATCGCCCTCTCCACCGTGCCTCTCGTGCTCGTGCTGGGCAATTCCATGCTTGTCCCGATACTCCCGAAGCTCCGCAGCGAGCTTGGCATTTCCCAATTTCAGACGAGCCTCGTCATCAGCCTATTTTCCGTAGCCGCGGCGGTGATCATCCCGTTTGCGGGCTATTTGTCGGACCGGTTCAGCCGCAAAGCCGTCATGATTCCGGCGCTGATCATTTACGGAAGCGCGGGAGTGCTTGCAGGCTTCGGTGCGGTCTGGGACTCGTACGGGGTGCTGATCGCCGCCCGTGCGTTGCAGGGCATCGGCGCGGCCGGCACGGCGCCGATTGCGATGGCGCTCGTCGGCGATTTGTACAAGGACGGCCAGGAAAGCCAGGCGCTCGGGCTAATCGAAGCCTCCAACGGAGCAGGAAAGGTCGTCAGTCCGATTCTCGGCTCGCTGCTTGCGCTCATCGTTTGGTATGCCGCCTTTTTCGCGTTTCCCGTCTTCTGCCTTCTCTCCTTGCTCGGCGTTATTTTTTTGATCAAGGAGCCGAAGCGGAAAGGCGAGCCGAAGCCGATCTCCCAGTATCTCCGCTCCGTCAAGGAAGTTTTCGCCAAGCGCGGGCGCTGGCTGATCTCCTCTTTTTTCGCGGGATCGCTGGCCCTGTTTATTTTGTTCGGAGTGCTCTTTTTCTTATCGGATATTTTGGAAAAGCCGCCCTATTCGATCGAAGGCGTCCGCAAGGGATTCGTCCTCGCCATCCCGCTGTTCGGGATGGTAACGACCGCTTATATCACGGGCACGGTCATCCGCAAAAACGGCGTGCTCATTCGCTGGCTCATGAATATCGGACTGGCGCTGATGGTCGTCTCCTTGGCGCTTGCCATCTGGCTCAACTCGAATTTGTACGTCTTTATCGGGCTGCTTACCGTCAGCAGCATCGGCACCGGCTTGCTCCTGCCCTGCCTGAATACGATGATCACCGGAGCGGTCGACAAGGCGGAACGCGGGATGATTACTTCTCTGTACAGCAGCCTGCGGTTTTTCGGGGTCGCCTTCGGGCCGCCCCTGTTCGGGTGGATGATGGACAAATCGCATACGATCGTATTCGTGACGGTGTCCGCGCTGTCGCTGATCGCGCTCGCGCTCGTCTTCTTCCTGGTCAAGCCCGGCAAGCAAGTGCAATAGCGGGGTTGCCTTCGCCCTCTTCCTTCGTTCATACTCGAGGTGAAGAAGGAGGGATCGGAACATGAAGCCGATCGCGGAAGCGAGAATGGATGACGGTGTGGCACAAGGGCTCGTGCATGCTCTTCGGAGCCGCCTGCCCTTCGAAGCGTGCGGGGTGATCACGGGAACGGCGGCAAGCGGGGGGATCGAGGCGAGCGGCTTTCGTCTCATTCGCAACGCTGCCGATCAGCCGACGACTCGGTTTTCCTTTCATCCCGAGGATTGGATCGCGGCTTTCTTCGAAGCGCAAAAAAACCAACGCGAAATCGTCGGTTTCTTCCACAGCCATCCGTCGGGTACGATCGTTCCCAGCAAAAGCGATCTAGCGGGGTTTATTCCCTGGAAGACGTATTGGATTGTCGGGCTTAGCGAAGGGGATTATGAAATCGGCGTCTTCTTGCGGCAGCCGGGGGAGCGATGGGCGAAGCTTCCTCTGCGGATCGTCAATGCCGGCTTAAGTAAGCGTACAGCTCTCCCAGAGTCGTCACTTGCCGGTCCGAAATCCGCTTCAGAAACTTGAAATAGAGTTTGGCGGTCATCACCGAATCATGCAGCGCGTGGTGCCGCTCCGTCACCTCGACGCCGTACCGGCCGAGCACCTCGTCCAAGCCGTAATGAATTGCCTTCGGCTCCAGCCATTTGGCGATCATCATCGTATCGAGAATGCGGTGCGTCAAATTGACCTTCGACGTGCGCCACAGGGCGCTGCTCAAAAATTGCTTGTCGTGGCCGCTGCCGTGGGCGATCAACACCCTATTGCCGATAAAGTCCATAAAGTCGTGCAGCGCCTGCATCAGTTCCGGAGCATTTCCGGCCATTTCGTTCGTAATGCCGGTCAGTTCCGTAATATGGGGCGGGATTTTTCGCTTCGGATTGACGAGCCGGTAGAACGGTTCCGTCTCCTCGAAGTTGTCCCCGCGAATCGCGACGCCGCCGATCGACAGGATTTCGTCCCCGTTATACGGATAGAACCCCGTAGTTTCCAAATCGAAGACGACCGCCTCCATCTCGGAAAGCCTCGTTTCAAGCGGTCTTACTCTGCGCTGTTCCCTGGACATCGAGCGGATGAATGCCATCTGCTGGGCGTTGGCCGACCCGAACATCGATGCGATCGCCGGAGTAAGTCCGCCCATCTTGTACAGGTTCCAAATCCGTCCTCCCGCGTTCGCGTCCTTGGGCTCCTTCACCGCTTTCACCTCCCGCCAGGCCGGTACTGCAGCTCTTTCTGCACCTTTCGCTGGATTTTGCCGCCCGTTTTCAGGGCGTTTTTCAGCGGGGAAACCATCTCCTTCGTCAGGATGCTTGCCGGAAGCTTACCCGTTCCAACGAGATGCCCTTCTTCCATTGCGACCGACGTGAAAAGCCTTAGCTTGAGAAACAAGAGAAAAGCCTCCTTCGCCTCGTTGGCCTCTTCCTCGCCTAGCACTCCGTCACCGAGCAGCGCGTCGATCCTGCGCAAAGTACTCGTCTCGCGGATGCCAGCGCGAATGGCGAGCAGCCGGAAGGCATTCACCATCGGAATATATGCTCCGTATTTAATGTCCAGGCTTCCCGCGTTATCCCCGTACTTCTCCGTCAACAACTGGCCGAATACGCCTACCAGCACTTTGTGCCGCAGCGTATTTTCAAGCATTCTGCGCTCGATTTCGGGACGGCCGGGCAGATCGCCGAAGTAACGCCCGCGCAGCCGATCCGCCAGCTCGGCGTCTCCCCGCACCGCGCGTCCGTCGGCCGCGATAAGCAAATAACGAACGTTCTCCCAGCTCGGTTCGGCGAGCCAGCGGCCGATTCGGGACGACCACCCCGATAGGGGCAAGCACCAGGCCGGATTGGAGGCGACGACGTTGCCTTCGCAGGGGGGATAGCCGACAGCGGTCAAATATTCGACCGCCGTCTCGCCCAGCTTCAGGAAATAACTCCGATTGCGTTTCTCTTCCGTCTCGTTACTCGCATCCGCGTAAACAAGGCCGCTATCCTGGTCGCTATGCATCGTCTGCTCGAGCCGGCCGCCGCTGCCGTAGAGCATATACGCATAAGGCACGGGCGGCGCTCCAAGACCCGACCGCGCCAAATCGTTCTCCGCCAGCTCCAGCACCCGGACAATCAGCGCATCGTGCAGCTCGTTCAGCTTAGCCGTCGTCTCGTCGGCAGGCCGCGAGGACAAGCTCTTTTCCAGATGACGCTGTTCCCTCTCCCTGACGGCCTTCAATTGTTCGAGATCGCCGGCGCAGTCGATGTCCGGCCGCCGCTTTCCCACGAAGGGATTGTGCATGCGGTCTAAACCCCTTCCATGATTGAGCCGGCGAACAATCGGTTATACGGACGTACCGGCTTTTTTCAGTTGCTCTGGATAACCGTAGCTGCCGTGCTCGCTCAAGTCCAGACCGATGATTTCTTGTTCTTCCGTAACGCGGAAGCCGATGACCTGCTTCACGACCCACAAGACGGCGAAGCAAGCGGCGAAGGCGAACGCGCCGGCCACGACCACCGATTCGAATTGCACCCACAGCTGCTTCCAGCCGCCTCCTTCGAACAGGCCCGCCTGGCCTACGCCGACCTTGGCCGCCAATTGTTCCGTCGCAAACAAACCATTCGCCAAAGTTCCCCAAATCCCTGCCGCTCCGTGTACGGACAAAGCGTAGATCGGATCGTCGACTTTGATTTTCTCGAAAAACTTGGCGCTGAAGAAGACGAGAACTCCGGCGACGAGGCCGATGACGACCGCGGCCCAAGGATCCACGAACGCGCAGGAAGCCGTGATGGCGACCAGTCCTGCCAGCGCGCCGTTCAGAGTGGCGGTGATGTCGGCTTTGCCGTTCACGAGCCAGGAGATCAGCAGCGCCGCCACGGCGCCCGCGGCCGCGCCCAACTGCGTGTTAAACGCCACGAAACCGAAGAAGCCGTCGCCGATCGCTACCGTGCTGCCCGCGTTGAAGCCGAACCAACCGACCCACAGGATGAGAACGGATAAAGCCGTGTATACTTGGTTGTGCCCGAGAATTTCGTTGGCGGAGCCGTCTTTGTTGAATCTGCCGATACGCGGTTTGAGCAGAATCGTAGCCGCGAGCGCTCCGATTGCGCCGGTCAAGTGAACGACGGTGGAGCCGGCGAAGTCTTGCGCCCCGTCTTCCGCGAGCCATCCGCCGCCCCAGATCCAATGAGCGACGACCGGATAGATGACCGACACGAAGAACAGCGTAAAGATCAAGTAGGAGGACAACTTCGCCCTTTCCGCGAACCCGCCCCAAGCGATCGACAGCGATACGGCCGCGAACGCGAGCTGGAAGACGAAGAAGATCGAATCGGGCAAGCTTCCGTCCGTTACCCCGTTCGCCGGGGTGAAGAAGAAATCGCCGAGACCGATAAACTTGTTCAGCGAGTCCGATGCGTCCCCGCCGAACGCGAAGCCATAGCCTACGGCCCAATACACCAGCGATGCCAGCCCTACCGTGAAAATCGTTTTACCCGCAACGTGCCCCGCGTTCTTCATCCGGGTCGAGCCCGCCT
>JAEZZE010000064.1 GCA_023418755.1 Bacillota bacterium | reverse complement strand
ATTGGGTGTCGCAAGCGGATTTCGGCGTTTTGAAAACCGAAGGATGGTACCAGCTCGAAGCGGAGGGCAGCGTCTCGGTTCCCTTCTTTATCGGAAGCTCTATCTACGACGAACTGGTCTATCACGTGTCCCGGTCGTTCCGAATACAGCGATCGGGCCAAGCGCTCGACGATCCGCTCATCGGTCTGAAGCTGCAGGCGGGGCATTCGCAGGATAAGGAGGCGGAGCTCTATTTCGAGGATGAGCGGGGCGGAAGACCGGTCATCGATGCGAGCGGCGGCTGGTACGACGCCGGCGATTACGGGAAATACGTGCCCCCGGGGGCGATCGCCGCGGCTCAAATGATGCTCGCTTACGAGCTCCGTCCTGACTTTTTCACGGGCCGCCGGTTTTTGCTGGACGACGAGAAGACGCATTGGAAAGCGGCGGAATCGGCTCCGGACTTGCTGGCCGAAATCAAGTTCGAGCTGGATTGGCTGCTGCGGATGCAGCGGAAGGACGGGGCGGTTTACCACAAAATTAGCGGCGGAGCTTTCCCCGATTTCATCTTGCCGGCGGAAGACGTTCAGTCTCGTTCGGTATACGGGATGTCGACGTACGGCACGGCCATGTTCGCGGCGGCGACGGCGATGGGGGCGAGAGTGTACAAGCCGTTCGATTCCGAATACGCCGCCGAGCTTCTGAGAAGAGCCGAACGGGCTCAGAGCTGGCTGGAGGCTCATCCCGAGCCTTACTTCCGTCTCGACGACATGCAAAATACGGGCTCCGGACCGTACGACAAGGCGACGGACCGGGAGGAGCGCTATTGGGCGCTGGCCGAGCTGTTCAAGACGACGGGAGAAGCCCGTTACGGCGAGGCGCTGGCGAAAAATTACGCCGATCTGTCCGCCGTCCGTCCCGGCTACGCGAGCTGGAACAACGGTCACTTGCTCGGGCAATGGGCGGAGGCTACGGCCGGGAAGACGGCGCCGGAAGGCAAGGAGGCGGCGGCGCGGGCGATCGTGGAGACGGCGGGCGAGATAGCGAAGAGCGTCGGGCGGGACGGATACCGAAGCGCCCTGGAGAGCGAGGATTACGGATGGGCATCGAACAAGGCCGCCTTGGCGAAAGCGGAGCTTCTGCTGATGGCCGGCGAGCTTAAGCCGAATCCGGACTTCTTCGCCGGTGCCGCCGACCAGCTTCACTACGTGCTGGGCCGGAACGCGATGGGAACGAGTTACGTGACGGGGGCGGGCACGAAGTACCCGCTGCACCCCCATCACCGCATATCGGCGGCCAGCGGCGTTCTCGTTCCGGGTTTGCTGGTCGGAGGACCGAATCGCGAGCTGAACGATCCCGTCCTGGAGAAGCTGGCCGATCAGGAACTTCCTCCCGCGAAAAGCTATATTGACGATCCGCTCAGCTACGCGAGCAACGAATACGCGATCGACTATAATGCACCGCTGCTGTTCGTGCTGGCGTTCATGGAATGAGGAGCGGCGTTCAACCAACTTTCAGCCCCCGCTAAGGTTCTTCTAAGGTTGGTTTCATCCTTCGCTCAGAATCGGAGTCCATACTGAACGAGGTAAGACCAATCTAGCCAATCAAGGAGGACCAAAGATGAGAAAATCGGTAAAGACGTTTGGCATGACGGCCGCTCTGGCGGTCATGATTCCGCTCTCCGCATACGCGGCCACGACATCGGGCGAACCTTCGGCATCCGGCGGGGCGACTAGCGCTCCTGTAGAGAAGAGCCATCGAGGCTTCGGAGCGGAGTTGTCCGGGAAGGGCGCGATCGGCGAGGAAGTGCTGGAGCTGCTTAAGCTGGACGAAGAGGCGTACCGCGAGAAACGGAAGGCCGGCTCGACGCTGGCCGAGATCGCGGAGGAGCAGGGGGTAAGCAGGGACAGCCTGAAAGCCGCCCTGACCGAAGCGAACGATCGGAAGCTGGAGGAACGGAAGCAGCGATTCGCCGAGGGGCTGGACGCATTGATCGACGCCGCCCCCCGGGCCGAAGGGGAGTCGGGCAAAGGTGTCTTCGGGCGGGCCGAGGCAGCGGATTTGAGCGCGGTCGCGGAAGCGTTGGGGTTGACCGCGGACGAATTGAAGACGCAGCTTAAGGAAGGCAAGACGATCGCCGGAATAGCCGAGGACAAAGGCGTAGAAGCTCAAATGCTGATAGACGCGCAGAAGGCGGCCATCGAGAAGCGCGTCAACGAGGCGCTGCAAGCCGGCAAGCTGACGCAGGAACAAGCGGACAAGCAGTTGGCGGCCGCGGGAGAGCAGGCCGAGCGGATCGTCGGCGGAGGCTTCCGGCACGGCGGCGGAGAGCGCGGACACGGATCCGGCAAGCCCGTCAAGCCGAACGCGGGCAGCGCGGAATAAAACAAAGAGGACGGATTCCGGGCGTTTCCGGAAATCCGTCCTCTTCCTTATCGGCCGCAGGGGGATCGGGGTGCCGATCTCCCGATGCGCAGCCGCGGGCAGCCGCTATGCAAGCAAAAATTATTGTCTTTGGGTAGCCTCGGCGAATCGTTCCTGAATCAGGGAGTTGCTCGTTTTCCAGGCGGACAAGTCCTCCTGCACGAGCTGCGTCGACGATTTCTTCGCGGGAGCGAACAGGAGCGCGTCCTTCGGCTGCTCTCCGACGGCAAGGCTGACTTTGCCGTTTTTGGATACGTAGACGTTCATGCCAGCAAACCTCCCAGTACCATTTTGACCAAGAAAACGAGATAAGGATTTTTATTCATTATAGCATCATTGACGCTCTCCTGGTAAGCGACGTATTTGCGGTTGTCCCATTCCGGCCCGGCGGGGTAATGCAGCGTCAGAACGTGCTCGCCGTGCTTGAAGCAAGCGTAAAACATCGTTTTGCTTTGCGTGTAGTGGACAGAGTCCTTGTTCATCTGGTAAGTCAGCGCAACGTAAGAGCTTTTGTCGTCCAGCCGGAACGAACGATTCCAGGCGATGTCCGCCCATTTCGCGACATACCGCATCTTGTCGCCGTCGCGGGCATACAGCGTAGCCCCGATGCAGCTTTCGTACGTTCCTACCGTCTCGGATACGTACGGGCCGTACCGATGCTCGATTCGCCCGCCCGTCATTCGGCCGGCGATCGCGCCAAGAATCGCCTCGTAATCCGGACCGTCCGGCTTTGGCTGCAGCGAGGCGAGCTCGGACAGCAGGCGGAAAGCTTCGTCGGATTGGGCCAGCCTGCGGCCGTTCTCGATAATCGAGCTCTTGAGCGGAAGCAGCATCGAGCCGCGCCGCAGCAAATCGCTGAAGTAGGTCCGCCAATCGATCCGGACGCCGAGCGAGAGGTCGTCCATATAGACGTTGCGGGCGGACAGATCGTGAAGCAGAAACCAGACGTACGGATCGACGTGCGCCGGAAGACCGGGGTGATGCCGGAGCGCGGCCAGCACTTCGTCGGTCGACGGGGGCCGCCCGGATTCCGCGATATATTGCTCCAGGAAATCGTCGATCCACTTCCGCGCCGTGCCGAAGAATACGGCTTTGACGGTCGCGTCCGCGAATACGAGAATGGACTTGCCCTTGTCGTAAGCCTGGATGAACTCCATATGGGTCACCGTTCGCTGCGCTTCCTTGTAATAAGTGCCGCCGCGGCTGCCGACGAACAGCAGGAAGATGTCGGCTTCCCCGACCGCGTCGAGGCACTTGGAGACCGGGTCCGAGTAAGCCGGCCACGGGCCAAGATTTTCCTCCCACATAACCGGTTCGTGCCCAAGCTGCCGCAGTTCGTCGAACGCCTCCTTGCGAAGCCGCTTCAGCCCGTCCTCGTTGACCGAACTGATGAAAATTTTCGTTTTGGCCAAATCGCAATCCCACCCCCCGCCGCAACCGATTTCCTTCCATTATAACCCACGGGACGAGCGGCGGCACCGCTAATTTCGCTAGGCTATCCCGGCTTCGTCTCTCATACATATAGCAACAGCGGCGATAATCGGGAGGGGGAGATCGTAAGGGATGGCGATTAAACCATTGGCTTTGCGAAGCGGAGACACGGTAGGGATCGTTACGTTGGGCAGTCCTCTTGCGCCCGCGACGATCGATGCCCGGATCGCCTACCTGCAATCGCTTGGCCTGAACGTCGTCGTCGGGCGGGGCGTTTACGAAGAAGACGGCTTTCTGGCGGGTACCGCTCGCGATCGGGCCGAGGATCTGATGGGCATGTTCGCCGATCCGGACGTGCGGCTGATTCTACCGTCACGTGGCGGAGTCGGCGTGGAAGGCGTTCTCCCCTACCTGGACTTCGCCTTTATTCGCGGGCATCCGAAAATCGTCAGCGGCTACAGCGACATCACCGTCCTGCTGAACGCGCTGGCGCAGCTGTCCGGCATCGTGACGCTGCACAGCTTGCTGCTGATCGATTTCAAGCCGGATACTCCGCCGTACAATTTCGATCAGTTTTTCTCCGCGACGTCGTCGACGGCCGCGCCGAGAAGGCTCGACAATCCGCCGGGCAACCCGCTCGTTCCGCGAGTACCGGGCAACGTAACCGGACCGGTCGTCGGAGGGAACCTGACGTCTCTGACGGGGACGCTCGGTACGCCTTACGAGATCGACACGCAGGGCAAAATCCTGCTGCTGGAGGAAGTGCACGAGCCGGTCAATACGGTGTTTCGGTACCTGGAGCAGATGCGGCTCGCCGGAAAGTTCCGGGATTGCCGGGGGATCGTCATGGGCGAGTGCACCGGCTGCCAGAACGCGTACGGCAAAACCTACGAGGACGTCATCAACGAGTATATCGTTCCGCTGGGCAAGCCGCTCGTAACGAATTTGGCATCCGGTCACGGAACGTACAAAGCGGCCGTCCCGATCGGCGCGTTCGTCAATCTGAACGCGGACGAAGGGACGTTGACGTGGCTGGAGCCGGCGGTAACCTATCTTTAGCTTTTGTATTTTGTATTTTGCATTTTCCGGGAAATCGAATAAACTTAAGAGATAACGATTTTTTAATTTCTTTTTTTCGCGCACTAGGAAAGGGGAACATGCATGTCATTTGTCAGCGATATTTTGGAATACAACGAACAATTCGTAGAGCAACGCAAGTACGAGAAATATTTGACGGACAAGTTTCCGGAGAAGAAGGTCGCCATTCTGACCTGCATGGATACGCGGCTTGTCGAGCTGCTGCCGAAGGCGCTCAATCTGCGCAACGGCGACGCCAAATTCATCAAGAACGCGGGCGCGGTGCTGACTCAGCCGTTCGGGAGCGCCATGCGGAGCATTCTGATCGCGATTCACCAGATGGGCGCCAAGGAAGTGCTCGTGGTCGGACACCACGGCTGCGGCATGACGCAGCTCGATTCGGGCGCGCTCGTGAAGAAGTTCAAGGAGAACGGCATATCGCAGGTCGTGCTCGACACGCTCGAAAATTCGGGCATTCGCATGGAGCGTTTCCTGAAAGGCTTCGATAAGCCCGAGGATGGCGTCAGACACAGCGTCGGAATGATCCGCAGACACCCTCTCGTTCCCGACTTCGTGCCGGTACACGGCTTCCTGATCCATCCGGAGACGGGTAAGCTGGAGTGGCTGATCGACGGCTACGCGGAGGCTGCAGCCAAGTAAACGCCGCGCCTCTCTAAAGGATATACCTTTTGTTCAGAATTTGTTTAGTCCTCTTGAGTAAGATAGAGATTGAGCTCTACGCTCGGGAGGTTGAAAAGTATGGCTAAGATTATGGTTGTCGACGATGCCGCTTTTTTGCGCGCGATGCTGAAGGACATTTTGGTGAAGGCCGGTCATGAGGTCATTACCGAGGCCGAGAACGGTCTCGAGGCGGTCGATAAATATAGATCCCTGCGTCCGGACCTGGTGACGATGGACATCACGATGCCCGTCATGGAAGGCGTCGAAGCGGTGAAGGAAATTCGCAAGATCGATCCGTCCGCCAATATCGTCATGTGTTCCGCGATGGGTCAGAAAAATTTGATCATCGAAGCGATTCAGAGCGGGGCCAAAGATTTTATCGTCAAGCCCTTCCAATCGAATCGGGTTCTCGAGGCGATCTCGAAGGCGATCAGTTAAGGCGTCGAATCGCTATTGCGGCCTGGAAGCCGCGTTCGCGCGCAAAACTCATATTAGACCCGCGTCAGCCTGTTGATGAACTTCAACGGGCTTTTTTGTCTGTGAATCCTCCGGTTCGACCGGGAGTTCGGATAATCTTTCCTTTATCGGGCTTAAGGAAAAAGGTTTGTCCCGAGGGTGTTCGAATTCGCAAAAGATTGCTAAGGTAAATATAGAGAATCGCTTGAGCAATAGGAGAAATACGCCTTTGGGGAGGTTGCGTTGTGTATCAAGTATTAGTGGTCGACGACGAATCGCGGCATCGCAGAGGACTGATTAAGGCCATCAGAGCGATTCGGCCCGATTACTTCATCGACGAGGCGATCAACGGAGAAGAAGCTTTGAAGCGAATGAACGACCGTCTTTCCGACCTTGTGATTACGGATATTCGGATGCCGGTTATGGACGGGCTGCAGTTTATGGAAAACTTGCAAGCGCTGTCAAAGGGCTGGTCGGAAATCATCATTGTGACCGCTTATCGCGATTTTAATTATGCTCAGCGGGCAATCCAACTGCATGCGTTGGAATACGTGCTGAAGCCTGTCGAATTGGAAAGGCTGCAAGAGGTTGTGGAGCGGGCGGAACAGAAGCTCGCCGAGAAGCGGCAGCAAGCTCGGGTCCGCGAAGAGCTGCTGAACAAGCTGCAGGAGACGCGGTATATCTATGTTAATCATCAGCTCGGCCAATATTTGTCCGGTCAATTGAATGCGGAAGAGTGGCATTCGCTCTGCGGAATGTACGACCTTGCAGGCGCAGGGACGATCGTATCGTTACGGTTCGACGAAGGAAGCCGGCACGCGTTGCAGAACAGAATGGATTCGTTGCTGGAAGAGCTGACGCAAGCCGTCGATCATTTTGGCGTCGTGTACGCGTGTCCCCTGCACGGTCAGACCGCGGAAGCGGCCATCGTCGTTCGGTTCCATACCGATGACGGTTCCGCATACGAACCGTTCGAGTCTGCGCTTCGGGAGGCGATCGCGCAAGTATCCCGGCGCACCCGGGTAAGGATCGCCCCCGGATTCTCGGAGCTTGTGCCGGATCTGGCAGCGAGCTGCCTGGAGGCGTTCCGGAGGTCGCGCGGCGGGCTTCTCGATTCCGACTCGCCTGTCGCCAATAAAATGGAACGCGCGATTACGGCCTGCATGGCTTACATCCAGGATCATTACATGGAAGAACTGTCGCTGGAGCAAATGGCGGACCGGTTTGGCTTCAACGCGTTTTATTTCAGCCATGTATTCAAGCAAACGACGGGGATGGCGTTCACGTCCTGTTTGAACGATGAGCGGATGCGTCGCGCCAAAGTTTTGCTGGAATCGACGGACGATAAAGTATATCAAATCGCGGCGGCTGTCGGGTACCGGGACGCCAAGTATTTCAATCGCCAGTTCAAGCGCAACTTCGGGGTAACGCCGGAGCAGTACCGCAATGCATTTCGCGGTTAGACCAATAGAGCAAGGGAGAAGGACCCGCCCATGTCGCTGATCAAGCTTCGCTTCCGCACAAGACTGCTGGTAACCTACTTGTTTGTGTCGCTTTTGCCTCTTACGGCCTTGGGAATCTTTTTTTATTTTGCGGGACTTCACATTCTTCAGGATCTGTCCGGAGGGCAGGCGCTGGAGACGCTGCGCAAGACGAACGAAATAACGGATTACAAATTGCGCAGAATCAGGGACGAGAGTCTGAACCTCGTGACGGATAAGACGGTTTTTCAAATTTTCTCGCAGTTGAATCCCGACAAGGATTCCTCTCTTCTGGCCGCCGATCGTTCGATTTCAGCCCTGCTCCAGAAGCGGTTTAGCGAAATCGACGACTTGGCCGCCGTGAATATCGTCACTAGCCATTATGTTTTTGGCAGAAACGGGCTGCCCGGAGATCCTTTCAAGAAACCGATTGAAACGATTGCCGTTAATATGGGCGGGAGAATGCAATGGATACCGACTTACGATATTTCCGATATGTATAACGATAAGGATCTACAACTTATCGACAAGAACGAGCGATACTTGTTTTCGGCCGTTATGCAGTTGAACATCAACTATGTGGAGAATGGCATCATCCATCTTCCCCGTCCGTCGTTAGAGCTTCCGGTTCTGATCGTTTCCTATCCGGAACGGTATTTCCGCGATCTTCTGCAGCGTACCATTCCTCTGAGCAATTCCTATTTCGTCATTAGTCCCGAAGGAGACGTCGTCTCTTCATCCGATCCCAAACGGCTGGCAACCAAAATTTCCGACGATTGGGCGAATTATGCGGTGGAACACAAGAGCGGGACGAAGCAAACCCGCGTCGCCGACCGAAACGTCGTCATGGTATACGATACTTCCGCCGTAACCGGATGGACGACCGTGGCCTTCATTCCGGCCGGAGAACTCGTTAAGGACATCGTTCCGCTTATCCTGAACGCGATGCTGACCATCGGTCTAATGCTCCTGGGGGTGTCGGTGTTGCTTGCGATTGTCGTCTCCGGACAGCTGGCGCGACCGATGAAGGCCCTCATGGCCGCAATCAAGCAAGTCGGTATCGGCAACTTCGGATCCAAGATTACCCTGGACAAGGATCGGGAGTTCGGAGTTTTGTTCAACCGTTTTAACGACATGAACGGCCAGATTCAAACCTTGATCGATGAAAATTACGCGAGCAAGCTGAGAGAGAAAGAAGCCGAGATTATGACGTTGAATGTCCAACTGAATCCTCACTTTCTCTACAACACGCTGAACGTCATGAACTGGATTGCCATCGATAACGATCAGAAGCAGCTTAGCAAAATGCTCGTCAGCCTGTCGAACATGCTGTACTATACCACCCAAAATACGAAGGAAACCGGGGACCTGCAGGAGGAGATCGGCTGGCTGAAAAATTATCTGTTCATCATGAGCGAAAGGTTCGAGGGGAAATTCGAGGTTCGATTCGAGATTGCGGACGAGCTGTACAGTCGGCAGGTTCCAAGGCTGTTCCTGCACCCTGTCGTGGAGAACGCGATCATTCACGGTTTCGGCTCTATGGAGCAAGGCGGGGAAATCGACATCAGGGGCTTCCGGGAAAACGGCCGCCGGGTGTTCGTCGTAACCGATAACGGCAGAGGCATGGACGAACGTCTGGTTGAACGGATCATGAGTCCGGATTCGACGCACCACGGACTTCGCAACGTTCATACCCGCATTCAGCTATTGTATGGAAGCGAGTACGGGGTATCCGTTCGATCCGTCATTGGAGAATGGACGGAGGTGCGAATTTTGCTTCCGGATACGGAGATCGAATAAATGTGCACCGAAACGAAGGGATTTCAAATTTATCCGCATGAAAACGCTTAATATAATAGAGTCAGGTCAACGAGCTGCAGCCGACTGATCACACTATGCGGAAAAGGGTGTGGCGTATGAGAGAAACAAAACAACGGGGCGTTGTCCTTATCGCGAGTCTGATCCTTCTCCTTCTCGTTGCGAGCGCATGCTCCGGCACAGGCGGGAACGAAACGGGAAGCGCGTCCGCTCCTGCGGCGTCGGATTCGTCGGGCATTGCCGAATCGGATTCTCCAGGCGAGACGTCCCGGAAAGCCGGGGACGGCAAAGCCGCCGTCATCGAGGTTACGGCCTGGGGAGACCCGGCGGTGCAGAAGGTGTTCGAGAAGTCGTTCAAACAGTTTAACGAGGAAAATAAAGGGGAAGTGACCGCTTCCCTGCAAATTATACCGACCGATTACGATACGAAGCTCACGACGATGATCGCGGGCAACGAAGCTCCGGATATCGCTCAGATGGAGTCGGCGTCCCTGGCCTTCCCGTTGGCGGACGAGGGGAAGTTTCTGGATCTGATGCCGTTCCTGGAGGCGGACGAGGAGCTCGCGCTGGAAGATTTGGCGCCCCTGCACGGTTATTACTCCGACAAGGGCGAGTTGATCGGGTTGAACTCGGAACGCGAGAGTTTTATGGTTTTCTACAATGTGGATATGTTTAAGGAAGCCGGAGTAGAGAAACCGTCGGCCGACCCGGGGCATAGCTGGGACTGGGACGCCTTCGTGGAAGCCGCCAAGAAGCTGACCTTCGATCAGAACGGGAACAATGCGGCTTCGCCGAATTTCGATTCGACGAAAATCAAGCAGTATGGCGTTGACTTCGGCAAATGGTGGGGACTCTGGGGGAACTTCGTTTTTTCCAACGGCGGCGACTTTGTCAGCCAGGACGGCACGGAGTTCGGTCTTAGCAAGCCGGAGGCGACCGAGGCGCTGCAGAAGCTCGCCGATCTGATTAACGTGCATCATGTCGCTCCGTCGCCGGCGCAGGCGAAATCGCTTCCGGGCGGGGTTAACTCGGTCAAGACGAAAAAGGTCGCCATGCTTCTGGACGGTCAGTGGATGAATCTGCAGTTCGGCAATGCGGAGATGAACTACGACGTCGCGCCGCTTCCCAAGCATAAAGAAACGGTGACGATGATCGTGTCGGGCATGTTCTCGATTTTCAAATCCACGGACAATCCGGATGCGGCCTGGAAGGTTCTGAAATCGATGGTAGATCCGGAGAGCGTGTTCGATCTGCTGCACGACGGCGTGTGGCTGCCGCCTCATCGGGACTGGTACAGCGATCCCGACAAAGTCAAGCGTTGGACCGACAACCAATATCACACCGAAGGCTTCGGCGGCACGCTGGAAACGGTACTGAACCATTCCGTGCCGACCCCTACGGCGTACGTGAAAAATTTCAGCAAAATGATGGACCTGGTCAATCCGGCGCTCGACAAGGTTTGGACCGGCGAACAGACGGCGGAAGAAGCGATGCGGGCCATTGAGCCGAAAGTTCTGGAAGTCGGCATCGGCCGACGCGAAGTGAAAATGTAGCCAAGTTCGGACAACGCGGGCCGTCCGTGTAGGGAAGCCCGCGTTGTCGTCTATCGGGAGGTGCGGCATGAGGGAGTTAACGATCAGATCCAACAAACGCAATGTGCTCTATGGTCTGTTATTCGCGGGACCGGCGATTGTCGGCTTCCTGCTCTTCATCGCGGGTCCCATGGCGGCAAGTCTGGCGCTGAGCCTGACCGATTACACGGTGTTCAATACGCCGTCCTTTATCGGATTGGACAATTACAGCCGGATGTTCTCCGGGGCCGATCCGTTTTTTTACAAGTCAATAGGGGCCACCTTTTTATACGTATGTCTGGCCGTTCCGGCATTTATCTGCTTTTCTTTTATGATCGCCCTGCTGCTTAACGCGAAGATCAGAGGCCTCGGCTTGTTTCGCACGATCTTCTACCTGCCCTCGATCGTGCCGGTTGTCGCCTCGGCGATGATCTGGATGTGGATTTACAACCCCGACCTCGGCTTGCTTAATCATATGCTGTCGGCGATCGGTCTGCCTACGAGTCTGTGGATCTACTCGGAGACGATGGTCATTCCGTCCATCGTAATGATGGGCCTGTGGGGAACGGGCGGAACGATGGTCATTTTCCTCGCCGGACTGAAAGGCATTCCCGAGCATTATTACGAGGCTCTGGAGATCGACGGAGGGAACGCGCTGCACAAATTTGCGTTCATCACGATTCCGATGATGACGCCGACGATCTTCTTCAACCTGGTCATGGGCTTTATCGGCGCTTTTCAGGTGTTCACGGAAGCTTACATTTTGACGAACGGCGGACCCAACAACGCCAGTCTCTTCTACGTCTTTTATATTTGGCGGGAGGCCTTTCAAAATGCGAACATGGGCTATGCGTCGGCCTTGGCCTGGGTGCTGTTCCTGATTATTCTCACCTGCACGGCTCTCGTCTTCCGGACATCGAAGTGGGTTTATTACGAGGGGGGCGAAGCGCATCGATGAAGCGAAATAGGTTAGCGGTCAGAATTTTCCTCTATACGACGGTGATCGTGCTGTCGTGTCTCTTTGTCATGCCTTTCATCTGGATGCTCAGAAGCTCGTTAACGGAGCTGACGCAAATCTTCGAAGTGCCGCCGCGTTGGATTCCCGATCCCATCCAGTTCAGCAACTACGAGAATGCGCTGACGTTCGTGCCGTTCGGCCGATTTTTTCTGAATACCGCCGTTATCGTTCTGGGGTCCGTCGCAGGCATTCTCTTAACAAGCTCGCTGGCGGCTTTCAGCTTCTCGCGCATCCAATGGAAAGGCAGAAACGCCGTATTCGGTCTTCTGTTGACCGGCATGATGCTGCCCAGCGCCGTTACATTGATTCCGACCTTTATCGCGTGGAAGGAATTGGGGTTTTACAATACGTTCGTGCCGCTCATCGTTCCCGCATGGTTCGGGGGAGGGGCCTACAATATCTTTCTGCTGCGGCAGTTCTACCTGGGCATTCCCCGCGATTTGGACGAGGCGGCTTTCGTGGACGGAGCGGGTCTGTCCCGAATCTACTGGAACGTCATCCTGCCGCTAAGCAAGCCTGCTTTGGTGGTGGTCGGGCTGTTCGCTTTTTTGTTTCATTGGAACGATTTTTTCGGTCCCCTGATCTACCTGAAGAATGAAAGCAAGTATACGCTGGCGCTCGGCCTGCAATTTTTCCAAGGGACGTACAGCTCCGAATGGGGGCTATTAATGGCTGCATCCGCGGTCGTCATTTTTCCTTGCATTGTTGTTTTTCTGATCGGACAGCGAAGTCTGATTCAGGGGATTGCGCTGACGGGCTTGAAGGGATAAACATCGGATGGAGTTGAGCGTGATGGAATGGCCTTATCTGACCGCTTATACGAGTGAGCGGCTTCGTAAAATCGCTATGCCGATCGGCGGGATCGGCACGGGTACGATTTCGCTTGGAGGCCGGGGCAATCTGCGGGACTGGGAAATCGTAAACCGGCCTGCCAAGGGGTTTACGCCCGATTCATCGTTTTTTGCGCTGTATACGCGTAAGAAAGACGGCTCGAAAGCCGCCCGCATTCTGGAGGGGCCGATCGCGCCGGAGGACTACGAAGGCGCGCACGGCTGCCCGGTTCCGAACCATGGGCTGCCCCACTTTCGCGAAAGCGAATTTCGGGCGGCCTATCCATTGGCGCAGGTGCTGCTAACGGATGAGGACGTCCCGCTTCGCGTTCGTCTCAAAGCGTTTAATCCGCTCGTCCCCGGCGATCCGGATCGAAGCGGCATCCCGGCCTTTATTCTCCACGTAGAGCTTGGCAATGACGGAGAGGAAGAAGTGGAGGCTTCGGTGTGCGGATGCCTCCAGAACTTCATTGGCGCCGACGGCCTTAAGGGCAGTCCGAGCCGTAACCGGAACGAATATTTCGAAGACGCTGCCGAGGAGAAGAGCGTGAAGGGTCTGCTGTTGAGCACCGAAGGCACGGCAGCCGATTCCGAGCGCTTCGGCACGATGGCCATCGCTACCGATGCTCGGGACGTCACCTACAGCCAGGACTGGAGAGGCTGGCATATCAAGCACGGATGGGGCGAGAGACTGAAGCATTTCTGGGAAGATTTCTCCGCCGACGGAAGACTCGAGAACGCCGGGG
This sequence comes from Bacillota bacterium, assembly GCA_023418755.1. GTDB lineage: Bacteria > Bacillota > Bacilli > Paenibacillales > Paenibacillaceae > Cohnella. Next base: position 1,873 of record JAEZZE010000064.1, on the reverse strand, counting down.
CCTGGCGCGAGGATCGCCCGGTTGCGTCGCTCTGCGCCTCTATAACGGTTCCTGCAGGGGAGGTTCGAACGGTGACCTTCGTTGTCTCCTGGCATTTTCCGAACCGGCAGTCCTACGATGTGCTGATCAAGCCCAAAGTCGAGATGGACAATACCAGGTGCTGCGGGGGAGGCGTCTGCCGCTGCGAATCTCCCGTAAGGGTCGGCAATTACTACGCCACCTTATACGCCGATGCACGCGATGCTGCCGTGCGGACATTCGGCGAGCTGCCAGCGCTTGAGGGAAGCACGGTAGATTTCGCGAATGTCTTCTGTTCAAGCGATCTTCCGCCGCAGGTGAAAGAGGCGGCGCTCGCCAATTTGTCCACCCTTCGGACGCAGACCTGCTTCCGTACCGAGGACGGACGATTCCATGGATGGGAAGGCTGCAGCGATCATGAAGGCTGCTGTCAGGGGACGGTCACGCACGTCTGGAATTATGAGCTGGCGACGCCCTTCCTTTTCGGTGCGCTCGCCGCATCCGTGAGGGAGACCGAGTTTCTGTACGCGGTCGATTCGATTGGCTTGCTGAATCACCGAATGAATCTTCCGTTGGATCGGGCGCGGGATTTCGGCGTAGCGGCCGCCGACGGGCAAATGGGTTCGATAATGAGGCTCTACCGCGAGTGGACGCTCTCCGGGGACGACCAGTGGCTGCGGAAGCTCTGGCCCGGCGCTCGCCGGGCTCTGGAGTTCGCATGGCGCGAAGGAGGCTGGGACGAAGACCAGGATGGCGTGATGGAGAATTGTCAGCACGTGACGTACGACGTTGAATTTCACGGTCCTAATCCGCTAACGGCTTTCTGGTACTTGGGAGCTCTGCGAGCGGCGGAGGAGATGGCCGCCTATTTGGGAGAGGCTTCGTTCTCGGCCCGCTGCCGCGGCTTGTTTGATCGCGGAAGCCGCTGGATAGACGAGCACTTGTTCAACGGGGAATACTATCGCCAGCTTGTTCGTCCTTTCCGGCAGGAGCGCTTGATGAACGGGCTGCAGACCGGCGAAGGGGCCGTGAACGAATCCGACCCCGAATTGCAACTGGGAGACGGCTGCCTGGTCGATCAGACCGTCGGTCAACTGATGGCGCATGCGTACGGGCTCGGCTATTTGGCCAAGCCCGAAAATATCCGCAGCGCGCTGCGGGCGGTTCATCGGCATAACCGCAAAACCGGTTTGCGCGATCATTTTAACCCTATGCGTTCGTATGCTCTGAACGAGGAAGCCGCCCTGCTCGTCTGCACCTATCCCGGGACGGAACGTCCGGAGTATCCGTTCCCGTATTTTAGCGAAGTGTTCACGGGTCTGGAATACGCGGCGGCCGCGAGCATGATCTACGAGGGAATGGCGGAGGAAGCTTATACGGTAATAGCGGATACCCGCTCGCGATACGACGGGCGCAAACGCAATCCGTTTAACGAAGCCGAAGCAGGCAGTCATTATGTTCGCGCCATGAACAGCTGGGGGGCTGTCGTCGCCGCTACCGGATTCCGCTACTCGGCCGTAACGCGGACGCTCACCCTTGGGGCGCAATCGGCGGCTTTCAACGGATTTTGGTCGAACGGCTATGCATGGGGAAGCTACAGGCTGCTGCCGGAGCAATCCTCGGTTTCGTTGCGGCTGGCGGTTTACGGCGGACGGTTAGAGATCGCTAAGGTAGAGCTGACGGGCTACGGCGAATACGAGCCGGGCGGCGGGGCGATACTCGGCATAGGCGCGGAAGTCGATTGGAGCATCCCCCCATCCGCGGGCGCGGAAAAGCGCTGATCCTTGAAACTCCGCATCAAGCTCGGAAAAGCGCGAATCCGTGCGAAACCCCGGATCAAGGGGCAGCCTTGCGA